>DKWE01000120.1 GCA_002491565.1 Lachnospiraceae bacterium UBA7160 | reverse complement strand
CTTGGAGTATTTTGCAACACCCTCAACAGATTCCCTCAGAACCGATTACTGCTGTGCAAGCCATTCATCAAACTGTCTCTGCTCCTCCTCGATGATAGCATCGATTCCTGCAGCCTTCAGCTCGTCATTGAACTCCTCCAGGTAGGTGTCCACATCCACCAGGCCGTACAGAAGCGCATCTCTGTATTCCGCTACCACCGTTGTGCAGGCCGCCATCTCGTCATAGACCTCTGCGCTGTCAAACACAAAGCCCATCGCCTCAGAGAACTGTGCGGTTTCCGGCGCCTTCAGCATATCGGTGTAGTAGGTCGTCATATCCGTCTCAAGCGGAAGGCTCAGACACTGGTTCGGGTAGAACCACGGGCAGTCCTGATTCCAGGTCGCGGTGCTCTGCGTCACGCCCTCCGGACGGCGGGCAATGCCCTTCTCATCTACAGAATAATGCGTACCTTCCACACCAAGAATCAGATAGCGCGCAACCGTCTCATCCGTCGACATCAGGTACAGGATCTTCATCGCCGCATCCGGATTCTCGCAGACGGAGGAAATCATCCAGCCGCCGAGAACGGAAGAGCTCGTGCCTACCAGGTCTGTGAGCTGGAATGCAATCGGCTCATACGGGCTGTACGCGATCAGCGCCTTGATGTAGTCCGGGCTGTAGCCGCCCATATAGCAGCCTGCTGCCACACCATTGTTGTACTGGGAAATGGTCATCTCATTGTTGAGCGGATCGTCAACCAGAAGACCTGCTTCATTCCAGTCCTTCATCCGATAGCAGAAATCCTTCCACTCCTGCGTCTCGTAGAGATTCACGATTTCTTTTGTGCCGATGCCACGGTTCATCAGGACCCCCAGCCAGTTGCTGTTTCCGAGCGTGTCGATGCCAATCACCGGCTCATCGTTCGTATTGACCATGTATGCGTATTCCGGATGCGCCGCCTTTGCATCCTTCATAATCTGGGTCATCTCATCGAGAGTAATCCGCTCACCGTCCCGATCCGCGATTCCCATCTCCTCGGCAACATCCTTCCGAAGAATATATACCTCGTATGTGCCGTAGCTGTCTACAGACGGAACCGCGTACTGCACACCCGAAATCTGCTGTGTCTTCAGCACTTTCTCCGGATACATCTCCCAGAGATCCGAGTAGACATCGAGATACGGCTCCAGGGAAATACACTGTTCGTTCTTCACACAGCTGTCCAGCGTGGAATAGAATCTCCAGCAGAACAGATCGAGCGGCTGCTGCGTATCTGACAGCATCAGCGTGAGCTGTGTGGACAGGTCGCCAAGCGCCATCTGTACCAGATCTACCTTCGCGCCCGCGTTAATCGATACCAGATACTCATTCAAGGCATCCTCCACGATCTCTTCATCCGGCATATCGCTTAATACCGGTACCTGCACGGTAACGACCGGCCATTCATCCGGATTGGACGCCTGCTCCTCTGCATGTACCAGGCCAGCAGGTACGGATGCCAGCATTGCTGCCGCCAGTGTCAGAGCCAAAGCTTTTTTCTTCATAGTAAAATCCTCCCATCTTTTTCCCATCCTTGCGGAACCCTGCCGGAAACCGTATTACCGTTCACAGCTACTCTGGATGTGAATCATCCCATGCTTCACAAGACACATCTCATCTGGAACCAGTAACGAAACGCTTCTGCAGAAACTGCCGATTCATCTGCTGCAGTACCGCTTTTTGGATGCTTGTTTTGATAGTCTGATTTTATTAGAAAATACAGCGGAATGATATGCAAAATCCGTTCCCTATTGTTGCATTTTCTGATTTTCCGCAGCCTTCCTGTATTCGACTGGCGTACAGCCCACAAGCTGCTTGAAGCTTCTTGTAAAATTCGAATAATTCCCGTATCCCACATGGTCGGAGATCAGCGTGACCGGCAGCGCGGTTGTCGTCAATAGCATTTTCGCGGATTCCATTTTTTCGTTTACGATATATTTCTTCAGATTGTAGCCCGTCTCCTTTTTAAACAGCTTCGTCAGGTATTCCGAATTCATCCCGACAAACTCTGCGATCTCCGAGACGGAAACATCGCGGTCCAGATTCTTCTGGATGTATTTGATCGTTTCCTGCACCACATCCCGTGATTTTTTATTTCCTACCAATTCCTGCAGCCTCCCAGTAATATGGTCCAGTGCTTCCATAAATAAATCCAGCCGCTGTCCCGCACTCATCCAGGTGATATACGGCAGCTCTGCATCGAAAATGCGGTCACTCCCGATCTGATGATTCACTAAATATAGAAGCAAAAGCTGTGTCACACTCTGATGCAGCCTCATCATGCTTGCGGCATTCATGCGGCGGTGACTGCCGTCCCGGTCCAGATAAGCGAGAATGCTGTCGCGAAAGGAGCCAAACTGATCCTGCTCCAGCAGCTTTTTCCAGGTGTTGACCTGCAGCTCAAAGGAGTGGCTCCCGGCATCCGGCTCTCCCGTCTTCGCCGCAAAGACGCGGCTCTCTCTGCGCACATTATCCTTCTGAAGCTCATTTAAGGCGTTCAGACACCCTTCCAGGCTCCCCTCTTCTCCAATGTTCCCGCAATACAGCGCAAGGTTTGTCAATAGCACGCGGTAGGACAGTACACGGAAGCACTCCAGCTTTTCCAGGATAAGCGATTTTTCACAGCTCATTTCCTCGTCCCAGTGCAAAATCGCAATAAAATCCGTACTCTTCTCCTCGAGCAGCACGATACTGCTGATGTGCAGCGGGTATAGTACCTCATCCAGTACATTCCGGTAAACCAGCCGCTGCAGCGGATTTTCCAGCTTCTCGATCTGTTTCCGGCTCTCAAGCACCTCGACCTTCACCGGAAGATACAGCGTCTTTCTCCGCTGGTCAATATGATAGCGCGATTTCAACCGGTCCGAATAAGAGTGCTGTTCCGACTGTCCCTCCAGATACTTCAGCACGCCGATCTCCAGAATATCCTCCTCATAGCTCTGGAAAAACGCGCCGCTCTGCATCAGCTCCCGGTTCCGCTTCTCGATCCGGATCTGCGCAATCGCCCGCTCGATGACTCCCTTCAGCTCCGCACTGCTCACTGGCTGAAGTACATAGTCGAAGCTCTGCATCGAGATCGCTTCCTTCATGTACTTCACATCCGCATAGGCCGTCAGAAAAATAATTTTCACCTCCGGCTCCCGCTCCAGCACCCATTTTGCAAAACTGATCCCGTCCTCGCCCGGCATGACAATATCACACAGAAAAATATCATAATGGCAATCAGCCATTCGCTTTCTCGCCTCGCCGGTACTTCCTGCCAGGTCAATGCGCTCCATCCCAAGCTTCATCTCCTGGAGCTGAGCATATACATTTTCCAAAATAATTCGTTCATCATCAATAATCAGCAGATTCATTTCCCCCCTGCGGCAACAGAATCTCTGTCACCGCCCCTCCTGATGGATTATTAAAAAAACAAACCTTCGCCCGCTCTCCGTATAGCAGATAAATGCGGTACTTGATATTATCGACCCCGACCTGCATCGAGTGGTACTGGAATCCGGTCACAGGCCGGTTCAGACTCTCGAGCTGCTCCATCTGATACCCGCTTCCGTTATCTGAGATGTGGATACAGACATAGCGCTCGCCGTTTACCTCTGCCTGCTCCGCCCTGATCGCAATCGATAGCACCTGATCCTCTCTCACTGCATATTTCAGCGAATTTTCTACAAACGTCTGTATGCTCAGCACCGGAATCCGCACTGTATCCAGCCCGTCTTCCACCTCTGTCTGCAGCAGAACCGGCAGATTGTTTTTTATAATATTAATGCTGCAGTAGGCGCTTACCTCCTCCAGCTCTTCCTTTAGTGTTACCAGGTTATTCGAATCCTGAAAAACATAGCGAAAATGCCTGGACACGGAATAGATCAGAGTTTTCACTGTCTCCAGATCGTTTCGGCCAAGCAGCGAGGACATGACATTCAGGCAGTTCAGGAAAAAGTGCGGCCGGATCTGGAGCTGATAATACTGAAGCAGCGCCGCGTTCGCCTCTTTTTCTTTCTCATAGCCCGCCTGCTCCAGCTGCCGGAGTTCCGCAATCATCTGATCCAGTTTCTCATTGATCACGCGGACTTCCTCCAGCTCTGCATGATCGTTCCGGGACGGCTGCGGCCCGGTCCCGGTTCCTGCCCCGGATTCTGCGCTTTCCTCCCTCAGCTCTGCAAGCCGATACATGACATGCTCAATCGGCTGATATAGAATCTTCCGGATAAAACGATAAATTTTCCAGAATCCCAGGAATGCCAGCACCGGCACCAGAATAAACAAGAACTGAAATTCCGCTTTGCTCCAGAATATCAGCCCGTATTCCTCCCTGATAACGGCAAGTGTCAGACGTCCTTTGGCGATCTGCCGGCAGGATACAAGCTGTGTCAGATTTCCCAATCCTCTCCCGTTCCCATCCGGCAGCTTCAGCTCCTCTTCCTCCAGAATGCATTCTCCAAGATTCGCCAGAAGCGCCCCCCCGTCCTTATCCCAGATCAGAAGCTGCATATCCTCCCGGTTAGGAAAATACCTCGAAAGGTTGATTGTGTACCCGAGCAGATGCCCGGCTCCGCCCACTGCATACATCAGGTACGCCTCTCCTTCGTAGAGAAAGGTTTCCTCATAGGGAAACAACCCATGCGAGCTCTCACGCAGCCGCGTTTTAATCTCCTGATTCAGCCCGTATTGATTGCCGGCATACGGAAAGGAACTGTACTGGCTTCGCATGGAATCCCAGTCTGCGTCATAGTAGAACACACCGCCAAAATAATCAATGTTTGCCGCCTTTCCTGCCAGCGTGTTGCTCAGATACCAGGCCGCAGACATCCACTGCATCTGGCTGATCTTCTGCCGCTTCAGCTGCTGATAATGCGCATTGTCACTGTACAGATTCCGGATATAGGACTCCATGGAGTCCATATCCTGTTCAAAACTCCTGGCATATTCCGCAGTCAGCGCATCATGCTCCTCTTTATAGTTTCTGTGATACTGAACTAGAATAAAGCCTCCGAAACACAAAAACAGCGCCAAAAATAACAATGTACACAAAGCTCCGCTCACAAACAGATAACCCCGGATTGAGTTGCTCCGTTTCTTCCATTCCGCCATCTCTCTGCCTCATCTCCTTCGGTTCGCTCTTGCTCCCACTTACTTTCCCGCCATCTGTCTGGCTTCCTCCACACCGTCAGCCTCATGGACCCACTTTCCGGAGCGCAGCCGCGCAATACACCAAACGGACTTGATCATATAGTCCACCCGCAGGCAAATCATGACCAGCCACGCCGGCCATGCAAACAGAAGACCTCCCGCAGCGCCGAAAGGAATGGATACCAGCCACATAAACAGGATATCCGCCACCATCAAAAACTTCGTATCTCCGCCGCCGCGCAGCACTCCCTTGGTCATCACTGACTGAATACACTGGAAAAATACGATTACCGCATAGGCATTCATCATCTGCTTCGTCAGCTCAATAGTCTCTGGCTCCAGAGAATAGATCGCGATAGTCAGCGGTCCTACCACCGTCACCAGAATTGCGCTTACCACGCCAAAGCCGATGCTGAGAAGGTAGAAGGTATAACCCTGCCGCATGGCCTCCTCCTTCAGTCCCTTTCCGATTGTATTCCCGGTAATAATACTGGAGGCATTGCCCACGCCCTGTACGACCACCGTGCAGAGACGGTCCACAACCATGCAGATCGCGTTTGCCGCCACCACGGCAGCACCCATATGCCCCATCACGACCGACACGATGTTTCCGCCAAGCCCGAGCAGGGCGTCGGATACGAGTACCGGCGCGCCAATCTTCAGATAGCTCCGGAAGAACTGCAGCGAAGGCATTTTCTTCAGATGCACCAGCCGCAGTCCCAGCGCCTTATCAATCCGGAAGATATAGACAAAAGTAACCAGAAATTCCACGCCCCGCGCGATCAGTGTTCCAAGCGCCGCTCCGGCAATCTCCATGCGGGGTGCGCCAAACTTGCCGAAGATAAAGATATAGTTCGCCGCAATGTTGACAAAAAAGGATATGCAGGAAACCATCAGGCCAAGGCGCGGCTTTCCCACGGTGCGCATCAGGCTGGACGCAATCAGGCTGGTACCGTGCAGACAGAACACAAAGACCGTAATGTTCAAATAGCGCACTCCATAGTCGATAACCTCCTGTTCTGAGGTATAGATGGTCATAATCTGGCGTGGGAAGCACCAGGTCAGCAGTGCAAAAACAACGCACACGCAAAGCGCAAGCTTCAGCGCCATGTTGAAGGTGTCCCGCACCCGCTCCTTATCCCCGGCTCCCCAGAACTGCGCTGAAAGGACACTCATCCCACCCAGAATCCCCATGCAGAAGATCGTAAAAAACTGATAATACTGATTCGCTAGGCTGGACGCAGAAAGCTGCAGCTCTCCAAGACTTCCAAGCATCATCGTATCCATCATGTTCACGCCCATATTGATCGCCTGCTGGCATACCACCGGAAGCATAATCGCAAGAACCTTCCGGTAAAAGCTTTTGTCTCTGATGATCATTCCCTGCATCGTGCTCATCCCTTCTGCTCCTCCATTCTTCTCCCTCCTGCTATCTGCACCTGGCATCGTCGAACCAGCTTCTTCCTCTCCGGCATGTTCCCTCTCCTTCCCCTGTCATCAAAGCATAGGAACCCTTACTATGATTCTACTCATTTTTCGCTCTGCAAAATATACAAAAACCGACATTTTCTATCTTATTTTCTGACTACAGCAATTGCTGCGGAACGGCATGTAGCGCTGTTTCCGCTTGACGGGCTTTCAAAAATCAACTAAAATGTTCAGAACCGTACACTCATATCAGGGAAATATTCCCGCTGCCAACAGGAGGATCTGCCATGAAAAAAACATTGATTGTGATCGATATGCAAAGGGATTTTATTAATGGCTCTCTGGGAACCAGAGAGGCGGAGGCAATTGTAGCGCGTGTGAAAGAAAAAATTGCGCAATATCAGAGGGATGGCGATGAAATTATCTTTACCAGAGATACTCATCAGGATAATTATCTGACAACAAATGAAGGACGTCACCTGCCCGTGGTACACTGTGTCGAGGGAACCGATGGCTGGCAGATCGCAGACTGCCTAGAGGTGCCGGGCGCGATCTATATCAACAAGCCAGCCTTCGGCTTTACCGGCTGGAAGGAGTATGCGTTAGAAGATGTGGAGCTGATCGGTCTCTGTACCGACATCTGTGTGGTCTCCAATGCGCTGATCATCAAGGCGCTTTATCCGGAAATACGTGTGCGTGTCGATGCAAGCTGCTGCGCGGGTGTTACGCCGGAAACCCACCAGGCAGCGCTTGCAACGATGAAAATGTGCCAGGTCGAAATCACAGGACTTTCGGATTGATAGAAGCAAGTGTGCTGTACCATTCATGTCTTGAAAGACTCTGCGGCATGATTTTTCCTCGGCAAAGTAGCTGGGCGAGGCCGCAAATATACCGGAAATTCTTACGTTGTCTCAGCGCATGCGCAGAGACTGCTGGCTGGCGTTGCTTTCCGCCAGCTCCTCCGCCAGCTTCTGCGCGCTGTCGATGATTTCCTTCTCGAAGCCCATCAGCGCCAGCAGCCGGATCGCGTTGCGCGTGGTTGCGCGGCCCTCCTTCAGCAGATAGTCAAACCGTATCTCCTCCTCCGTGACCTCCTCTTCAAAATGGCAGTTGCGGTAAATACCCTCGAGGAGATACGTCAGCTCCAGATCATGCGTCGCCGCGAAGCAGAGCAGATTCGCACGCGCGATCCGTTTCAGGATCTGGGAGGATGCCGCGACACGCTCGATCGTATTCGTCCCGCGCAGCACTTCGTCTACCAGGCACAGGATCGGCTCTCCCCCGTCCATCCGGTCCAGGATCCGCTTCAGAGAACGGATTTCTACCATATAATAGCTCTCCTCGGCAGCGAGGTCATCCCGCAGCGCCATAGAGGAATAGACCCGGAAATAGCGTGCCTCGTAGCGCTTAGCGGGAACAGTATGAATCGTCTGCGCAAGAATGGCCGCCAGCGCGACCGTCTTTAAAAACGATGACTTGCCGGATGCGTTCGCCCCCGTCAGGAGCACGGACTGCTCCGTGTCGATGGAATTCGCTACCGGATCGCTGATCAGCGGATGATAAAGCCCGTCTGCCCGGAAGGACAGTGCCCCCTCCTTCCGCAGCTCTGGAAGCGTGTGATTCGGATAGAGTTCCCGGAAGGAGGCCACTGCAATTGCTGATTCCAGTTTTCCCAGCTCCTCGGTCAGCTCCTCGAACTCCCGCATATGGGCGCTGATATCCTTCACGACGGTCGGAAACAGAATCAGATCAATATGAAGAAGATTGTTGATGTACGAGATCAGAAGCTGCTCAATTCCGCCGCCTACCTGATCCCCGAGCAGCAGAAAGGTCATATTCCGGCGCAGTCTCTGGAACACCCGGATTAATTTTTTCAGCCGTTCCTTCCGTTCCTGAATCAGCGGGCTGTCCAGCTTCAGCATGTTCTCCGCCTGCGAGAGCAGCCTCTCCAGCGCCGCACAGGAGGTGACGTACGGTGCAATCGGACGCTTGTAATGCTCATACGTCGCCATGCTCAGTCCGGAAGCTGCCAATACCAGCAGCACCCCTGCCTGTGGGACAACAAACAGCATCCCCACCGAGGCAGCCAGAAACGCGCACATGCTAAAATGGACCAGATTGCTTCCCGCATGTACCGATGCCAGATTGTAAATATAGTCAAAAATAGACTGCCGTCCGGTCTTCCCGATTTTCGCAAAGAAAAATTCTATCTCTTCCCGTTCTTTTGTATGCTCTTGAAAATAGGAAACGAGCCTTTCAAAGCCAGCCAGCTTCTCCGGGTGCAGCTCGGGTGTGCGCAGCTGATAATACAGGTAGCTCTCACCGAGGAAGGAACGCGTATGATTCAGCATCCGGAACACACGGTCCAGGTCCAGATCATTCCATGTGATATCATCCACCTGGAACGCATCCGTCTCCCGGTTGAGATAATAGTGGCTGATCGCATCATACTCTGCCGCGTCATACTCCCGCTGCAGCTCCTGCCCCCATTCTGACCGGATACGCGCCATCAGGCGCTTTCGCTGCTTCCTCCTCTCATACTGCATATAGCAGACAAACACCACCAGCATTCCCACGATCAGACCGGCCATCACCAGAAGATTTGACACACTGTAATTTTCATATCCGCTCATAGGATTCTCCTCATCTTTCTCTTATAATATTTGTATGTATCCGGCATGATTACACGATTCCCTGCTCCTGCTTCTTCCTTTACTTCTTCTGAAATACGAAAAATTTGCTCAGCACATAATTCGCAACCATCACGATCACCTGCACAGCTAACTTAGCAAGCTTGTCATTCCACCCGCAGACTGTCACCATTAAAAACATACAGGCCATATCCATCGCAAGCGTCGCAAGCCGGGAGCTGTAGAAAGCGGCCGCCTCCCGGAGACGGTTCTGATTTTTGCTTTCAAAGACAAAACGGCGGTTTGTAAAATAGGCAAACGTCACAGATGCGATCCAGGAAATGATATTTGCTGCCTGCAGCTGCACTGGAACCTCTGGGTCCAGTATAGTCAGGACACAGCCGTAATAGACCGCAAGACTGACCACCGTCGTCAGCCCGCCGACAATTAAATAATGAATAATCTCCTTATATTTCTCATACAATCTGAATATTTTCTGCATGTTCTTCCTCCTGTATACTGAGCAAAATTTTGAAACTGAACTGTACTGTCCGCATTTCTGCTTTATCACCAATCAGGCCCTTATTCTCAGAGCTTCGCTGTTCCACCTCCTGCCTGCCGCAGCCCGACAGCTCCCCGCGCATCTGCCGCCGAAGGCATATCGTCATCCGAGCGTCTCTGTGCTTCGTGCAGAGTACTCCTGGCACAGCGTTTTGTGGCTCCTCTTAGCATACACTCCAAACAAACCGCCGTCAAGAAAAAAGCCTGCTCCTGTAAAGCAAAAACACCGGGATGTCAGAAAGCTTCATCCCGCTTTCCGCCATCCCGGTGTTCATCCTTACCTGTGTGATTCAAGTAAAATTTCTCAGTCATTCGCAATCGGCGCAGTCTCAATGATGAATTTCACACTGCCGCCCATACCGTCTGCCTTACCGCTGTACGAATCGTACACATAGTCGTCGGAACTCAGTGCACGAAGCCGGTCAAACAACGCTTCCAGCTCGTCTCCGAACAGGTCGCTCAGCTTACGGATGCCCTCCTCATTGAACTCCTCCATACCGGATTCCAGTTCCTCGGCTCCGTCAAGCAGTTCCGAAATACCGTCCTTTACCTCCGCGCTTCCGGACTCCAGCGTTTCCGCGCCATCCAGCAGATCCCCTGCACCGGACTCCAATTCCTCGGCCCCGTCAAGCAAATCTCCTGCACCGTTATCCAAAGTCTGCGTACCCTCAAACAAGTCATTCGCGCCGGATTCCAGCGTCTTTGTGCCATCCAGCAGATCCCCTGCACCGGACTCCAGTTCCTTTGCACCGTCCAGTAAGTCGCCCGCGCCGCCATCCAGTGTCTGCGCGCCATCCAGCAGATCACCCGCGCCATGATCCAACTGCGCAGCTCCGCTCACCAGCTCGGCAGCTCCGGAATCCACCTGTGAAACGCCATCTTTCAGATCGCCAGCGCCATGATCCAGCTTTACCGCGCCGCTCATGAGATCGGCAGCTCCGGAATCTACCTGTGAGATTCCATTCTTCAGATCCTTCGCACCATGATCCAGCTTTACCGCACCACGCTTAAGATCACCTGCTCCAGCGTCCGCCTTCTGGATGCCCGCCTTGAGCTCAGCGGCGCCTGTATCTACCTGTGAAGTGCCGCTCTCAAGCTTTCCGGCGCCATCTGCCAGCTGCGCTGCGCCGCTTTCAAGCTGAGTGATCCCCTGCTGCAGTGATGCTGCGCCGCTTCGAAGCGTATCGCTGTTCCCCATCAGCTCTGCTGCGCCACCGGACAGCTGTGTACTCAAAGTACCCAGACCAGACATCAGCTGCTGCACGCCGCTCTGCAGAGAAGCCGCTCCCTCTGTCAGGGCAGACGAACTGCTCTTAAGAGTATTCGCTCCCTGCTTCAATGCCTCATTATTCGCGCCAAGCTGTTCAAAACCAGAGAGTAATGCTGTGATTCCGTCGGAAGCTGTCTGGAAACTTTCCGTTCCGTCATACAGCTGCTGCGCACCTGCTGACAGCGACGGCATCACACCGAGCAGCTGCTTTGCGTCAGTATCGAGCTGCGCGACGGCACCAGTCAGACTCTCCAGCGGATTTCCCGCCTCCACTGCAGCCTCCAGGTTCTTTCTATGCTCCTGCAATTCTGTCATATCTGAACCTGCAAGGATCCCATTCAGACTGCCTGAAATACCCGCAAGCTTTTCAGAAAGCCCTCTAACTCCATCGGCAATCTGTGACAGATAGGTGTTCACATCTCCCGCATCCGGCAAAGTTACCGATCCTGCCGATACCGCCAGATCCTCCGCAGCAATCTCTGCAACTGGTGTTACTTCTGCCTGAATTCCTGACGTATCTACCGGCACAGAGATCGTGATTGCTTCTGCTGCCATCGCATCTGCTGTCACTGACTGATTCAGCTGTGCCAATGCATCATTCAGTGCTCTGACCGTCTCCGGATCGTTCTGGTTCGCCTCAATTGCGTTCTTCAGCACTGCTCTTGCACCCGCAAGCTCCGCATTCGCAGTCTCTGCCTGCGCCGCAAGCTTCGCATTTGCCGCTGATACAACCTCAGACACCGCCTCATTTGCTGCCGCAGATGCTTTGATACCTGCCTGCTCGCCTGCCGACTGAGCTGCTGCAGCCGCCGTCTTTTCTACTGTCCCCGCAGATGCCGCAATCTGCTCATTTGCCGTGCGGATCTGCTGGTTGACCTGTTCAGCCGCTTCGTTCTGCGCCTTGTTTGCAGATGCCGCAATCTGAGCCTGCGCTCCGGCAAATCCCTCATTGAGCCCAGTCTGAAGCGCCTCAAGGGAAATTTGCAGCCCGTCCGCTGCCTGTGACAGCTTCTCCAGCTGTGCCGGATAGTTCTCCTGGCTGATTTCTTCCAGCATGACAGTTACCTGTTCTTGCAGATTCCTCCCGGCTGTCTGCATCGCTGAAATCTCTCCCGATAGCTGTCCGACAGAGCTGCCCAGATCCGTTGCGGAAAGCGCATGCTCCAGCTGTGCAAGCCCGCCTGCGAGCGCCTCTATGCCAGCATACAGGGTTCCCTCCGCACCGCTTGTGCCAATGCTGTCTCGCAGGCTGCCAATCCCCTGCCGCACTGCCGGAAGTCCCTGCTGCAGCGCGAGAAGTCCCTGTGCACCTGCATTCAGCTTCTCTTCTCCGTCTACATAGCCGAGAACTCCATCCGCCAGCGACTGAGCGCCCGTGACATATGCGTTTACTCCTTCTGCGAGTGTATCCATCCCCGCCTGAAATTCCTCTGCTTTACCGGAAAGCACCCCTTCTTGCCCCAGATAGGTCTGAATGCCGCTTCCCAGCTGATTCACCCCATCCGTATAGGCATCGATTCCCTTTTTCAGGGCCGCTGCACCGCTGCCTGCAGTTGATGCGCCTGATTTAAGTGCAGAAGCCCCCGTCTTCAGTTCCCCTGCGCCGCCTGCCAGCTGTGAAGTACCGTTCTTCAATGTATCCGCTCCTGTTAAGAGCTCTGAGGTCCCTGATTTCAGCGTATCCGTTCCCGCGCACAGCTCTGCTGTGCCATCCTTTAAGGTTCCTGCCCCGGTCAAAAGCTGTGAAGTACCGGACTTCAGCGTACCAACTCCCTTACGCAGCCCCGCGGTTCCGTCTGCTAAAGTTCCCGCACCAGTCAAAAGCTGCGCGGTCCCGGATTTCAATGTGCCCGTTCCAGAACGCAGCTGTGCCGTGCCATCCTTCAAATCCGATGCCCCGCCTGCTAGCGCTGCCGTACCATCCTTCAGATCCGACGCACCTTTCCGCAGCGTTGCCGTGCCATCTGCGAGATCTGTCGCGCCTTCCCGCAGCGTTGTCGTACCATCCGCGAGCTCTGATGCACCATTCCTCAGCTCTGCCGTGCCGTCTGCAAGATCCGATGCGCCCTCCCGCAGCGTCGTCGTGCCGTCCGCAAGGTCTGAGGCGCCCTCCCGCAGCTCCTGAACGCCCTCATCGAACTCTCCGTATTTCTCTTCCAGCGTAGATACACCGTCTGCAAGCTCCTGTGTGCCATCCACCAGCTTCATAGCCGCGTCTTCCAGCTCGCCAATAGCGTCCTTCAGATCATCCAGGTCATTGCCATCCCCCAGATCCAGCTCCTGGAGCAAATCAGAAAGTGCAACGGTAAAGGTCGGGCTCATAGAAAACTCCTGTACCTCTGCCGCAACGATGAAGCCCTCCGGAATCGTAAGCTCCTCCTCACGCTCGCTCTCAGTTTCTGCTTCTGCCACCGGTATCGCTGTTTCTTCCGGCAAATCCCCTTTTTCCCCGTCTTCTTCTGTCTCCGCCAGCTTTTCCTTTAGCTCCTCCAGCTTCAGGCTTTCCTCAAGCCCCGGGATTCCGAAGCCGACCACGATTTCCCTGCTGCCATCCGATATGACCTTTCCATTGTCCACTGTGACATTAGAAAAATGTTCCCCCGGCAGAATCATCCCGGTTGCCATCACAAATGGGATGTACATCGATTCCTCCTTCCCGTTTATGTTCGCCGTCCGAACCGCAGTATTCTGATACTCCACATGGATCTCCAGATGACCGCTCCTGCCGATAAGCTCCTTCGGATCTGTCTCTTTCCCATCCAGATAGTACGTCAGCTTCACGCCAACCGGAAGCTCCGCATCCGAGGAACCCTGATAATAGATATCCTCGCCAGCTGCGTTCCACGTCAGCTCCTCTCCCTTCTGGGAAAAGGTCTCCTCGCCTTTTACATTCACAATATCACTTAAGCTGCTCTGATCCTTCAGTTCCCCTTCCGTCCCGGCGCTTTTCAGCCAGCTCGATACCGTGACCTGCTCCTGTCTGCCTGCCGCGTCCGCATTGACATAGACGGTCTCCTCTTTTGCTATCGCTCCTTCTTCTGCTGCGGCACAGACCGGCATCGCTCCAAGCACCGCTGCCATACCAACTGCAAGGCCGGCTGTCATCTTTCTGCTGCACTTTCTGTTTCTGTTCATATCGGTCTCCTCCTGCCATATGCTGATTTACGGCCAGTTTCCACGACAGTGCAATACTATGCAAATCGCTGCCTTCTCTCCCGATTCCTCCGGGTAAAATCATTTCCCGCGATTGGCTGATTCCTGCCCTTTATCCACAGGCCGGGCTTTTCGTGTCTGATATCATTATACGCAAAAATGACTAATGGTCAATATTAATCTGTCACAAGAATTTTCCAATCCTTGCGCAGATTTTTGTAATAATTGACCATTAGTCATTTTTAATATTTTCTCAGAACACGTTTCACGCATCCTTCCAGACTGACGCTCTCCGGTTTTCCTTTGCATGGTACAGAGCCTCGTCTGCCTTCTTCAGCACCTCAGAAAGTACAAGCTCCTCGCTGCAGACAATCCACTCACAGCCCATGGATACCTCCACATAATAGTCCTTCTCGGAGGTAGTATTAAACCTGGCACAGGTATCCTGGACGCGCTGAATGAATTGCTCCGTCTCATTCTTTCCACCCGGTATCAGCACCGCAAACTCATCGCCGCCGATTCTTCCGACGATACCAAGCTCCGGAACCGCGGACTGAATGGCTTCAGCGCTGCACTTCAGCGCAAAATCCCCTTCCAGATGACCGAAACAGTCATTGATCTGCTTCAGATGGTCGAGATCCACAAAAATCATCCCTGCCTGCTGCCCGCTATGCTCCCGGTTAAACCGGACGGCGCGCTCCATGAAGCCTCTGCGGTTCAGAATCCTGGTCAGCGGATCATACTCGGAAATAAAGTTCAGCACCTCATTCTTTTCCCGGATTTCTTCCACCAAACTTTCCAGTTCCCGGCTCGTCCTGCGCTGCTCTCGGGACAACTCATGAAACTTCAATGCATTTCCAATCTCCATACTGATCAGGTAGGACAGCGCAAGGTTCGACGGATGAATCTCTGTCACCAGAATTCCATACTGTGTTTCCCCCGAAAACAGACAGAAAATGCTCATCGCATAGCGTCCGCCGGAATAGAACGAGGAAAATCCGTTCTCTCCCGTAAGAACCGGCCAGTCCTCTTCCGCGTACGCCGTCACATGCGTTCCTTCCTGGAACGCTGCCAGATAAAGTTTCTCCGGACAACGCCATTCACTCCCCTTCGGATGGCGGATCGGCTCTTCAAATATGTACAGATAGGAATTTCTCGCTTTCAGCGCCGAGAGCTTCTGCATCGCCGCATAGTAAAATTCCTTCTCATCATTGATATGATTCATCATGTCCCGCGCAATCAGCGGCAAAAACCAGGTCTCCTGCTGGAACATCGAAAACCGGTCCTTGTCGGTCTTTACAATATGCACCATGATGGTTTCCTGCACCTGCTCCTTCAGTTCCATCAGCTCCAGGCAGTCGCACCACGTCTCATCCGGATACTGCAGCTGTCTGCGAATCCACTCATCCATACACGAAATCAGAGCCTGCATCAGCGAATAGGCAGAAATGTACTGCCCGACACTGCTGCTGAGCAGCACCTTTAACTGCAGAAGCATCGCATCATGGTTCTCCTTCTTCCGGAAATCGTGGCGGAGAATTCGCCGGATATTCTGCTCGACCGCCATGCGGATATCCTCACTCGCATTCGCCAGAAGAGACATTTCCACACACTTCACAATCGAATGCCTGCAATAATCTTCCCAGTCTCTCGCTACCTCCTCCTCGGTCAGCTCCGACTTATGATCCGCTGCGGCATCACAGCCGCAGGAACCACGGTATTTGACATGGGCAGGCACGACTACCGTGCGCGCTGCACTGCCCTGCAAAAGCTTCAGCGCTCCGATCAATGCCATATAGCCCATATCATAAGCATTCTGGAGCACCGTAGTGAGCGGCGGATTCATCGACGCAGCTACCTCCCAGTCGTCGTACCCGGTAACTGCAATATCACGCCCGACCACCAGTCCCCGCGCGGCGCATTCCTTATAGACGGTATCCGCCATCACATCATTCGCGCAGATCATCGCATCCATATCCGGATGGCGGTCCAGAAGGCGGTTCACTTCTGCTTCCACACAGGCGGTATAATCCCCATACTCAATATGATTCTCATCAAATGGAATCCCATACACACGCATCACGTCGCGGACAGCCGCCATCCGCTCCTTCGCATCCGTATTCCCACGCGGTCCGGCCAGGTAGGTGATCTTGCGATAGCCATGATCTCTTACCAGGTGTTCCGCTATCTCGTACATTCCATGATAATTATCTGCAATCAGAGACATTCCCCGCTCTCTGGAGTCACGCTCCTCCAGAAGCACGTACGGAATCCCGTGAAATTTCTCCAGAAACAGCTCCTTGTTATCCTGCTCCAGATACTGCCCCATAGTGCCATAAGAAATAATCAGCGCGTCAACCCTTCCGAATGGCGCATAGTCATAGACAACATTGAACTGATAATCATAGTCGTCGCCCGCATTATCTCCAAAATAGGAATAATAGTAGGAATCACTGTGAATGCCAAGGAAAAAAAGCACGCTCATTCCAAGCTTTTCCGCCGCATGATAGATGCCCTGCATCAAATCCATCGAATGCGGCGAATTTGCGTTTCCAATTAACACTCCAATGGTATATCGCTCCCTCATATCGCCGTGACCTCTCACTTCCTGCCAGTATACCATATTACATACATTTCAAAAATTTGTTTCTGAACGTAATTAATACTATGCATTAATTAGCCGATTGTAAGCATTATATCACGTCTTGTAGATTTTGTGGGAAAAAGTGTTTCCTTTTTTGAAAATTCTCTTGCTTTTTTCTGCGCATGTGCTATAATTCTGGCATGGAAGCATAGCGCAGCTGGGAGCGCGCTCGCCTGACTAGCGGGAGGTCATGGGTTCGAGTCCCATTGCTTCCACTTTTTTAAACCGCGCAGATAGAGGCTTCCTCTATCTGCGCGGTTTTTGTGATCTGATATTCTAGCAAACTGCTGATTATTCGTTTTGTAAACGGTATTTTGGTCAGCTATGCAACACGAAATGCAACTCAAAACCAAGGATTGTGGTATCGCTACGGCAGCACTGTTCCAAAGTTGATATTCTTCATGCCGTTTTCCCGCTGGAATTTTTCGATGGCGTAGGCCGTGTTGCTGCCCAGTTCACCGTCCACGTCCAGCATTTTCCTGTTTGCGCCCTTGTACCCGGCGGCATTTAACAGACGCTGGATCGTCTTCACCTGGTTGTCTTTCGCTCCCTGGACAAACATTTTTGTTTCTTGAGTTATCAATACCTTTTTCTAAGTTTTCTTGAGTTTTAGCGTTTACTTTTCAATATCTCAACGTTGACGCTAATTACTTATTCCAAGACGTTGTTCATCTTCCTCAAAAAGAGAACGATATAACCCTTGCAGAGTATGAACACATAAAGAAATACCGTACCCTCGACCCCTCCGGTCAAGAGCATGTCAACATGGTTCTTAACTGGGAGACTGCCCGTGTCCGACAACTCACTGAACTCCGCTCCCGGCCAGCCGCCGTGATTGAATTCTGAATCTGAAAAATAAGTAAGCCGCCCTGCTCCTTGGCCGGATGGGCGACTTACTAAGTTCGTTATGATTCGCCAGGACGGATAGGCTTCATCTATCTTCCGGCTGTCTTGTGTACTCTCATACCGAAGAGGTCCGTCAGCCAGATGGGACACTGAAAAAGAAACGTATCTATGAATCCTTTACATCTGATGACAATCACCAAAAGGGAAACGTCAGTGTGAGAAGGCAGCTGCGGCATGGGCAGCCGAGAAGGATTCACCGCAGACCATACGCTGCAGCCGCCGTCTTCAGCTCCTGCAGCGCCTTCTCAATACACCACCAGGGACTCGCGACACACATTCTGGTAAAGCACGGGGCGTCGTACCCGCTGCCCTCCCCCACACAAAAATGCGCATTCCGGATCAGGAACCTCATCAGCTCTTCTTCCGTGTCAAAGTACCTGCGCCAATCCATCCAGAGAATGTATCCGCCCTCTCCGCCATAGATGCGAACCTTCGGGAGATACCGTTCAAAAAACTGACGGATCCGCCGGATAGTTTCCTCTGCATAGCAATTGAACGCATCCACCCACGCTTTCCCCTGGGCACTGTAGGCGGCTACCACACATTCATACACCATCGGGTCCATACTCCCGTAATGGTCTCTGGTCCTGCGGTCTGTGAACCGCTCCCGCAGATGGTCATCTGCGATCAGAATATTCGCATGGTTTACCCCCGTAAAACCAAAGGATTTCCCCAGCGAGGTAGCCACAATCGCATGGGAAGCCGCGCCGGGAATCGTCAGATAGCAGGGACATTCCCTTCCTCCATAACAGTTATCCGCGAAAATTTCATCTGAGAACACGGTGATCTGATAGCGGTTCGCCAGCTCTGCCAGCTGCTCCAGCTCCTCTCTTCCCCAGATCTGTCCGATGGGATTATGCGGGTTGCAAAGAAGAAACAGTCTGTTTTCCGGCTCCTGCATCGCCCGCTCCAGGGCCTCCCAGTCGATCCGGTAAGAATCCTCGTCCTGAATCAGCGGGCAGTCCACGGTCTTTCTGTACAGGCGGTCCGCTGCCTGCCGGTAGCGATTGTAGACGGGAGAGGTCAGGATGATTCCCTCTCCTTCCCGCGTGCACAGCCGGATTGCTGTTGCCACGGAATAAATTGTCCCAAGGGCAGGTACTACCCACTCGGGCCTGATGTCTGTCCTCCGGCTGTTCTTCATCCACCAGACCACTGCCTTTCTGTATGTATCATCACAGAGCGTAAAGCCGTAAAGCCCGTTCTGGGCAAACCGGACCATCGCGTCCCGGATGACCGGAGCCGTCGGAAAATCAGGCTCCGCTCCGTCAAAGCTGAGCAGCCCGGCGGCTGTCACCTCCGGCGGCGTCATCATCCGCTTCATATTCGCCGGTCTGCGCTCTGCCAGCGTTTCAAAATCAAATTCCATGGGTCAGCACCTCTCTTGTTCCTTCTTCCTTTTATTCTGCAAATCAGCCTCACACACAATCGGATCCAGCCTGCAGCTGCTCGTAGACATACCTTGCGCATGCCACATCCTCGACTGCCAGCCCAAGCGCATCGAACAGCGTAATCTGGCTGTCATCCTTACGTCCTTCGGCCTTTCCTGCCAGCAGTCCGCCGATGGAGCCAAGGATATGCGCTTCTGTGATCAGCCCCTCCTGCAGCGGGATCAGATATTCGCCGCTCTCCAGCTTCATCGCCTCTACCTGGTCCGCGTACAGCCGCGACGCAGCCACCAGATCCGAAGCTACCTCTCTTGTATTCGGGGTAAAGGTGCCTACCGCATTGATATGCGTGCCCGGCCTCACCATAGACGCGTACAGCGACGGCTCCTTCGACGGCGATACAGTACAGATGATATCCGCTTCCTTCACCGCCTCCGCAACGGACTCGCACACCTGGACAGGAATCTGGTATGCCGCCTCCATCTCCTTCTTGAACCGCCTTGCGGCCTCCGGAAACAGATCATATACCGTCACCGAAGTGATCTCGCGGATTTCGCGGATTGCAGCAAGATGGGATCTTGCCTGTGCTCCCGCACCTACGAACGCGAGGCTGTGGGCATCCTTCCTTGCAAGCAGATCGGTGGCCGCCGCACTGACTGCCCCGGTACGGATCTCCGTAATACTTCCCGCCTCAATCATTCCCGCCACAGTGCTGTGTTCCGACTCAAACAGCATCACATAACCGATATGAGAAGGATATCCGGTTCCCATATTCGGCGCATAGGCGGAAATCACCTTTGCTCCAAAGTAGCTGCCAACATAAGCCGGCATAAAGCCAAACTTCGCCGTATTCGGCATAATCGTAATCAACCGTGCCGGCTGCGCATAAGTGCCATTCTCCAGCCCGAGCATTGCATCCTTCATCAGCTCAATGCAGATTCCCGGCTTTAATAATTGTCTTACCTGTTCCTTTTCAATGATCTTCATGTTGTCCTCTCCTGTCTGTATTTTGTCGCTGCTGTTCAACATTCAATGTCACTCATTCAACAACATCCGGGCATCCCCCACTCCTGGATTCCTTGAGTGGACACCTCTACAGTTCCATCCCTAAGATACTATGAGCCGAACGATGCTGATTGACGAATTGACATTGGCTCCGCATCTGCTATCCCGATCATCCACTGATCCGAAGCTCCCTTACCAGCATGGACGGTCCGGACACTGTATAGCTGTCGTACATCACCAGCGGATTCACCGCACGGTCCCGTCCCAGCTTCTCGATATGAGAAAACAGGCCCGCCACATTTCCATTCATCGTAAGCCCTTCCATCACGCCGGTAAGCTTTCCATCACAAATCCGGATCCCCTTGCAGGGAAACGCAAAATCGCCGCTTGCCACATTCAGCGCATGAAACTGGTCATAATTTTCAAAAATATAGATCCCGTCCCCGCAGTCTGCAAGCAGCTCGCCCAGGGACGCATTTCCGGATTCTATCGTAAAGTTTTTCGGCATAATGAGCGTATCCGTGTGGATATTTCCACTGAGCAGCGTCTTTCTCCCTGCGTTCCCGGTCGACGCCGCGCCTGCCTGCCACGCTGAGGACAGATTGTGCATCCACCCCTTCAGCACTCCGTTTTCCACCAGCGTCAAATCCTGACTTGGCACACCCTCGCAGTCCAGCTCCCAGGAGAAGCCGCAGGTAACAGAATTTTTACTGTCTCTTCCGCCCTTATAATCCCGGATCGTCACACAAGGCGAAAAAATCTGCTGCCCTTCCTTCCCTGCGAAGGGAGTCGTGCCGCCAAGCGCCCTGCTCCCGGTAAACATCTGCCACGCCGTGATCAGAATATTATTCACTACACCGGAGGACAGCACAGCACGGAAGATACCCGACGTCGAGGGAATCACCGGAAGTCTCGTCCTCTTCCACCGCTCCATCTCCTCCAGAAAATAATCCGCTGACAGCTCCTCAAGGCCAGGCGCCGACAGATACCCGGCATACCCCGAATCGGTCATCACCTCAGCGGTATAGCGGCTTCCCGAGGCCGCCGTATCCATGCCAAGCGAATTGACAAGCCCCATCGTCAAAATCGTCTGCCCCAGGGAAATCCGCACCCGGTCGCCCTGCGCACATTCCTTCTGGAGTACCTGAGACAGCGCCCTGCCAAATTCCTTCAATTCCGGAACAGAAACTTCCGGAACCGGCACTTCCTCCCTCGTCTGGCTTCTTCCAAGCTGCTCCCACAGCCCGGGCGCACACATCGGCTCCGGCTTGGGACTTTGTCCCGCTTCACTGTTGACCAGCGCCTGACGGATCACCTTGTCCGGATCCTCATCCAGCTTCTGTGTATAGACCATACCTGTCTTTTCCCCGGATGCCCGGACAAACAGCTCCGTCTGCTCGGAAAGGCTCATGGCTCCCGGCATGCCGTCCACAAGCTCCACCGACAGCTTTTTCTGCCGCTCCGCCTGAGCCTCTGCCTCCCGGCATCCTTCGGGCAGACGGGACATCGCGGCCCGATATTGTTCCAGCTCTTTCATTCTGCCTGCTCCTTTCTACCCAATCGCCATATGAGAAATCCGGACCATGGGCTGAGGCGTCGTCGTCGGCACAAGGCCGGAGGAGGCTCCGCAGAAACCGCCCCTCTCATATTTCATCTTCCGCCCTACCCGGTCAATCCGTTTGATAATATCGATTCCATTTCCCGTCAGCATGATGTTTTTCACCTGCCGGTCCAGCTTCCCATGCTTAATCCAGAATCCTTCCTTCACTTCAAGAGAAAACTGCATGCCCCCGAAGCCGCCGCCAATGCTCTCCACATACAGGCCATCCTCCACAGAGCCGAGGATTTCCTCTTCCTCATCGGTTCCCTCTGCCAGACAGGTGTTCGTCATCCGCGGAACCGGCGCGTATGTATAGTTCTGTCTTCTTCCGTTTCCCGTGCTCTCCATACCCAGAAGCTTTCCGTAATACCGGTCGCACATGTAAGACTTCAGCACCCCGTTTTCGATCAGGACATTGCGCTGCGTGGGATGTCCCTCATCGTCAATCGCCGCAGATCCGTACTGTCCCGGGATCGTTCCGTCATCGACCAGCGTGACCTTGCTGCTCGCCACCTTTTCCCCGAGCTTGCCCACAAACGCGCTTCCTCTGTGGGCAATGGCAATCGCCTCAAGAGAATGGCCGCAGCTTTCATGCCACAGCGTTCCGCAGCCTCCCGCGGCAAGTACCACAGGAACGGTGCAAGGGCGGATCGTGTCTGCCGTCCGGATCCGGTCCATGCGAAGAATCATATCCCGTACTGCCTCCGTATAGCTCTCCTCCTGTTCAAAGGCTTCGAACCCCTGCGCCTTCGTATAATCGTCCCAGCTTCCGTATGCGTCCTCTCCATCCGCGACCACCGCCTGCAGGCGAAGCCGGGAGGTCACTCTCCGGTCTGCTGCAAACAGCCCCTCTGTGTTGGCAATCCATACCCTCTGGTCTGTATCAAAATAGTTCAGATTCAGCGACCGCACCGATACGTCTGTGCTCCGCGCCGCCAGATCCGCCTGCTGCAGCACGCGGATTTTTCTCTGATTCTCTACCTCAGAGGGATAGGTGATCACCGGGTTCGGATTGTGCCGGATCTGCTCTTTCAGTACGATGCCGTCCTGCACGGCCCGCTTCTTTGCCTCCAGCATCCCGGCTCCCTTTTCCACCAGAGCAAAGAGCGCCGCCTCCGTCACCTGATTCGTATATAGATACACATTCTGCAGGCCCTGGATGAGATACAGGCCGGCGCCATAGATCCGAAGGCTCTTTACCCCCTGCACCACACGGGCCGCACAGGGAATATTCGTCTCCTCGCGGTCCTCCAGAAATACCTCGGCAAACTCGATTCCCTTCGCCCTTGCATATTCCAGCACGCGCTGTATTTCTTCCCTTTGTATCATTCTGCGCACCCTCCACCGTTTTGTCCTCCTGCCAGATTCTTTTTGATGCTTCCGCCGATCATGACCAGACTGATCTTGTCCGCGTCCGCCAAAAGCCGGATATCCTCAAGGGGATTCCCCTTCACCACCACCAGATCCGCCAGCTTTCCGGCTGTCAGGCTTCCAAACTGCGTATCCGACTTCATCAGACAGGCTCCGTGGATGGTTCCCGCCTTGATCGCCTCCATGTTGCTGTAGCCGCAGCGGGTCAGGCTGTAGAACTCCTTTCCGATCTCCCGGAAAGGTGTATTGGGCGAATTGGAATAATCTGTCCCAAGTGCCACCCGGATCCCATACTGGTGCGCCAGCTCAAAGGAATGCTTCGACGCATCCCCCAGCTTCGCGGCCTTTCTCATCATATGCTCCGGAAGTCCCTTCATATCGGCAAGCCCAAGCGAAACCGATAAGGTAGTGACCAGCGGAATCTCCTTTTCCGCCATCAGCTTCACGCACTCCTCATCCAGCAAAACGCCGTGCTCGATACAGCGCACCCCATTCTTGATCGCTTCCTTCGTTCCTCTGGTTCCGGTGCAGTGCGCCGTCACGTACGTATTGTGCCGCGCTGCCTCCTCTACAATCACCCGGATCTCCTCCGGAGAAAACTCCACATCATTGTAATCATCAATGGCGGACGAAACGCCCCCGGTCGCACAGATCTTGATAAACTGGGCTCCCTCCCGGAACTGCTGCCGCGTCATCCGGTAGCATTCCTCTGGCCCGTCCACCAGACAGCCCGTCAGATCCCGGCGGTTCACCTCTTCCCGCTCAAGCAGCGGATCAAAATCGCAGTGTCCGGAGGAAATACTCATCACACGGCCGCCGGGCATGATCCTTGGCCCTACGATATTTCCTGCCTCCACCGCCCGTTTCAGTGCACTGCCGAACGCGCTCATATCGCGCACCCCGGTCACTCCGGCATCCACCAGATCCCGCAGGTCCCGCACGGAAGTCAGCAGCAGGTCATAGGGAGATTCCCCGCTTCTGTGTATGCTCTCCGTCCCTGACAGATGGATATGCGCATCGATAAAGCCCGGCATGATCGTGCCATCCTCCACCTCATAGATCTCCGCTTTCTCCGCAGCGTCAGGCGTAAAGCCTCCCCGCTCTCCCACATAGACAAGCCGCTCTCCCTCCACGACCACCATGCCGTTTTCGAGCGCCTCCTCCGAAATTGCGTCAATTACTCTGCCATACAGTATTTTCATGCCAGTTCTCCTCTCATACTGCTTGCGTTTTCTATCAAAATGTCCTAAACTTGTTATTGTTTCAAGCCCAATGTGTCGATACCAGGACTAGAGCAAAGGCCGGTATTCACGTCGTGGTTCACTGCCTGACACTGGTCCCGCAAAGGAGATATCCAATGACTACAACCAATGATCTGCTCTCCCTCCCCTCCCTCTCTCATATGAAGCTGATCGGAGGGGCACAGGGACTGTCCCGGGCCGTCACCTGGCCCTATGTGATCCTCTGCCCGCCCATCGATGAATGGGTCAGCGGAGGAGAATTTCTCATCTATTATGGAGCAAACGCCATCGTAGAAAAGGTGGAGCTGCAGCAGCTCGTCCGTGAGGCCGCTGAAAACGACGCGTCCGGAATCCTTTTCCTTGTGGGGCGTCACTATATCCTGGAGGAAAATCTGGATGACGAACTGGCCCGCCTCGCCGATGAACTCGCCATCCCCGTATTTTCTCACACAAGCCTTGCCTATGTCAACTCAATCACAAAAGATATCATCGGACTGATTCAGGAGCGGGACAAGAAGCAGGCCGCCGCCAACATCTTCTGGTATTCCCTGCTCTTTGACCAGGCAGATACCAGCCAGCTCTCCACGCTGAATAAGGCGCTGCTTCTGGGCTATCTGCCCAACTATACCTACTGTGTCTATATCCTGCAGATGATGAATACCGATGAATATTTCCAGAATCTTGAGACTGCCCACGGCGCCTCATTTATGCAAACACGGTCCGAATTTTACCGGATGCTTGCCACCAAGCTGGAGTATATGACCAGAAAGGAGACGGACCATGGCTGGCATATCGCAAGAAATCAGTCCAATATCTTCGTCTTCCCTGCCAATACCGACCGTCAGGAGGAAGCGGTCAGCCAGTTTCTCGTCTCCGCCTGCACCCGGCTGGAGTCCCAGTACCCAGGCACCCGCTTCTGCGTTGGAAAGGGCAGACGCCGCTCCCAGCTAAGCGGCATCCAAGAATCCTTCATTCTGGCGCAGCGATGCCTTCTCGCCAGCAACCTGGCCGGGCAGGGAAAGCACCTGATCTCTCACACCGATCTCGGCTTTTACGAGCTGCTGTTCGAAATCCCCCATGCATCAGCTGCAAGGGAATATGCTGCCCGTTTTCTCGATCCCATTCTCGCTTATGACCGGGAAAATGACAGCCAGCTGTTTGAGACCCTGTGCACCTATCTGGCCTGCAAATATAATAAGGTACAGACAGCGAAGACTCTGTTCCTCCACCGCAACACCCTGCTCGGACGGCTCGACAAAATCGAAAAGCTGCTCGGCGCCTCCCTGGAGGATGCGGAGCTTCTGTTCCAGCTCCAGGTATCCATTCGGATTCACCGGTTTTTCCTGGAGACATAACGCTTTCCGGTGCTGCCTCCGCCCTGGATCTGTATCTGTTCCGTACCCTCACAGGCAGCTGCTTCTGAACAAGCGCCGGGCTTTTCCCAGCGCAGTATCCTTCCCCCGAACGACGTCCTGTCAACGCGGCAGTCCAGGACGCCGTTTTCTCTGGCTTTTCTGTGTTGTCAGCACAATGCCGAACAGCTGGCAGCACGGCTACTCCTTCCTCGAATCAGACCTCCATCCGTTTCTCAGATCTTCCCGGCCCTGTGGCACGCCACGAGATGTCCCGGCTCCATCTGGCGGAGCTCCGGTTTTTTCTTCCGGCACTCCTCGCCCGCATACGGACAGCGGTTGCAGAAATTGCAGCCCTCCGGAAGATTGACCGGGCTTGGGACATCTCCCTGCAGAAGAATGCGTTTGCGCTCCCGCTCCACCGCAGGATCGGCAATCGGAATCGCCGACAGCAGCGCTCTCGTATACGGATGGTAATTCTTACTATAAATATCCTCACTGTCCGCAATCTCCACAAGAGAGCCGAGATACATCACCGCAATCCGGTTCGAAATCTGGCGCACCATGGACAGATCATGCGTGACAAACAGATAGGAAAGCCCCATCTCCTTCTGCAGCCGTTTCAGCAGGTTCACCACCTGTGCCTGGATCGACACGTCCAGCGCAGAAATCGGTTCGTCGCAGACGATCAGCTTCGGCTCCAGCGACAAGGCTCTTGCAATCCCGATCCTCTGCCTCTGTCCGCCGGAAAATTCATGCGGAAAGCGGCTGGCATGATCCCGGTTCAGCCCTACCATGCCAAGGAGCTCCAGCACACGGTTCTCCAGCTCTGCTTTGCTGTACATCTTATGGATCTTCATCCCCTCCGCCACAATATCACTGACCACGCTCAGGGGATCCAGGCACGCATACGGGTCCTGGAAAATCATCTGCACATTCTTCGTGTACTCCTTCTTTTCCTTTTTCCGGTAGCTCCAGATGTCCTTTCCCTCAAACAACACCTGCCCCTCATCTGGCCGGTACAGCCTCATGATCGTCTTTCCCAGCGTGCTCTTTCCGCAGCCGGATTCCCCGACCAGGCCGACGGTTTCTCCCTTATAGATGGTCAGGCTCACACCGTTCACCGCCTTCAGCACTCCCCTGGGAACGCGGAAATACGTCTTTACATCCTTAAGCTCCAGAATTGGCGTCCTGTTATTTTCCATCGGAAGCTCCCTCCCTTCTAACCGGTCCTCTCCGCCTGATACATTCCGGATGATTCAGCCAGCAGGAAGCATAGTGCTCCTTCTCCTCAAACTCGATCCTCGGCGGCTGGCTCGTCCGGCAGATATTCATCGCATACGGACAGCGCGCGGCAAACGCACAGCCCTTTGGCGGCTCAATCAGATCCGGCGGCGTGCCCGGAATGGAATACAGATCGTCGGCCACCTTCTTGTCCAGCCTCGGCACACTGTTCAGCAGCCCCCAGGTGTACGGGTGCTTTGGGCGATGGAATACTGTATCGCTGTCCCCGTGCTCCACGATCTGCCCTGCATACATGACGTAAATCCGGTCCGCCATATTCGCCACCACGCCCATATCATGCGTAATCAGCACAATCGACGTATCGATCTTCTCCTTCAGACTGTTCATCAGCTCAATAATCTGCGCCTGGATCGTCACATCCAGCGCCGTCGTCGGCTCATCTGCAAATACAATCCTGGGACTGCAGATCAGCGCCATCGCGATCATGATACGCTGCCGCATTCCTCCGGAAAGCTGATGCGGATACCGCTTCATATTTTCCTCCGGCGATGGAAGTGAAATCAGCTTCAGGATCTCGATCGCCTTCTGCCTTGCCTCCTCCCTGGATACCGCGTGGTGCTGAAGATACGGCTCCATAATCTGCTCTCCTACTGTCATCGTCGGATTCAGATAGGTAAAAGGATCCTGAAAAATGATCGAGAGCTGGTTTCCCTGCACCTTGCGCATCTGCTTTGGCGTCAGGTCAAGCAGATTTTTTCCCTCAAACAGTACCTCTCCGCCCTTTACACTGCCGTTCTTTTTCGGATTCAGGCCGACCACCGTCTGTATCGTCACCGTTTTCCCGCAGCCTGACTCTCCGACAATCGCGATTGTTTCTTTTCTGTTCAGATACCAGGAGACGCCCCGCACTGCCTGCACGCTTCCCTGGAACGTATCAAAGGACACCACCAGATCCCGGACTTCCAAAATTTTCTTGTTTTCCATACGTGTTTCTCCTCTTTTCCGATGAGTAATTGGTTCAGGAACGAAGCTTGGGATCCAGCGCATCCCGCAGGCCGTCGCCGATCAGATTAAAGCAGAGCATCGTGACACTGACGCACAGGCACGGGATGATAAACTGGTACGGATAGTAGCGGAACACCTCTCCGGCTGCCTTGATCAGCTGTCCCCAGCTCGGAGCCGGAGGCGTTACGCCCAGCCCGATATAGCTCAAAAATGCCTCATAAAAGATCACGCTCGGGATCGACATCGTAATACCTACGACCCGGATCCCCATTGTATTCGGAATCAGCCGCTTCGCGATAATCCAGGCAGAGGATGCGCCTAGCGTCTCAGAGGCAACCACAAACTCCCGGGTCTTCAGCTGCAGCACCAGTCCTCGCGTGCTTCTCGCCGAACCCATCCAGCCAGTAATACTTATCGCAATCACCAGGGTCATAATATTGCCGCTTCCAAGCACAACCATCAGCAGAATCATATAAATCAGGCTCGGAATGCCCATCAGCACATCAATGGTACGCATAATGACCAGATCCACCTTGCCTCCGATATACCCGGAAATCCCGCCGACTGCCATCCCGATCGCCTCCGGGATTAACGTCGCCAGTACTGCAATCAGCAAAGAGACACGGCCGCCCTCCCAGACGCGGGTCCACAGGTCACGGCCGAGATTGTCCGTGCCGAACCAATGGACTGCATTGGGCGGCAGATTGACACTGTTATAGTCATTCGAGGCATAGTCAAAGCGGTTCATCATCGGCCCAAACAGGACAAAAAACAGCACAACCGCCATCACCGCAAGACTGATCACCGCTGGCTTATTTTTTTTGAAGTTCCGCCATACATCCTTGAGGTAGGTGGTCTTCTTTCTCGCAATCTGATCCTGGTCCAGGCTGCCCTCCGGAAGCGGATCAAACGCGCACTCGTCAAATGTCATTGTTTTCATCTCCTCCATCACTGCCACCTCACTTCACACGGATTCTCGGGTCGACCAGACCGTACAGCACATCCACCAACAGATTCATCGTCACAAGAAATACGCCGTAAAACACCGTCAGCCCCATAATCAGCGGATAGTCCAGATTAGTAATGGAATCCACAAAATACCGGCCAAGTCCCGGAATCAGGAACATACTCTCCACGACAAAGGAGCCCATCATCACACTCGCGATCTGTACGCCGAGATTCGGGATAATCGGCACGAGAGAATTTTTGAACTGGTGCTTCAGCACTACGCGGAGCGGAGACAGACCTTTCGCCCTCGCCGTCTTGACGTAATCCTGTGTAGTGATCGCCAGCATGCTCGCACGCATGCTTCTTGTATTTCCTGCTATTGTGCCGAGTCCAAGCACCAGCGCCGGCATAATCATCTTATCCGGAGTCCCCCATCCGGTCACTGGCAAAATTCCCAGCTTCACGCCGAACAGCAGCCGCAGGATCGGCCCGAGCACCATGCTCGGCAGGGCAATGCCAAGCACCGCGACTACCATCAGCAGATAGTCCGGCCATTTTCCCCGGAACTGTGCGCAGAGGATTCCGAAGGTCAGGCCGATCAGCTCTGCAAAAAACAGCGAGACAAGGCCAAGCACCGCAGATACGGGGAACGCCTCTTTGATAATGTCCACCACGGTGCGGCCCGTTTTCTTGATCGAATACCCAAGCTCGCCGTGGAGCAGGTTGTTCATATAGGTCAGATACTGCTGTGGAACCGGCTTGTCCAGCCCGTAAAAGGCGCGCTGCTTGTCCTGGACTTCCACTGGAATTTTATCGTTCAGAAACGGGTCGCCCGGAATCAGCTTCACCAGAAAAAAGGTGGCAGTTGCCAGGACGAAGACCGTTGCCAGCGCAATTAACACTTTCTTGCAAACATAGTTCAGCATTGCTTTACTCCTTCGTTTTATTCCCGCGAGCAACGAGCCAAGTAGCCATGCTTGCATGGA
>DKWE01000040.1 GCA_002491565.1 Lachnospiraceae bacterium UBA7160 | reverse complement strand
ATTCGTGGACTTATATCTGTGGTGTTTTGTCTCTAAGAATCTGACAAAGCAGATTGATAAGCCATTACCAGCGGCAGGCGCACCTCGACGACAGCCCCGTAATTTTCCCCCATATTGGAGAAGGTGATTCCGGCGCGGCCGCCGTACATCAGCTCCAGCCTGCGGCGCACGTTCTGGAGGCCGATATGCTTCCGCCCGTTGTAGATAATCGGCCGGTCCTCCTCCAGCGCCTCCAGCGTCTCCGCGGAGAAGCCCTTGCCCGTATCCGACACGCTGATGTACAGATACGTCCCATCCTCATACGCCTCGCGTGTGAGGTAGAGCGAAATATCGACCCTGCCATCCAGAGAAACCTCATGCACAATCGCATTCTCCACCAGAGTCTGCAAAAGCAGCGGCGGTACCAGGCAGTCCTCCACATCCCCGTCCAGGAGTACCTCGTAGGTGAACGCTTCCTCCCCGTACCGCAGCTTCTGCATCTCGACGTAGGAAGCGATATGATTCAGCTCCTCGCGTATAACCCTCTGGTTTTTCGAATCCCGCATCACATATCTCATGTAGTCTGACAACACCTCCGTAATGCGGACGATCTCCCGCTCGTCCTTTTCATCCGCCATTCCATGGATTACACTCAGGCAGTTCAGAAGAAAATGCGGGCGCATCTGCTCCTGCACATACTCCAGTTCTGCCTGCTGTTCCTTCAGCTCCTTCTCGTAAATCGCGATTTTCAGTGTCTGAATTTTCCGAAGCAGGGTCCGGAATTTACCGCTCGCAAGCTCCAGCTCCAGGATATTGTTCGAGCCGTCCTCGTTCAGCAGCTGTTCTTCATCCATATTTTCGAGCGCTGCCACAAACTCCCGCATCGGTTCCATAATTTTCGCATAATAGCTGTACGCCATCACGACACAGACTAAAAGCACCGCGCAGACAAGCAGGGTAATCAGGAGCTGCAGATTCAGAATCCGCTCCAGCATCCCGCTGCCCGGAACAACGTACAGATGAATCTCCCCGATACTGCCAAGCGGAAACGTAAACAGACTGCTCTCTCCTTCGCCTGACAGAATTATATCTTCATACTTTTCAGAAATCTTCTCTGGCAGATGCACCTGGTCCCCGGTATCCTTTACAAAAGGAATCACCTCATACTTCCGGATGCCGCCCTGCAGCATTTCAAAAATTGTGTCCAGATCAATCACACAGCCCAGGGTCTTTCCATTTTGCGTGTACCAGCTAATCAGGTAGGTGTCCTTTTCCGTATACATCATAGACCATTTGGTAGACTGTGCCGTCCGCTCCTTCTGCTCCCGCAGAATCCGGATCAGTGCCTCGTGCAGTTCGCTCTTGGCGCTGGTCGGAAAGACGGTGCCGTAATCCGTCACAAGCACATCTGCATCCTGCTCATACACATAGAAAAACTGCACCTCACTGTACCGGATCTTCAGAATCCGGTTCTGTTCCGTAATACTTCCCAATACCTCATAATACTTCGCATCCTCCGGGCGCAGGCTGGACGGAAGGCTTTTGATGATATCATTCCAGCCCTGGATATAGACCAGCTCGCTGTTGATCTGCGCGATATCCCGGTTAATCTGCCCGACATACAGCTCCGCCGTATCCTGCACATACTCATTCAGCAGCCTCCGGTTCTCCTGTATGCCAAAAATCAGAAAGCCGATCAGCCCCCCACCGCAAGCCCCATCGGAATCAGCAGCCGCAGCGATACTGCCCTCAGACTTCGCACCTTTCTTGCTGTTTTCTTTCCTTCCATAGCCCCTCCATCTCCTGCGGGAATCCCTGTACACATGCTTCTCCTGTTGCCCATCGTTCTCTCGTACTTCACATGCTATCCTGAGCGCCAGCTAACTGCTCTGCACTTTGCTCAGACAACCTTTCGGCTGGCCATTCCGCCCAGGCTACTATTTAGTTTACCACAACTTCTGCCGTTATGTCATTCAATAAACGACATCTGTATGAATGATCCGCTCATACCACAAAATAACTGCGGGCGGGTCAGATTGCTCTGCCCGCCCATTTTTCTCTGTCAGCTTCTGTCCGCCATCGCAGCGTTTACCGCAGTCTCCGTATTGTCAAGTCACAACTTCCCGCCGCTCCGGTCGCCGCGCATTTTCTGCTGCTAACACAGCTTATATCTGCGCAAGATCTCAGCCCATATTTGCAACATACGCGTCGTATGCATCCTGATGGATCGATACCAGCTCCTCAAGGCCCATCTTATTGAGCTGATCGATGTAGCTGTCCCACTCATCCTCGATGCCGCCGTCTACTACCCAGTGCGCATACTGTGCTTCGCAGTACTTATAGACATCTGTACCGATCGCGTTGATCCGGCTCAGCTCTTCCTCGGTATACTGAAGCATCGGAAGTCCGACATTCTTGTCATCCGTCACATACTTTCCGTTGATTGCATCCTCAGCCAGCTTGATTCCATCGCCCTGATTCTCCGGCAGCTTTACCTTTGCAGCAAACTCATCCGTCATATACTTCGGGCCAAAGTCACGCATCGAATGCGACCACGCCGAGGTATCCAGGGAACTGCCATCGGACGGAACGAGCACATCATACGTGCCATCCTCGTTCTCCTGCACCTGATCCGGGATCGAGCCGTAGAAGGTCTGCAGTGCGACAAGATCTGTATAGAAGTCATCTGCCCATGCAAGCAGCTTTTCCGGATTCTCGCACTTCGTTGTGATGAGCAATTCCCGGTCAGAGATATCCAGATAATTGGCAGCGTTCTCTACGTAATGATTGCCGTCCGGTCCTGCTACTGCCTCAAGCGGGGTAAACTCTGCGGCATTGACACCTGCCTCCGCATCCGCTGTCCAGCCATTCAGCATGCCTACAACGGATCCGCCCTCTGCCTGTCTCTTCGCAGTTGCCATACTGGACTCCTGTGTGAAATACTCCGGATCAAGCACGCCCGACTCATACAGGTCATGCATCCAGACCACTGCAGCCTTGTAGTTCTCCTGCACCGGCATAAATACCGGAACACCTTCTCCATTCAGTCCCATGTAGTTGTCTGCACGGCTTACCATCGTTCCAAACGGCGCCAGGATCGTTCTCAGATCTCCGCTCAATACTCCCTGGCTTGCCGCGTTCGTGTAGCCAATCTCATTCGTCGGATCGCCGTCGCCATCTGCATCCTCGGTCACAAACTTCTTCAGTACCTCTGTCAGCTCATCAAGCGTGGTCGGCATCGCAAGGCCAAGATTGTCAAGCCATTTCTGGTTGATGTAGAGAATACTGCCGCAAACCTCCGGGCGAAGCGGGAGCTTCTTCGGCAGGCTGTAGATTCTTCCGTCACGGTCGGTAGCGATCGCGCGCAGCTCCGGAGCCTTCTCCATCGCCGCTGTCAGGTTCGGCATATTCGGCTCGATCAAATCTGTCAGATCCAGGAAATACGGCTTATTCTGCGACACATCCGTCGCGTTCAGGCAGATCGACCCGAAAAATGCATCCGGAAGATCGCCGGAAGCCAGCAGCAGAGATTTCTGCTCGGTCCAGTCTGCATTGTAGTAAACCTGCCACTCAATGTTGATGCCGTGCTTGTCTGCGAGCTGCTGCATGATGCCCTCATACAGATAGTCGGTCGGCCATGTATCCGTCCAGCGGACCGTCGCGATCTTATAGGTTGGCTTCTCCTCCTCCGCAGATACACCGATGCCAGTGCCTGCGATCGTTCCCATCGTCATAGCTGCTGCGATTGTGATACTGAGTGCTCTCTTTTTGTTCATGGTTTCCTCTCCTTTTCTTGATTTAATTATAAAAACCTGATCCCGAATGTTCAGACAGCCTGCATACCACTACTGTCAAATATCCGGGATATGAACCCGTTTAAGCCGAACGGCCTCTCCTATCCTTCAACTGTCCCGTAGTAAAGTGCTCTGAAAATACGAAGCAGCTACGTGACCTTCGGCTGCCGGATTGGATTACCTACGCACAGAGTGCAAAGCAATCCACAGGCTTTCCTTCCTTACAATGTGTTACGGCTGGCATGCATATTTTTCCTGCCAGTTTGCCGCCAGATGACAATTTCTGCCGTACCTGTACCAGCAGACCTGGCTGCACCTGATTGACGACCTTCCTCAGCCCTTCAGCGACCCGAGCATAACGCCCTGATTAAAATACTTCTGCACAAACGGATACATGCACATGATCGGCGCCGATGACACGACGATGACCGCATATTTGATCAGATCCGCCATCTGCTTTGCCTCTACCGCTGCCGCGCCCGTTGTCATCGCGCTGATCGTCTGGTTGCTGATCAGGATATTTCTCAATATGATCTGCAGCGGCTGCAGCGATTCGCTTCGCACATAGATCAGGGCGTTGAAGTAAGAATTCCACTGTCCGACTGCCGCCCACAGCGCCACCACTGCGATGATCGCCTTGGAAAGCGGCAGCACGATCCGGAAGAAAAATCCAATGTAGCCGCAGCCATCCAGCTGTGCTGCCTCCCAGAGTTCCTCCGGAATGCTGTTATTAAAGAAGGTACGTCCGACGATGATGTAATAGGTCACAACGGAGAACGGAACCACCATGACCCAGAACGTATCCAGCAATCCAAGCTTGCTGACCGTCAGGTAGGTCGGAATCAGTCCGCCGGTGAAGAACATTGGAACCAGGTAAAAAAAGGTAAAAAGCTTTTTGCCGTACAGCTTTCTTCTGGAAAGCGCGTAGGCCGTGGGGACATTCACGACCAGCGTAATGATCGTGCCTGCTATCACGTACAGAATCGTGTTGCGGTAGCCGGTCCACAGCTTTGCGTACCCTGCCAGTTCTTTGTACGCCTTAAAGTTGATCCCCTGCGGGATAAGAAACAGCTCTCCGTTGGAGACTGCTGTCGGATTGCTGACCGACGCGATCACGATGAAGTACATCGGATACAGCGTAATCAGGATCAACAGCGATGCAATCAGGTACAGGAAAAAGTCAAAGATCTTGTCTTCCTTTGATTTTCTGATTTTCGTCCTGCGTGTAATTTCTTTTTCTCTGCTCATATCTGCCACCTATCTTTTCATTCTATTTCTGCACTCTGCACAGGAAAGCCCTGCCATCCGGATCACCCGATGAAACCCGACAGTTCCTCTGATCCAGTCTGCCAGTAAACAACATGCAGGTTTCCTCCCTGGCCAGCCTGCCAGCAAGCGTCATGCAGGTTTCCTTCCAGGCCAGTCTGCCTGTGAGTGTCATGCAGATTCTTTCTGTGCTGACTTGCTCATCATACCAGCGAAGTATCGCTCAGCTTCTTCGCGATCTGATTCACCGCCACCAGAAGCACCAGGTTAATCACGTTGTTAAACAGGCCGATGGCAGCCGACAGGCTGTACTGGTTACTGATCAGACCCATTTTGTACACGTACGTCGAAAGAATTTCACTGGTACTGCTGTTCAGCGTATTCTGCAGCAGATATACCTTCTCAAAGCCAACGCTCATGACACTTCCCATCCGCATGATGAACATGATGGTCGCCGTCGGGAGCAGAGCCGGTAAATCGACATGGATCACCTTGTGCCATTTGTTTGCTCCGTCCACGGTCGCCGCCTCGTAGAGCGTCGGATCCACCGCCGAGAGCGTTGCTATGTACAAGATGCTGTCCCATCCGACATGCTGCCATGCCTCTGTCCACACATACACGCTTGGAAAGGCGGATGCCGTTCCCATCAGGTTCGGGAGCTTAAAGCCCAGCAGTCCGACCAGCCGTGCAATGATGCCGGTCGACGGAGACAGGAACAGAATAATCATACCACACATAACCACCGTTGAAATAAAGTGCGGAAGATATGTGGATACCTGGAAAAACTTTTTGAATTTCAGCGCCTTCATCTGATTGCACAGAAGCGCCAGCACGATCGGCAGCGGGAACGTCACCAGGATCGTGTAGAAGCTGATTACCAGCGTATTGCGGATCGTCGGCCAGAACTGATAGGAATTAAAAAACTGTTGAAAGTACTTCCATCCTGCCCACGGGCTCCCCAGGATTCCCTCCGCGGGCGTGAAGTCTTTAAAGGCAATCACGATCCCGTACATCGGGTAATAAGTGAACAACAAGAAAATGATGATAGACGGAAGCATCAGAAGATACAGCGGAGCGCTTCTCCTGACTCCCTCCCAAAATCCCACGGTCTTGGGCCCTCCTTTTTGTCTGTTCAAATAAATCCCTTCCTTTCCTCTATTTTTCTCTTCTTCCTTAGTATAGCGGAATTTGGCTGTCTTATCTGCCAATTTTCTACCGGGCAATTATAAAAAAAGGAAACGATTTGTACCGTTTCCTTTTTCTGGGTGTTCACTTTTTTGTTATTCCCTGTGCACATTCTTGGTAATGCGCACCCTGTATTCGTTCGGTGTGCATCCGGTCAGCTCGCGGAAGGTCTTTGAGAAATAAGAAAAATTATTATAGCCCACCTCCGTCGCGATCCGGCTGACCGGAAGCGCAGAATTTTCCAGGTATTCCTTCGCCTTCTCGATCCTGCGCTCGGCAATGTAATTCGGAAGCGAGATCCCCGTCTCCTTCAGAAAGATGCGGGACAGATAGCCCTCAGACAGATAAACCTGCCCCGCCAGATCCGCTCTTGAGATCGGGTCCCCGAGATGCTGCTCAATATATTCCCGTACCTGCCAGATTACATCCTTCTGACTTGCGGATGCGCCCTGCCTGCTCGCAAGCTTTTCAAAAATATAGGTGACAAACTCCCGCGCGCCCGCGACCGAGGCACACGCTGCGCGCTCGTACCCCCGAAATTCACGGCTGTCAAACATCTGCGCATAGCTGCACTTTTTTTCATCGAGATACTGGTACAGCATCTGCACCAGCTCCCGAAGGAAATCATCCATGGATTCCCGGCGCCATCCGCCGTCTGCCCGCTGGCTCTCAATGCAGCCGAGCAGCCGGTCCCGCGTCTGTTCCAGACAATCCGCCTGCAGAAGCTCCTTTTTCCAGATCTCCCACGGCACCGCTATGCTTTGTTTTTGGAATGCTTTCCAGTCCTTCTCATATAAGATCGAATCGCCATCCGGCACTGCATGTCCTTCCAGATACTCCAGATGCTCCCGGCTTGACGCGATCTCCGGAAACGCGGTTGGCTCTCCGAGGTAAATTCCCATCTGCCGTTCCAACGCCGGGCGGAGCTGCGCTGTAAACTTCCGCACCAGTTCCACCGGATCTGCGCCCTCCGCCTTCAGCACCAGCAGCCACTCAAGATCACTGATATGCACGACTGCTTCCAGGAAACTGCCAGGCGGATGATCCGCCTTTCTTTGCTCCGGTACGTCTGGATAATCTGCACCTTTCTGTGCCAGGCCGTCTGCACTTTGAAAAAACTCCGATGCTATATTCCGTATCACAAAATCAAAGATTGCGACATCCTTCTTCTCCGTCACCTGGGATGCTGATTCCAGCGCACGCACCAACACGAGAGAAAAGCGCTCGTTTGGACCACAGATCTCCTCCTGAACTGCTTTGCGGATACACAGCTCCTCCGGGACGCGGCGCAGGAGCAGATCCTCCCACAGCTTCCCGCGCGGGGCCTCAGCCGCCTGGTGCAGCTCCTTCTGTTTCTTTTGTACCGTCTCAATCACGCGTTCCAGCGCATGCTCGAGATCGGCATTCGAAATTGGTTTCAGCAGATACGCGCGGGAAGAGAGCTGGATCGCCATCTGCGCATACGCGAAATTGGCATAGCTGCTCAGGAACACGCACTCCACATCCATCTCCTGGTCACGCACCCATTCCAGCAGCTCCAGCCCGCTGCCCTGCGGCATATCGATGTCGCAGAGCAGAATCTGTACCGGATACTCTTCCATCAGACTGCGCGCCTGTCGGATATTGTACGCCGTAAATACCGTCTGGATGCCCAGCCGGTCCCACCGCATCGTCTTTTCCAGCTTATCCACGAGAAGCTTATCATCGTCTATAATCAAAATACTGAGCCCGGTCATGCGGGACGCCCCTCCTTCCAGGTCACAAACTGCCGCAGCCAATCATCCGCTCTTAACCGCCAAATCACTTGCCTGCTTTTCCGGTTGCACAATTCAAAAAACTTTGCAGTCTGGCTATGCTTACGTTTTCTTATCCAAAATGATCCGTCTGGCGCCTTTTGCCCCCAACATCATGACCTGACGCTGAGGGCAAACTTCTATGCACCGTGTATCACGCCGTAACCAACTCTACAAGTACCCCGTACAGGTCCGCGTCCAGCTTTGCCGCGTTCAGCTCAGACAGAAGCTTCGCCGCACTCTTTTTCGCGGCCACCATCCGGTAGACCTGATCCTTTGTGCCGAATTCAATCTCCGCCTGATTCAGGAAATCAAAACATCTTCCGGCAACATCATTTTCCGTCGTCTGGCACGCTGCATCAAGCGCCACCTGAAGCTCTGCGCTCACCGGCGTCTGCTCCACCGTGACCACAACCGCCTGTTTCTTCCTATTATATAGTACCTGTACCTGATCCTTTGCTGCCAGAGTGCCGTTTACCTGCACGCGCACCGTATCCGCTGCCTCCTTTGCAAAGCCGGTCAGCTCCACCGTGTAACTGCGCTTTTCCGGAATCAGGGACAGATCGCCTTCCGACGGATGAATCGTAAACACAGATTCCCCGCCTTCCGTGCCCGTCCGGTCCTGATATTCCAGATGCGACTTCACACAGACGCCATCCCGGTACGCGCAGGTCTCGTTATCATCCTCATACAGCGTGAAGCTTCCGTCCGCACCCGCAAATACCCGGATGTGCAGGCTCTCCGGATTCCGGCCCGCCTGTACGCCGCTGATCTCCTCCGTAAACGGAAGAATCGCACCCGCCTTTGCGAGCACCGGAATGCTGTTCAGATCGCGGTACATGTCGAGCGTCCGTCCGCCCTCATAGATCATGCCCGTATGAATATCGTACCACGTTCCTTCCGGCATCCAGACCGCTGTGCGCGACACATTCAGTCCCTTGATACGCGGGGTAGTCACTGCCGCCACCATCAGCTCCGTTCCGAAGAAATACTGATTTTTCCGGACATATGCTTCCCTCTCACGCGGATACTCGTAGTACAACGGCAGCACAAGCGGTACGTTCTCCTGATAAGCGCGGTAATTCATCGTATAGAGATACGGCACCATGCGGTGGCGCTCCCGCAGGATCTCGCCCATCGCGATCTCACATTCCTTCTTAAAGCGCCATGGCTCTTTCCCGTTAAACTCACTTGCTGTGCTGTGCAGGCGCATGATCGGAGAGTACGCGCCAAACTGATACCACCGCGTCTCCATCTCGTCATTCTTGTAGCCCATCATATGCCCGCCGATATCATGGCTCCACCAGCCATAACCGATGTTCGACGCCGTGGATGTAAAATACGGCTGGAAGTCCAGCGATTCCCAGGTGATCACTGTGTCGCCGGAAAAGCCCACTGGATACCGGTGACTGCCCGGCCCCGCGTAGCGCGAGAACATCATGCCGCGCTTCCCGTCGCGCTCACTGTCCAGATAATGAAAATGATTCAGAATCCACAATGGATCCAGTCCCTCGATCTTTGTGTGCGTGCCCTGCTGCCAGTCAATCCACCAGAAATCTACGCCCTGCTCCTCCAGCGGATGATGCAGGTAAGTAAAGTAGGCATCCAAATACTCCGGGCTCGCCACATCGCACGGAATCGGCTCCTCATGCTCATAGTCAACGCCGAGCGCTTTCGCCATCGCCGGATACGCCTCCTCATGCGCGAACACACCCTCCGCCGGGTGCAGATTCAGCGTCGTGCGCATCCCGCGGTCATGCAGCCGCTTCAGGAACCGCTCCGGATCCGGGAAAAATGCACGGTTCCAGGTGTAGCCGGTCCAGCCGCTTCCGTACTTCGGATCGATGTCGACAAGATGCCAGTCCATATCGATCACCGCCACGGTGAACGGCAGATTTTCCTCGTCAAAGCGCTCCATCAGCTCCATATAGCTCTGCTCCGTGTACTTATAATAGCGGCTCCACCAGTTGCCAAGCGCGTACCGCGGCAGCATCGGCGTCCGCCCGCACAGATGGTAGAAATCCTGCAGGGCCGCCTTGTAGTCATGCCCGTAGCCGAAGAAATACAGATCCGAGATCCCGGTCTTTCTCGGTTCAATCCAGCCATCCTCCAAAAGCACCTGTGAATGGCTGTCGTCAAGCAGAGACCACCCGAACGCAGACGCCACGCCGTGATCCAGCGGGATCGCCCCGTTCGCTTCATCCAGCGTGCGCGCCGTGCCGCCCAGGTCGCGCGGCTGATCCCCGTAATGCCACGGCCTGTTCAGAAAGCTGAGAAAGCCCACAAGCTCAATGCCGAGGCCATGTGCGGAAAATTCCTTCTCGTTGTACGTCAGATGCAGGCAGGAGGTCGTGATCTCAAGCCCATCCTCCGTCCGCTTCACCCGGAAATCCACCTTCGGGAAATCACGGTCAAACACCATCTGCGTCGGCCGGTCCTCAAACACGCCGTCCTCACTGTACTCCATACGGATCAGACAGTCTGTCAGTACCGTGATCCGGTACTTCCCGCCACAGACCATATTGTCGGCAAGCGCCTCTGGATGTGTCGTTACTTTGTAGATGTCCTTCATAAAAATCTGTCTCCTTTCTCATAGGTTCTGCTCAATCGCAGCTTCTTGACCATATCGGTTCAATGCCCTTTACTCTGAACCACTCCTCTTGTCTCGCAGCCGCTGTCATCCATGAAACACGCGGATTGTCCTGCAAGCCTCTCTCATAAGTTTACCGTTAAACTTATCTATAATCTAGCATTTTTGCGCGTTTTTGTCAATTTGATTTTTTTGCTTATTTCTGGTAAGATGAAGCGAGGAGCTACAGTTTCTATATCAAAATTTTAGAGGAGACAGCCATGACTCTGAAAGATATTGCGCAGCGGGCCGGCGTCAGCACGATGACGGTCTCCAATGTGATCAACGGAAAAAATGCACGCGTTTCCGAAAAGACGCGCGAAAAAATCAATGCCCTGATCAAGGAATGCGGCTACGTGCCGAATCTGAGCGCGCGCAGTCTCACGAACAAGGTGTCAAATATCATCGGCATCATCATTTCCCTGGATGCCGGAATGTGCGAAAATTACCTTGAAAATCCTTATATCAGCACAATGATCGGCACCATCGAGCGCGTCCTGCGGCAGAGCGGCTACTTTGTCATGGTGCGCTCCATTGAAAAAACGACGGACTATTCCACCCTGCTGCTCAACTGGAATGTAGACGGCGTCATCTTTCTGTATCCTCCCGTGGAAGAGAAGCTCCGGCAGCTTCTGTCCGTTTCGACCTGTCCGGTTGCCGTATTTGACTGCCCGACTGACCTGCCGGATCTGATCCGCGTATGTGCAGACGATCGTCAGGGACTGTATCTCGCCACAAGCTATCTGATCCGCCGCGGCCACACTCACATCTGTTTCGCAGCGGATTATGAAGGAAATCCGCTGCTGACCGAGCGCTTTCTTGGCTACCGGCAGGCACTTGCAGACCACGGCATTCCGTTCCGCGACGAATACGTCATTCCCAATCCGCCGAGCTACAAAGGCGGCATTGAGGCGGGGAAGCAAATCTGCGCCCTTAAGGCCCCTGTTACCGCAGCTGTCGCCACCGCGGATATCTGTGCGATCGGCATCATGGAGGGAGCGAGACAGTGTGGCCGCCGGATTCCCGCAGATCTGTCTGTCATCGGCTTTGATAATCTCAGTCTCTGCCTCTACACGACCCCGCACCTCACATCCGTGTCCCAGAATCTCTCCGGAAAGGCACAGCTCGCGGCGGAGCTGCTTCTGGAGCAGATCCGGACCGGAACCACAGAGGGAGCGCGGCATGTCACGATGGAGGTCACGCTTGCTGAGCGGGAGTCTGTATGCGAGCCGTCAGCTGACAGTTCGCACAGTCCTTAGTTATTTAACGAACGCTGCATCAGATATATGTCTCAGGAGGAATGTCTCATGAATACAACCATCTGCCTGTCAGAACAGGCATCTCTCTCTAAATCCGGCTCTCAAACTAAAATTCTCATCGCCGACGATGAGCCAGATATCGTCTCCATGCTCCGGAGTTTTTTTGAAAGCAAGGGATATCTCGTCCTCTCCGCCGCAAACGGCACCGAAGCTCTGAAACAGGCAGAACGTCAGCCGGATCTTATTTTGCTCGATATCTCTATGCCGGGGCCGGACGGCCTCACGGTGTGCAGAAGGATCCGCGACTATGTCTCCTGCCCGATCCTGTTTCTGACTGCCCGCATTGAGGATGCCGACAAGGTACAAGGCTTTGCCGCCGGAGGGGATGATTATATTGTCAAGCCATTCTCCCTTGTGGAACTTGAGGCGAGGGTTCGCGCTCACCTGCGACGGGAAGCGCGGCACAATTTCACGGCGCAGGTCCGGTTCTCCGGCGACCTGACCATCGACTACTCAGAACGCTGTCTGTTTTTCGCGGACAAACGCCTCGGACTTGCGAAAAAGGAATTCGACATTGTAGAATTGCTGTCTCAGAATCCCGGGCAGGTGTTTGACCGGGAGCGTATCTATGAGCGCATCTGGGGCTACGACAGCGACGGGGACAGCAGCGTGGTTGCGGAGCACATCCGCAGGATACGTTCGAAGCTCGCAGCCTGCACCGAGCGAACCTATATCGAAACCGTCTGGGGCTGCGGGTACAAATGGAACCGATAAAGTATCGTTTGAGAATGTAGCAAATGGTCCCGTTAAAATTGCATCTGAGAATACAAGCGCAAATGCCCATCAAACACCGTTTGGAGGTACCCCAACCAATGAGTCCAATGAAACATCTTCTGCACGACCTGTCGCTGCGGAAAAGCATCATTCTTTACATCTCCGTGTTTACCCTGCTTGCACTTGTACTGTGCGCGGTCACATCCAGCCTGTGCAGCCGGGCACAGAACAAAATCAATGAATCCTATCCGACGATCGGGGAAAAATATTACCTGACAAACAGCAAGGGGGAACGGCTGGGTGAGGGCACCTACATCTCAAAGCAAGTCACACCCTACAGCGAATCGGATGAACGGCTGATGACATTGCTCGAGCTTTTGCCGATTCTGTCCGCACCTGTGTACTCTGCATTGTGCATCCTCGCGGCAGCGCTGCTCTTTTACCGGAATAAGCTAAAGAAGCCTCTTGCAGAACTGACGGAAGCCTCCGAAAAGCTATCCCAAAGTGACCTGGATTTTTCCATCCACTATGACAGCAAGGATGAGCTCGGTCAGCTCTGCGCATCCTTTGAGCAGATGCGTTCTATCCTTGCAGGCAATTTTGCAGAGATGTGGAGGCAGGTCGAGGACCGAAAACAGCTGAATGCCGCCTTTGCGCACGATCTCCGCACGCCTCTCACGGTACTGAAGGGCTACAATGAACTGCTGCAGGCAAGCGAACACCCGCAGACAAGGGATACGGCTGCCACCATGGGAAAGCATATCGCCCGCATGGAAGCCTATATCAACAGTATGAGCCAGCTGCGCCGGCTGGAGGATACGCAACCGGAATACCAAACCATCCCGCTGCAGCCGTTTTTCACCTCGCTGCAGGAAAACGCAGAGATCCTGTGCTCACAGAGCCAGAAAACGCTGCATCTCCAAGAGCGCATCACGATACCACAGCTGTCTATTGACGCCAGCTTTGTCCTGCAGGTATGCAACAACCTGCTTTCGAATGCGGTCCGCTATGCGGCATCCTCGGTCACACTGTCCTTCTCCACCACGGAGGGCGGTCTGCTGCTCACCGTCTCCGACGACGGGAAGGGCTTTGCCCCGGAAACCCTGTCCAAAGCAGCCAATCCATATTTTACCGGGGAGTCCGACCGCTCCGTGCATTTCGGACTTGGCCTCTATATCTGCCGTCTGCTCTGTGAGCGCCACGGCGGCTGGCTGAAGCTCGAAAACCGCCACGGCGGCGCTGCCATAACTGCGTTTTTCAAAAGTCCGGATTGATAGCGAATGCGGACATGGCATAACGTGACCTCCCTGGATTTGTTGATAAAAAGTAGAGATTTTCCCTATATCCTCTCCCTATAAACACATGGAGAGGAGTTTTTTATGGAACTGAAAATAATCAGACTGACAAAAACATTCGATTCAAAAAACGCCGTAGATGATTTGATGCTCACGCTGTCAAATGGCGTTTATGGGCTATTAGGCGCTAACGGCGCCGGGAAAACCACGCTTATGCGTCTGCTCTGCGGCTTGCAGCGCCCCACCTCCGGAAAAATCACCCTGAACGGCAAAAACATTACGGGACTTGGCGAGCGGTATCAAAGTCTTCTCGGGTATCTGCCGCAGCATTTTGGATACTACCCGGATTTTACCGCGTATGAATTTCTACTGTATATCTCTGCTCTGAAAGGACTTAGCGACACCGCCGCAAAGAAAAAATCAGCGGCACTGCTGGAAGCAGTCGGCCTGGCCGCTGAACGAAAACATAAAATCAAAACCTTTTCCGGCGGCATGAAGCAGCGCCTTGGAATCGCACAGGCAATGCTCAACGACCCGCGCATCCTGATTTTAGATGAACCGACGGCCGGACTCGACCCAAAGGAGCGCGTTCGCTTTCGCAATCTGATCAGCGCCTTTGCAAGAGACCGCATTGTGATCCTGTCCACACATATTGTTTCTGATGTAGAATATATCGCAGAGGATATCATCCTGATGAAATCGGGACAGATCATCCATTTTGGAAAGCCACAGGAGATCACAGCAGAGCTGAACGGGCAGGTGTGGGAATTTGCTGTTCCTGCCGCACAGGCAGAACGATATGCCGCTGCTTTTGACACAAGCAATCTGCGGCATACCGACAGCGGCAAAACCGTTCTGCGGGTCATCGCGGACCGTCCGCCTGCAGCACATGCAATACAGGTACCGCCCAATCTGGAGGATCTGTATCTATTCTACTCTCGCGAAGCAGCAGGCCAGTCAACCATGCTCACACAGAGATTCAGAGGCGCTGCAGATCAAGCAGACATGCTTACACAAAAGCTCACACACAAATCCGAAGACGACGCAGATCAGCAGCACCCGTTTCGCACCATCCGAAGCAGAACGGAAATGGAACGCAAAATCAATGACCACACCAATTGCAATAGAATCATGAACCACGAAGGAGGCATCAAAGAATGAAAACTCTCATCTCTTTTGAGCTGCGCAAGCTGTTTTCAAGACGTCTTACACAGGCTGCTCTGCTTGCTGTGCTCCTCTTATCCATCCTGTTTACCAGCTCCACCTACCGGAATATGTACGCTTTCGACGGAAAAAGCAGGGACGGCTCCGGGCGGGAAGCCGTCGAAATCGACCGGTCCATTGCAGAAAAGTATGCAGGAATCTTAACCGACGAGAAAGTGCAGCAGATGATGTCTGATTTTGCACCGGAGTCTTCTCTCGATCTTCACGGGATGAACGCCGCCTACCTCTACCACAATGCAACGCAATCGGCAGCCTTTCGCCGCTTTTCCGATCTAAATGGCCGCTGGAATGGCCTCACTGTCTCGGATGTCTTCGGAGATGAAGTCATCCGCATCGGGTATATCAACGGCTGGCTGGAAACCAGTCAGAATATGACGGTTATCTTTCTTGTCCTCTCGCTCGTAATCATCACAATGATCGCCCCTGTTTTCAGCGGTGAATACAGCGGCGTCGATCAAATTCTCCTGACAACCCGGTACGGCCGGACCAGGTGCGCGGCAGCAAAAGTTCTGGCAGGCATTCTGGCTGCGTTGTCTGTGACGGCCGTTGTCTCCGCTACCCAGTTTTTCCCCGCCCTGCTTTTATACGGAAGCGATGGTCTTCGCTGCAGTATTTTATTCGCGCCTGCCGGATTCCTGGACGGATTCATCCCATTCAACCTTACCTGCGGCACACTATTTGCCTATCAGATCCTGCTGATATTTACCGGTGCGGTCAGCGTTTCAGGCATTACCTTCCTGGTATCTGCCGCAAGTAAAAGTCCAATGACTGCTTTGGCTGTCTCCGCAGCAGCCTACCTGCTTCCTGCCTTGCTGCCTGTCTCCGAGACCTCCTCGTTATTCCGCTACCTCACGCTTTTGCCCGTGTATCACGTGCAGTTTGTTTCCCTCATGTCCATCGAACAGATCAGCGGCGGAATCCTTTATGCCCTGTGGGCCGTCCCCGTTTCGCTGACATTTCTGGGCATCGGGAGTCTCGCTTCCTCCAGGATATATGCAAAGCACCAGGTTAAATAAGCTTTCCAAAGAAGCCTCGCGGAGTATCCGGACAGATCACTTTACGCCTTCTTCCGTCCCGCTATCGCTTCACTACCTGTCTCCTGGAAAAGTACGCCTGGAAATGCTGAAACCATCAGGGCTGCCGGTTACTCCAGCAGCCCATATTCCTGCAACAGCTGAGTCTGAAATACTTCATCAGAAACAGAACGTTTCAAATCCTCTATACGGCCTGCCTGGATCAAACGCTCGTTTAACTGATTTATGACATTCTTTCCTTTGGTATAACCGGCTTCCTGCGCACAACTCATCTCCAGATAATAACGATCCCGGGCCTCACACTGAAGTTGAATCTTCTCTTCCTCTGAGAGCTCGCACAGATTAGTCGCTGCAGCATTCAAATAATCCTTTTCTTCACTTAGCATGCGTATCTCCTCCCATGTGGTAGCCTTGAAGAGTTTCGCCCAGTAATACAGTTCTGAATCTTTCTCTTCCTCTGGCACATTCTCCATCTGGCTTAAGTTTAGCATACGGATCGAAAAATTTCTACTGAAAACATGTCCGGTCTTCGCGTTCCTAATCAGATACTCACTAAAAAATTCATTGTTATTCTCAAATGGAGACTTTGACAGAATACCGATGTGCATAGCTGGAAGGAGCTGTCCGTAGTCCTCTCCTTGTCGGATGCTGCAATACAGTCTGGACAAATAAAAGAGAGCACGGTTATCCCAGTGTTCCAGATGACTCGTCTGCATTTCAATATTAATCAGACGATTTCTATTCAAAAGCAGCCTGATATCCAGAATGCAGGTCTTTTCATCAATAGTCTCACCCAATATGATGGGATTCTTAATTTCACAGCTCACAATCTCCTCAAATGCAATCTCAAGAAGAGCAGAAAGCAAATGGCGCAAGGCTTCCTCACTGTTCTGGAACACTGCCCGAAACATATAATCATTGGTTAAGCCATATTTTATCGGACCAGCAGCATTTTTCAACAGAGAAGCAGGCGCAATAGTTTTTTCTTCATTGCTCATTAATTTCCTCCTTGTTATTATGTTTTTATACATTATATATGTATATATCATAAAATACACTTATTGTCAATATGCATTTTCATTCTATATATATCTTCCTGGTTTTGCTGAGAATAGCAAACAGGGCTGCCGGTTACTCCAGCAGCCCATACTTCCTTTGCTTTTAAAGTTTATGCTCATAACACAGGAAATGCGATCCGAATTCGTCCGCCTCCCCGACCTTCGTAAAATTCAGCACCCGATATGACCGCATTGCGGGAACATTCGCCTCTACTACCAGATAGTGAACCCCGGCATAGCCCTGCCGCTTCAGCTCCTCCATCATCGCCCGGATCAGGTCCCGCGCGATTCCACGCCCCTCATACCCGTCCGCCACAACCAGCCGCGAAAGCTCCGCCGCAGGCTCATACTCCTTCGACCAGAACGGCAGCTGCGCCGTCACCTCATCCCGGTCCTTTGCAATACAGGCGATCAGTCTGCCCGCTTCATCACGAAAGCAGAACAGATCTCCTTGCCCGATATCGCGCTGGATATCTTCCCGCGTCGGATAATCCTCCGTCCACGGGCAGAACTCCCGGTTACGTCCGCTGTCATACAGGACCATGGCCTGATCCAGTTCTTCCATTTTAACTGCTGAAAATGTATACTCACTCATATTCGGCTGCTCCTTTTCAGTATTTTCCAAGAATTGCCTTTTCGCCAAATTCTCAATGCAGTATACCACAACCAGGCAGCTTCTGAAAGTATTTTCTGCTACTGCACTTTCAACCCAGGCACTCCGGACATACTTCTTCTCTAGAACGTTTGTCAGATAACCAGACCACTCACGTAGAATGCTGAAGCTTCTTGACCCGCGCAATTGGAAAAGCGGGCAAGTGACTTGGTCTGATTATTTGCACAACATTGTAGGAAATGATGGACCGGACCCTAACTTTCCTTAGCCTCATGGCACTTCGAAGGTCACTTTTGTCCCGAACAGCGCATGCTCGCTCAGGTACTGTGCAAAAGCCTTTTCCACCCTCTTCTCTGCATAGTCCTCTGCCAGGCCATATTCCCGCAGCTCATCCAGATATTCCACATAATCACACACATACACGTACACGGTACTGGTGTCTCTGCCCTCAGTACTGCAGGTCTCCATACTATGTCCCTGTTCCTCCATCGGATCTCCCATGGCATCGCAGAACACCAGCATATAGTTATACCGCAGCGCCTCTGGCGGCAAAATCAATTCTGCTGTAACCGTGTATGGCGTCCGCGTCACAGCTTTGATTCCAACGCCGCTCTCGTTCGTCTGACCGACCAGAACGGTCTCATTCTGGACGGTGCATCCGTTCCTGACTGGAAAATGAAAATTCCAGGTTCCTTCGTATTCCTGATGGTCCGGAATCGGCACCATCACTTTCTCGCCATCCGGGAACTCTTTTTCCTCGTCGTGACTGGTGCGAAGCCGCGCGCTGATTTTTCTGATGTTCAGATCGCAGTAAAACTCCTCCGGCACTTCAATTGCCTCTCCTGCCCATGGGAATGTTTCCTGCACCTTCGCCTGATACTCCGCCTGTCTCTTCTCCATCTCATCAAACAGTTCTTCTTCTGAAGCATCACTCCAGGCTTCCTCTCCCATCGGATCCGCCAGAGAAATCCCGGCTTCCTCCAGCTGCTTCGGATCCGGCCAGCGAGTATAACCTGACACCGGAAGCTGCAGAATCCCCTGGAACGTCTGCGCATCATCGAACAAGCCCTCCATGCGGTATGCACTGCTGATGCTGTCCTCCTCTGCAAAAGAGAGAGCGCAGATACCTTCCAGAGTCACACCCTCATACTCATAGCCTTCCTCCTCCCCCACATGGATCAGGTCCTCCGGAAATCCCGCTTCGCTGTACAGCATCATTCCGAGATACAGACTTTCCCCATCACAGGTCAGCTCCGAAACCGTCATGGTAATTCCGTTAGAAGTCTGCACATATGCATTTTTCTCGGTGTTCGCCACTGCTTCCGCAGTTTGGCTGTCCTGCGTGCTTAACGCCGCGCTGCTTCCGGCTTCCCGGATCCCCTCTGTGCTTATCGCCTGACTATCCTCTGCCCTTGCAATCTGGCTGCCCTCTGCTCCTGCCACCTGACTATCCTCTGCTCCTGCAGACCGGCTATCCTCTGTGTTTGCTGCCTGACTATCCTCTGCTCTTACAGCATTCTGTCCCTCTTCTGCGGCAGCCGCCGCTTTGCTTCCCATCTCCTGGCCACCCTCCGCATCCGCATTCCTGCCATCCGGATCCGAACTCTCTGCTGTGTCAAAATCTTCGGATATCAGTCTCTCCGCGTTCGCACTCAGGTCTCCCTTCACACTCGTGCGGTTTCTCAGACTTTCAAACACGCTCCCAATTACCGGAAGCTTCTCCGCCAAAGCTGGATTACTCACACAGAGCAGAAACGCTGCCGCAAATACCGCTGCCGCTGAACCGCATGCCGTGATTCTCCGTCTGCGCAGCTTTCTACGACGTTCAGCCCTCAGTTCTGCCAGGCTTGCCTCTATGCTCTGCTGTAGTCGGTCCGTTGGAACCGGCGCATGCTTTAAACCATCCCGCAAATATTCTTCTGACAGATCCTGCACGCTATTCCATCCATCGCGCTGCCCCCCTTCCTCCGGACCCGGTACCTTCTCTCTCCCGTCATGCAAATTCCCCTTCGATGAGGCCGGTACACAATTTCTCTTGCTATGCGAATCTCCCTTCTTTGAATCCGGCATGTTATTTCTCCCGTCATGTAAACGCACCTCCGATGAATCCGGCACGCCGCTCCACTCATCTCGCAGATACCCTGTCATCCCTGTCATCTGCGTATTCCGATTATCCTTTCTGTCCATATGCTTCCCCCTCCTCTAAACGCGCTCTGAGCATCCCACGCGCCCGCGCCAGATAGACTGACACCGTTCCGCGCGGAATTTCCAGCAGCTTGGCGATCTCCTCGATTTTCAGATCGTTGAAATATTTCAGAATAATCACAGCCCGGTACTTCTCCGGAAGAGCTCTGACTGCATCGTGCAGATCAAAATATTCCTCCCTCGGTACCTCCTGCGCCGGACGCTCCCACAGCTCCTCATACGGAACTGTTTTCGCCGCCCTGCGCATCTGATCTCTGGCTGCGTTAATCAAGATCCGTGTCAGCCAGGTCCGAAAATATTCCGGACTTTTTAACGTGGAAATCGCACGAAATCCTTTCAGGATACACTCCTGCACCGCATCCAGCGCATCCGCCTCATTCCCCGTATACAAAAATGCGGTTTTATACAGATACTCCTGATACTGCCCGATCAGAGTTCCATAAGCCTCTGTGCTCCCTCTGACTGCCTTTTTTACCAGTTTTTCTGTCTCATCCGTTTGCTTCATCGGCAAGTTCCTTTCCCCATATCTGCAGATACGGCGGCATCTGTGTCACTGTTCACAGTCAACCCTGTCGCGAACAATCACACACTTCGGAGGACAGTGGACGCGTGAAAAGTAACGTATTTGTTTTCATCATTCGCTGATCAGCTCTCTTTTATTTACACAGGTTAGACGCTCTGAAGAGGAAAATTATTACAAAAAAATCCGCAGCCGACTTATTTGTCACTGCGGATTTTAATATTACAATAGCCCTGTCTCAATGCTCCGGTGTGCAGACTGCCGGCCAAACGTGTTGCTGGTTGCAGCGCAAGCCGATGCCATAGCTTGTGAAGACGCAGCAGGACCGCAAAACTGCAAAACCTGAGACCACTCACAGGCTTCTATCCGGTCTCGGCTTCTTCGCTCACGCCAGCGAGCCCATCGGATCCCACGGATTCAGCAGGATCGGCTCACTCTCATAAGCCTTGATGGCGTCCTCTGAAAGATATTTGCGGTTCACCACTACCTGATACGTATACTCATCAAACCAGCGGTCGCTCATCACATAATACCCCTTGCGGCCGGCATCCTCGCCCCAGCTGTTTTCCACACGCCAGCGGTTCGGCGTGCCATCCTCGGTCAGATTGACCCCCTGGAAGACCATTGCATGCGTCATCAGGCTCTGCCCATAGTCCAGGCGCTCCGCCTTGGACATGCCAAACGTTGTCCCGAACAGGTTCTCCAGATCATAGAGATTGAGATCCATGATGCCGTCCCGGCACGACCGCGCGCCCACATCGCAGCCAAACCACACCGGCTCGCCGTCCTTCATCTGCGCAATAGCTGCCTTTTTCAGCTCCTCGATCGGAAGGTTGACATAGCGCACCTGGCGGCCCTCGCAGACGTTGCCCAGATAGCGGACACTGTAGCTGCGATAATACGGCTTGTCAGCGGTCGGCGCATTGATCAGGCTGACATAATCCTTCAGATCCAGCCCGATGTATTTCTGATAAAACTCCTGCGGTGTCAGCCCGCACTCACGATGAAACTGCTGATCCTTATCCATGTACTCGAAATCAAAGGTCTTTGGCGGCTTTCCAAGGCAGATGCAGAGCATATCGTACATTGTCTCCATCATGCGCTCTTTCTGTGCGCGAAGCTCTGCCTCCGGCTTGCCCTCTGCATGGCCTCTGCGCAGAACGCAGGCAAACTCGCGAAGCTTCTCGGTCATATAAGAGGTCATATCCCTCGTCTCTGACGAAGAGAAGGTCTCCGGCATCGCATATTTCGGCACAATCCCATATTTGTCAATGATGCTGCAGAGCATATCCCACTGCCCGCCGTCATTTAAAGGCGCCTGAAGCAAAAATGAAATCAGGCGGCCATCGGTCGGCTCGTCCAGCGTATCCAGAATCGTCTCAAGGAAATAATTTGCCTTTTCCAGCTTATCATAGAACAGTGTATAATTCTGCGACAGCTCAAAGCTCTCCAGATTGTACTTGTTGATGATCTGGAAACGCATGCAGTTCAGCGCTGCAAACATCCAGCATCTCCCGCTCCTTTTCTGGTTTGTGATCTCTCCCTGCTTCAGACTGATAGAAAACGTCTGCGGTACTTCACGCTGCGCAAGCGGATTCTCCGCGCACGCACTCACGCCGCTCTTCGTCACCGCATTCATCGCAACACGGCTGCAGCGATCCGCGTCAAAACGCTGCTCAAACTGTTTCAGAAGTTCCTCTGATATCCTTGTGTCCATCTTGAAAGTCTCCTTTGTAACATTTATGAAATCATCTGATATTCCCTTATTCTATCAAATTCCCCATCATTCGGCAAGATCAATTTCAACCATAAAAAATCTTCCGGCCCCCTGGAACCTGTAGCCAAACGCTTAGCACCTGCAAACATCCAGACATGCTTTCAGCCAGAATGTCCGAATAAAACCACGGTAAATTTTTGTTGCCAGACTTCCCCCTGCATGGTATGCTATCTATAGAGAAGCACACAGCACCGCCAAATATCCATGCAAGCATGGCTACTTGGCTCGTTGCCCGCGGGAATAAATTTCCGGCATTAAGCTAGAAAAGGAGGGCCTAATCATGAACGATTCGACCGCAAAGACAAACACTCCAGATACGATAGAATCCACACCGGATCTCTTGACCGCACCATCTATGGAAGAAGCATCGGACTACACCGTCGAATTGACCGGCGCTGATGCGCTGCCAACGGACGAGGAGATGCCGGATCCCATCGCCGCATTCGCTGACGAAGCTGCCCAGGATCTCATCTCCGAACTGGATGAGACCGACGACGAAGAAGAAGCTGACCGTATCATCGAGCTGACCGACGAGGACGGACTTCCAGTACTTTTTGAGTTTCTGGATCTGATCGAATATCAGGGCGAGACTTACGCTGTTCTGCTCCCCGCCGAAGACTCAGATCAGGATTCCGGTGAGGTTGAGATCTTAAGGATCACAGAAGATGAGACGGAAGAAGACCTGGAGCGCTACGAAGGTGTGGAAGATGAAGACATCCTGAATGCTGTTTTTCAGATTTTCCAGGAGCGCTTCAGCGACCAGTTTGATTTCGAATAAGCACAAAATGCCTGCTGACCCAGGCACACAACATCGCAAACGATTCATGCAAGCATACCATTACAGATAGTTAGTCACCATTACAAGAAGCAATACCTCTGAGTAGAGCTGGCTGAACTGGAGCATGTTACTTCGCAAAAACGGACAGCCGGACGCATCTGCATGCAGATCATCCGGCTGTCCATTTCATTTTTGTCTATTATCCACTTATATTTCACGAACGATCTTATCCGGACTTCCATCTGCTGAGTTATTATCCTGCTACAGCAACCGGAAATCCACCAATTACTCATAGCCCCGGTACTCCTATAATTCCGCTTGATATAGTTACACACCATTTTTCCTTGTCCAGACGCTTATGGAACAACAGGATTGTGTCCTCTCTGCCCTTTATCACTCAGCAAACTCGACCACGAAACAGGTCCGGAACGTTACAAGCTCTGTTCACGATCCGAATACACTGTCGCAGTTTTCCTGCTTGTCTACAGAGACCGGAATTCAGCAATTACGCTTCCGCAGCCAGCTCCTCGATCGCCTGTGCAATACGGGCCATGCTCTCTGCGCGGCCAAGCACCTCCATCAGCTCAGTTGCGCCGCCCGGAGTCACAGACTTCCGCGCAACCGCGACGCGCACTGCCCACATGACTGCACCAGCCTTGACACCCTTCTGCGCTGCGTACTCCTTCAGCGTCTCAAAGATCCGGTCATTCGTCCAGTCCTCCACGCCTTCCAGCACCGGCGTCACCTCCGACAGGATCTCACGGCAGAGTGCAGGAGTCGTCTTATTCTTCTTATTCGTGTAGGCCGCCGGATCGAGCGGCAGACGATTCACCACGAAATCCACCATCTCCACCGACTCATTCAAGGTCGAAACACGCGTATGCAGCAGCCCGGCAAGCTTTTTCACATCCACGTAATCCGGGCATGCCTCCTTCAGCATCGGCACAACCTTCTCCGCAAACGCCTCATCCGAAAGCTGCTTGATGTACTCGGAATTGAACCAGTTCAGCTTCTGATAATCAAAGACGGACGGCGACTTGCTGATCCCCTCGATCGAGAAATTCTGCTTCAGGCTCGCAAGATCAAACATTTCGCAATTGTCCTTCGGACACCAGCCGAGCAGTGCAATGTAATTCACAATCGCCTCCGGCAGATAGCCCATCGCGACGAGATCCTGGAAGCTCACTGCCCCGTGGCGCTTCGAAAGCTTGGAAACATTGCCGTCCGCATCCTTGCCCATCAGAAGCGGCAGATGCACGTAGCACGGACGCTCCCAGCCAAACGCATCGTAGAGCAGCACATACTTCGGCGTGGAGGTCAGGTACTCACTGCCGCGCACAACATGCGTCACGCCCATCAGATGGTCGTCCACGACATGCGCAAAATTGTAAGTCGGATACCCATCCGCTTTCAGCAGAATCTGATCCTGCATCTCCTTATTTTCCATCGAAATCTCGCCAAATACTTCATCATAATAGGAAGTAACTCCCTCAAGCGGGATGCGCTGGCGGATCACGTACGGATCGCCGTTCTGCAGATGGCGCTCGATCTCCTCCTTCGGCAGGTCACGACAATGCCGGTCATAGCCGCCTACCTCATTCTCCTCGTGCAGCTGCTGCAGCCGCTCCTGGGAACAGAAACAATAATACGCGTAGCCCTTTTCCACAAGCTCCTCTGCGTATTTCTTATAGATGTCCTTGCGCTCACTCTGGACATACGGGCCATTCGGGCCGCCTACCCCCGGTCCCTCATCATAATCCAGGCCGGTCATCTCCAGTGTCTTCAAAATAACGTCCGTCGCGCCCTCGACCAGACGCACCTGGTCCGTATCCTCAATACGAACAATAAACTGACCGCCGTTTGCCTTGGCGATCAGATAGGAATACAGTGCAGTCCTGAGATTGCCGATATGCATAAACCCGGTCGGCGACGGCGCAAACCGCGTGCGAATCATTTTCTCTGCCATTGTTTTCTCCTCCATGTCTAAGAAAGCCTCGCAAGCAAATGCCCTCGAGGCTTTGATCGTCCGCTCCAGTCCTCTAAAAATCTAATTCAGCTGCATTGGGACGAATATTTTTCAATGATTGAGTATACCACGTTTTCCGCTTCAGGAAAACCCCCAAAACACAAAATATACGCCTATAACAAACCTTCCAGGCCAAAAAGGACAGGCCCTATCCATTGACCTGTCCCAAACACCCCATGATACCTTCTACCTATCCGTGCAGATCAGCTGTTCCAGTACTGCGGCGACTCCGTCCTCGCGGTTGCTGAGTGTCACGTAATCTGCGATTTTCTTTACTTCCTCGGCCGCATTTGCGGTCGCCACTGCCAGACCGGCCGCTTCAAGGAGCGGGCCGTCATTTGTTCCGTCACCGAATCCGACGATATGCTCCCTCCCGATGTTCAGAGAGTTTGCCAGGAAACCCACGGCGCTGCCCTTGTCCGCGCGGCAGTCATTGACCTCTATATTCTTTTCAAGCGAGTACGAGATCGACAGAAACGGGTACTGCTTCAGAATCATGATGCCCTGATTGCGCTCCTCAACAGTCCGGAAAAAGATGTTGAACTTTTCCACGTCCTTGCAGCCGTCCTGCAAAAATGCCTTTGCGTCTGCAATCGGGATCAGATGCGGGTCATAGCCGTCCCGCAGATTCTGATCGCGCTCGATCTCATCAATGTGCTCCAGAAAATGCTTTTCCGAGTAAATGTGATCCTCGACATTGATTTCAAAGCGGTGAGGCAGTTCCAGCTGGTTGATGAGCTCGAGCACCCGCAGGGCATCACTGTGACGGATCATAGAGCGCATAATCTTTTTATTTTCCCGAAGGTCGATCATCACCGCACCGTTCGATGTGATGATGTAGCGGATACCCTTTGTGTCCAGGACAGCCTCAGGCAGCTGGCAGACGCTTCTCCCGGTCGCAACCACCACCAGCACGCCCATGACATCCGCCAGCTCGAGCACTTGCCTCGTCCGGTCGGTCAAGGTAGAGCCATCGTATAGCAGCGTGCCGTCGAGGTCTGTTACAATCATTTTGATTTCGTGGTTGTATACTAATTTATTCATAACCTGCTTTACCCTTTCTCACGATTTGATCGCCCCGGCGATGCCGGACACAAAGTATTTCTGGCAGAACACATACAGCACCACGATCGGCGTGATAGAGAGAATCGCAGCCGCGCACTGTCCGGCATAGTCGACGGTATCTCCTCTCGAAAAGACCATCATGCCGACCGGAAGCGTCCGAAGAGAGGTGTTGGAAAAGGTGAAAACCAGCGGCAGCATGAAATTATTCCACGCACCCATAAAGGTCATTACCACAGTAGTCGCAGTGATCGGCCCGGTCAACGGCAGCATGACAGACGTAAAAATCTTCAGAAATCCTGCCCCGTCAATCGCTGCCGCCTCCATCAGTTCCCTCGGTGTCTGCTCAAAAAAGCCTTTGTACAGGAAAATGGAGGCTACCTGCCCGCCGCCCGCCAGAGCGAGAATCAGTCCGGTCCGGGTATTCAGAAGCCCCAGATCGCTGCTTAAGGATACGGTCGGAATCAGCGTAGTACCTGTCGGTACGAAGAACGTGACCAGCAGCACTGTCATAATCAGCGTCTTGCCACGAAATTCATACATTGCCAGCACATAGCCCGCCAGAGAACAGCGGATCACCACAATCAGAACGGTGGCAGCCGTTGTGATCACCGAATTGAGAAAATAAGTATCAAAATGGGCATCCACCCACGCGCGGTGGTAAGCTGAGAAATCCAGCGCTTCCGGGATCAGGTTCAGCCCCTTATTCAGCAGCTCCAGGTTTGACTTAAAAGAGCCGGAAATCATCCAGACGAAGGGATAAATCCATGCAGCCGCCGCGAGCAGCAGCAAGAAGAAGGAAATCCACACACCGGGATTTTTCCATCCTTTTTTACTTTGTATGATCGATGCTTTTTCCTTCATGCTCATTTCCCCGCTTTCTGAAAGATAGATGTGACGGCGCGCTGCGCGATGACAATGACCATAAAGAACAGGCCAAAGATCGTCGCGGCTGCGGAAGCATAAGCCATGCGCGGGGAGGTAGACTGGAAGGCGTGGCGATAGATGAATACCTCAACGGTCTCCGTCGCGTAGAATGGCCCGCCGTTTGTCAGCGTCAGCATCAGGTTAAACACCCGGATCGCGTCACTGACGGTCAGCACCAGGATGATGGCTGCAAACGGAAGCAGCAATGGGGTTACAATGCTCTTAAAGGTCTGCCAGGAGTTTGCCCCGTCGATCTTAGCCGCCTCGTATAGCTCCTCCGGAATGCTCTGCAGCGAGGCGATCCAGTAAATCAGGGAATTGCCGAGCCATTTCCACACCCAGATGACACCCGCGGTGCCAAGCGCGGTGGAGGCAGTTCCGAGAAGTGACAGGGAAGCCCATTCGGTCAGCCCAAGCTGCTCCAGAATCACATTGACCGGTCCCATCGTGGGGTCCAGCAGCATGATAAAGACCACGCCGATGATTGCGGAGGTCGTCAGCACCGGCAGGAAAAAGATTGTCCGGAAAAAAGTTTTCCACTTGCAGCGCTTCCAGTTCAGCAGCAGTGCAAGCGCCAGCGAGAGCAGAAAGCGCGCCGGAACGACAATCAGCATAAACAGCCCCGTCACACGCAGGCTGTTCAGAAACTGCTTGTCCTGAAACAGCAGCAGGTAATTGGCAAGCCCGACAAACCGGACATTTTTGCTGGTAAAGCTGCGCATGTTCGTCAGTGAATACCAGACGGTAGCCCCTATGGGATAAAGCGTGTACATGGTAAAAAGGATCAATGTAGGGGCCAAAAATAAATAGATCCATCCATAAGGCGTCTTGCTGCGCCGAAGCGAACGTTGTCTGCTCATTTCTTCCTCCTCTTTCTGGCTGGTGTACGGTATCCATCCTGTTTTCCTACTCAGCCAGATCTCTTTGCCTGAGTTTCCATCGGACTGCGCACTTCGATTGTTGATACCTTTGCATCCCCTCACTTGGCCACTTTTCTGACAGAAAATCATGCCGCAAGGCTTCTGCTACTATGAAACACACAGCATGTCAGGCTCTGCTGCACGTGTGAGCTGGGCTTCCGACTTACGGTCTGCAGAACTTTCATGCATACACATGAACATTTCTCCGCATTCGCGGGTGCTGAGTGAACATCCCCCCGGACATGCGCCCGGCGCCCTTGCGGAACGCGGCTGCGTGAACCGCAAACATCAGAATCCCGCGGCAGCTGCGCTGCCAATCAAATACCCCGCTGCAAGCAACGGGGTATCTGGCTTACAGCGCTGCAAATCAGCGGGGTATTTGGTCTACGCTTCGGTCAGCGCGAAACATGTGATCCTGCCTGCCCAATTATGATGATGCTGCCTCGCTTACTGCAGCTCTGCATATTTGTCGGCCGTATAGCTCTCGCCCTGGACGTAGTTCGGGAAAATCCAGTCCTCGCGGGATACGTTGCTGCCCATGGCCTGGCAGGTCTCAATCGCGCGGTCGAGCTCCTCATTCATAGCCTGGTTGTACTCATCCAGCGCGCTCTCCCAGTCGCTGATCGCTCCGGTCACATAGCCCACATAGATGTCACCGATATTCGGAGTGATGGTAGTAAGCTCCGCATACACGTCCGCGACCTCCGGATTGCGCACCTGCGGCTCCGGATAATAGCCCATCTGAGAAGCCATGATCTGACAGCCCCTCACATATACCTCTGCAACATCGGCCTTCTCAATCGCCTCGGTATTCAGCGGCGGCTGGTCCATCGCTCCGGCAAGCTGGATCGCGTAATCGTCGTCCAGAAGCTTCATAAGCAGCTTTGTAGCAGCCTCCGTATCCTCACAGCCGGAAGTCACATAGAAGGTGCCGACCTGCGGGGCTGCACCGACGAGGCCGTTTGTAACGGATGAATCTACAATCGGCATGCCGCTCACGCCAAGCTTTGTAAGTACCTCCGCGCCAAACGCAGTATTTACAGAGCCAGGATACCAGCAGCCGTCAATCGCGAACGCAACCTCGTCATTTACCCAGCGTTCACGCACGGTGCGGGTCTTGAGTGTAGTAGACGCCGGATGCACGGAGCCATCCTCCCAGATATCAACAAAGAACTGGAATACCTGTTTGAGCAGGTCGGAATTGTAGACATACTGCCCTGTCGCGTAATCGAAATCAACAGTGCCGCCGGAGAGCGCCGTCGTGTACTTGATAATATTGCCGATACGCGTCGTGTCTGTCATCGGAAGCGCAATACCATACTGATTTGCGTCCGCGTTTGTCAGCTCCTTGAGCAGCTCACGGAACTCTGCCAGTGAGGCAGGTACTTCCTCTACGAGATTTGTGTTGTACCACAGCAGCGCCTGATGGTTGATGTTGAAGGTCGGGAAGGAATACACCTCTCCGTCAAACATGGTATATCCCTCTACGAGTGCATCCTGCACATACTGAGGCAGATCTTCCTTGCTGACAGTCAGAGGAGCGAAATTTCCCTCCTGATATTTCGCGACAGCATTGTTTGCATCCCACGCGTAGGAGAGAATGTCCGGAGCCTGGTCACTGCTCAGAGCCAGATCGAACGCTTCCCGGAAGGATGCGGCATCAAAATTCTCATAGTCCACATGCACACCCGTCTCTGCCTCAAACGCGTCATAGATCGCCTGATGCGTATCCATCAGCGTGGCAAACTGATCCCACCACTTCATAGTACCGCCGTCAGCCGACGCGCTAGCCACACAGCTAAGACAAAGAGCCGCCGTCAACGCCAATGAAAAACCTCTTCTTTTCATAGAAATACCTCCTGCCCTTTCCGGGTCCTCTTATTAATCAGAGGAATCTGCATTCCTCCAACTTTTGATTGTCAACTTGCATTTGATTAAACGTTTCATCAATTCGCATTATATACATTTCTGTCGTGTATGTCAATCCAATACACGAGAAAAAGTAATTTTTGTAGATTATATCCAGTTTTCAGTGCAAAAAAACGCCAAAACGCACAATCTCAAGTGGGCGGGCGTGCAGTTTTATTTTCCGTTTTTATTGCGCATTTTTTGACGGTATGGTATGATGAGAAGGATGTAAAAGAGTCTGCGGTACGTGGATGAATGCAGCTCTTTTTCCCGCAGAATGCGGCATCTGAATGAAAAGACTGTGCGTCCAGAAGATTCGGAAAGCGGCGCACAGATCACAGGATAGGAAAAGGAGAGTCCCCGGTATGGTAACACTGCACGATATCGCCCGCAAAACAGGCGTTTCCATAGGTACGGTATCAAATGTTTTGAATAATACAGGCCGTGTCGGAGCAGATACCAGAAAGCGCGTGCTCGATACTATGGCTGCTCTGAATTATGTGCCAAATAAAATGGCAAAAAGCCTTAAGACGAGCCAGTCCAACACACTTGGGGTGATTGCGGAAGACATCACTTCATTTGATACCCCTAGGATTGTCGACGGGATCAATGAATACTGTGAGGATCACAGCTATTCGATCACGCTCTATAATCTCAGGATTGATAATAAAGTCCATGACCATTTCTATCTGCTGGAACAGTACAATGACATCCTGACCAGAAACATACTTGCGCTGTCCTCCTCCCGGGTAGACGGACTGATTTATATTGGTGTATATAAGCGAAACACGGAGCTGCTCCCGCTGATCCAGGATCTGAAGCTGCCTGTGATGTACGTTTATTGTTACAACTCAAAAGAAGTTCCCTACGTCGACTACAATGACTGCCAGGGAGCCCGGATGGCAACACAGTACCTCATCGAAAACGGCCACAAAAGGATAGGAGTCCTGTGCGGTCCGGTCGATACCACGATCACAAACAATCAGCTGGCTGGGTACCGTGCGGCGCTGGAAGAAAATGGCCTGCCGTTTCGTGACGAGTATATTCGCTACGGCAATCTGGAGGCGGTAAGCGGCGCTTATCACGCGAAGAGGCTCCTATCTCTGCCGGAGCCTCCGACTGCTATCTTTACTATGAATGATATCATGGCATACGGCGTTTACCAGTATGCAGCGTCTGCCGGTCTGCGGATTCCGGAGGATCTCTCCGTGATAGGGTTCGGAAATCTGCCCTATTCCAGCTATGCGATACCGCCGCTGACCTCCGTAGCCCTTCCGCTGCACGAAATCGGCTATACGGCGGCCAGCGCGCTGCTCGAGAACCGGGAGGAAGTGAAAAAAGGACGCTATCTTCTGGATTGTTGTCTGCAAGAGAGGGCGTCGGTCAAATGCCTGTCACCGATACATAGAAAATAAAGGAATCCCTGATATTTACCAGGGACTTTTGCTCTTGCTGCATTTTGCCGCTGTCAGGAATTGCACTTTCCTTCTACATGTACAAAGCATATATGGCTAAGATTTACGGTTCACCTTGAACAGCAGTTGATTCACTGCTATTCTGCTTTCGATATTCCGCCGGTGCTATTTTCAGAATATCCCGGAAAGCAGTCGCAAACTTACTCTGGTTCTCATAACCCACTTTATTTGCAATCTCGGCTATGGTAGCCTGCGTCTGCCGAAGGAGGACGGCCGCCTGTTTGATCCGGTATTCCTTCATATACGCGCCAATCGGCTGTCCTTAAATTCCTTTAAACGTATCTTTTAAGGTCGCTGTATTGATCAGGTACTCTTTGGAAAGCTCATCAATCGTAGGCCGTGCCTGCAGATTCCCGACCAGCTTTTTATGGATCTCCTTTACGATCTCTACATGCGGGGAAGTGTACTGCTCCCGCTGTTTTTCTTTCGATACGTCTACCATACACAGGAATAACAAAAGTTCCTGGACTTTTATCTTAAAGTAGGGTTTCTGCAGGCAGTCCGGCACAGAATAAAGTTCTGAGAAAATATGTTCAATCTCATCCTTTGCCCGCATCACGAAGCAGCTTCCGTCCGGGCAGAATTTCTCCTTGAATTTCAGTATGTCAATACCGCTTTCTGAGAGAATTTCCGGTGGGTTTTGAGCCACAGTCTCAAGGTTGATCACTACCGAAATCCCACGGTAATGCTTCAGCGGAAAACTCATTTCCGGGGAACAGTTATCCATCGTATGGATAGACAGATCGCCTTCTCCCAGATACAGGCAGGAACCGCTTAGCAGTGTGCTTCCCTCCCGCCCTTCCCGGCAGTGATTGATCTCCAGTATATTCTTATCCTGACTCTCATTCCAGTCACAGCTTGTCGCCTCAAAGTCATTGTAAATAAGCTGTATCCCCGGATAGACCTGATAAACTGTCATAAGCCCAAGCCCATCTGCACAGTCCATTTTATAGACAGTACAGTAACCGTCATTATCGTTTGGAATGACTGCAGACAACCCTTTTGCATGTGTAACAGGGTCTTTGCTCATAGTGTTCCTTTCCAACACTCCATCATATTTGATCTGCTCTGGGGCTATGAAAAAATCCGCCGTCCCCTGCATGAAAGCAACGGAATATCACAAAAAAAACGATGCTTTCTAATATGCGGGGAGGACTTTTTTTACAGCCCCATCTTTTATTATATAGGTTTTTCTCATTTTTCTCAGCTCCAATCAGCAGGATTTGCACTCATAAGGACGCCCCTGCTCTTACTGTTCAAAACCGCAATGGAATGCTCATGTAAAATGCTTACATGGATGTAATTATCAAAATCTAGTACCAAAATAGCACTTTTTATTAAGACATATACCTCTAAACTTGCTATAATGGTTAAGAATGTAAGGAGGGTATGCAATGAAAGACCAAAAAGAAGTTGTTAAGAAAGTCATAGACTATATTGAGCAAAATATAGAAAAAGAAATTAGCTTAGATAATATATCGAAAAGTATTGGCTATTCCAAATTCCACCTTAATCGGGTTTTTGCAGAACAGACAGGAATTACAATTTATAAATATTTGCAAAACCGTAGGCTTGCGATTGCGGCTGAAAAACTGGTCAAAACGGATAAGTCGATAACACAAATTGCATATGAAGCCGGATATGATACGCAACAATCATTTTCTTTTGCTTTTAAGCAGGTGTATTTATATCCGCCTAAAACTTATCGGAATATCGGAATCTTTATGCCAAAACAAAACAGAATTTCTTTGTACTATTCTTGTATGCCCAAACACTACAAATTTATTTCAGAAATCAAGGAGATTGCAGCATGAGTACGATTCCTTATGTCATTGAACAGACCAGCCGTGGAGAAAGAAGCTATGATATTTTTTCACGGTTACTGTCCGACAGAATTATTTTTTTAGGGGAAGAAATCAGTGATACTTCTGCCAGCTTAATCATAGCACAAATGCTCTTTTTAGAAGCGCAAGACCCGGATAAAGATATACAGCTTTATATCAATAGTCCCGGAGGTTCGGTAACAGCGGGATTTGCGATTTATGATACTATGCAGTATATCAAGTGTGATGTTTCTACAATATGCGTAGGACTTGCCGCAAGTTTTGGAGCTTTTTTGTTAGCGGGCGGCGCACATGGAAAACGTATGGCGTTAGCTAATTCTGAAATCATGATACATCAACCAGCTATACATGGTAATGGTATTCAAGGGCAAGCCAGCGATATACGAATAATGTCAGACCATATACAAAAAAATAAACGAAGATTAAATCGAATTTTAGCTGAAAACACGGGGCGTACTATTGAAGAAATTGAAAGAGATACAGACAGAGATAATTTTATGAGCGCAGACGAAGCCTTAGAATATGGTCTAATTGACTCTGTTATTTCAACAAGACAATAAAATATATCACTGATATTCAAGGGGGCGACAGCCTAAAAGCTGCCGCCCCTCTAAATTATAAATGCAACTGCGCCAACTGGACGGTGCTGTTTACAGTTTTTCGTAGGAAACCAACTGGCTCATCGGGATGCGCTGTGTGTCGAAACGGCTGGTATCCGCAGGCTCATCGTCCGAATAACCAACCACCAGAATGTTCACCGGCTCCAGATTTTCCGGAAGATCAAACTCTGCCCGCAGCACATCCGGCTTGAAGTAGCAGACCCACACCGTGCCAAGACCAAGCTCCGTAGCCTGGAGCATCATGTGATCCGTCAGAATGGATGCATCAATGTCCCCTGTCTGCTTCTGGTCAAACGGACGAACCCATGCCTTATTGTGATCGGCACATACGATAATCGCCAGCGGTGCGCCATAAATGCCAGCAGCCTTGCTGACCTTTGCAAGCCCTTCCTCACTCTGGACGGCGATTAAATGAACCGGCTGCAGATTTGCCGCTGTCGGAGCTACATGGGCTGCCTCCAGAATCTGTTCCAGTTTTTCCGGTTCCACTTTCTGATCTTTGTAACTGCGTACTGATTGACGTCGCTTTGCAATACTGATAAAATCCATAATAAATCATCCTTTCTGTGTATCCTGTATTTGGTATGTCAAACCAACCATGCACTTATTGTAGCACGAATGAATGTATCCGCAAGAATGCACTTTTACGGAAGATACTTCCCAAAAAGATAGCACCCTTGCAGGAAAGGAGAAGATCATGCAATACGAAAAAAATCAATTCAACTGCCCGGTAGAAGCCACCCTCTTTTTAATCGGCGGCAAATATAAGCCTCTGATCTTCTGGCACCTGATCGGCCATCCGTTACATTATATGGAGCTGCAGCGTCTCATTCCAAAGGCAACGCCCAAGATGCTCTCACAGCAGCTCCATGACCTGGAGGACTGCGGCATGATCCACCGTGAAGTCATCCCTGAGAAACCACCTAAGACCATTTATTCCCTTACGTCATTTGGATGCAGCATTATTCCCGTTCTGGAAGCCATGTGCCAATGGGGAAACTATTTTCTTGACGGATTAGACGTACAGACACCATGCTGCCAAAGTAAAAAATAGAAAATGGGTATGGCTGATCCTCTCATCGGCCATACTTGTTAATGCTCTCATAAACTGTCA
>DKWE01000094.1 GCA_002491565.1 Lachnospiraceae bacterium UBA7160 | reverse complement strand
CCCCGTTGCTTGCAGCGGGGTTTTTGATTCTGTCCTCATGCATGATTGACGGCTTCCAATCATTGTGCTAAGTTTTGTTTGCAGGAACGGCGACTGTTTTTTCTTTGCGGCGGTCTGGAAACAGATCGGAGAATTCCGGAAGTAAGTGTGGGAGACAGGGGAAACGAGGGTGTTGCAAAATGCAACTAAGACACAAGTGCAAGTCCCAGGCTGATTTACCATGCACCATAGCTTGTGGCTTTCAGTAATTTTGTGACACCCTCATTGCTTTACGGTGGAAATCTATTCAATCCTCCACGGTAATACTCTCGATCACCGGCTGGTTTTCCTTCGGCACCAGGCCATTCTGATCCTGACCGGTTACTTTTTCGCAGATCTCATCCACGACCTCCATTCCCTCCGTGACGTACCCAAATCCTGCGTACTGTCCGTCCAGATACGTGCTGTCTGCCTGCACGATAAAGAACTGTGAGCTTGCGCTGTCCATGTTCTGTGAGCGTGCCATGGAAATGACACCGCGCTTGTGGGAAATTGTGTTATCCACGCCGTTTTTGGAAAATTCGCCCTTGATCGTCTCGGTCGAACCGCCCGTCCCGTTACCAAGCGGATCTCCGCCCTGGATCATAAATCCATCAATGATGCGGTGGAACGTAAGCCCGTCGTAGAAGCCATCCTTGGCCAGCTTCACAAAATTGTCCACGGTGATCGGGGCGTTGTCCTCATCGAGAGTCAGCTTGATTGTTCCATAATCCTTTACCTTGATTTCCACCTTTGGCCCTTCTGCTGCTTCGCCATCAGAGGCTGCATTGCTCTTTGCCGTTTCCTTCTGCTGTGTGCCGCCCCCGGAAGCACTCTCGTTCTTTGCTCCGCAGCCGGCTCCTAATACCATCATTGTCCCGGCGATCGCCGCCATAAAAAGAAACCTTCTTATTTTTTTCATCTTTCTGCCTTTCTTTTGATCTGTTTTTGTTGCGCTGTTAAGATTATAAATAGATTCCGGCAAATGGTCAACGCTGTTTATCGATTTATGAAAAAATATTGGTTTCCATTTTTCTTAGCCGGTAATTCTTCGGCGACATTCCTGTATGCTTCTTAAATACCAGGGAAAAGTACTGAACATTATCAAATCCAAGATTCTCTGCGATTTTCTGGATACTGTCGTTTCCGGTATCCAGATATTCCTTTGCCTTTTCAATCCTTATCTGTGTAATATGCTGAAAAATTGTCTGCCCGGTCATCTGCTTGAAATATCTTGAGATGTAAGAACTGTTGTAGTTTACTGAGTTGGCTATTTCATTGAGCGTCAGATTCCGGTGCAGATTTTTCTCGATATACGCATTGATTTTGGTCAGGATCTGTTCTTTCTGATTATGATTTTCCGCATGGCTTAGAGCAAGGGTAATGGAGGTAAGCTGCCTGTAGTACTCAATCAGGTCTTCCCAGGAATCAAACTGGCTGAGATTGAACAGTTTATATAAGCCGATCTGCATTGCTAATTTCTCTTCCAGACGGTACTGGCTGATGTATTCAATGTAGAGATTGGAAATCTCATGATACAGCCGGATTCCACTGAGGTGATGCAGACTTTTCAGCGGGATCAGATAATTTTGGATATGTTCAAGACATTGAAAAACAACGGCCTTATTTTCATTACCCAGGGTCAGCCCCAGTTCCCGGATGGTATCCTTCGGGTAGACGGAAGGAACAGGAGCTTTGGCAGGCCAGAAGGAGCGCAGATCGTGTTCGTTAATGGTAATACAGCTGTCATACTGCGGATACTGAGGCAGCAAAATGCGGGTATAATATTCTTGTATCTGCTGGCAGATTATGGAAATCTGATTCCATTCTACTTTCTTATTGTAAAAGAGACAGAACAGGTGCAGCGGAAGGATGGAGCTGAGAGATTCCAGCTGCTCATTGATTCCCTCTCTGATATAGGTAGAGGGAGTGACAAAGGTAGCGGAATCCTCTGCGGTGTAATCCGGCTGCAAAAAGGCGACAAAGGTTCTGGAATCAAGGTCTGCCAGAACAATTTTAAATTTGTGATTCAGACCTTGTCTCAGAAAAAGGGTGATCTGGACAAGATACTGATGAAAATCCCGTTCATTTTCGGAGCTGAGCTTTTGTTTTACCTTCATATAGAGAAGGTAGACAGGGCTGTCTGTATGGAACAGAAAGCTGTTGTGCATATCCTGAATGGATTTCTGAAGCTCATACTGTTTTTTACCGTGCAGCAGATCGGTCAGAATATCCAGATGCAGAAGATATTCCAGATATACATTATTGACTTCCAGCTGGGAGCAGATCTGCTGCTGCCTTTTTTCTTCTTCGATTTCTGTAATTGCGTCCTTTACGGCCTGCGCAATTGTCTCATTACCTTCTGTTTTGAGAAGATACGTGGTGTTTTTCATCAGGTTGCTCTGATAAATATAGGCGAAATTGGAGTAACCAGTCAGAAAAATAATTCGGCACAGCGGCCAGTTCTGTGTAATCTGGCGGGCGACGTCGATACCGGATAATCCGGGCATGTTAATATCCAGAAGGATGACATCGATTTTAGACTGCAGAAGCCGCAGGGCTTCTTCACCATAATAGGCGGTCAGGATTTCCAATTCCATGTCTTCCTGCCTGGAAAAGAGGTCCAACATGGATTCCACGATAAATTTTTCATCATCTACAATTAACAGGCGATACATAATTACTCCTTCCTTCGGATGGTGATCACAACCAGCAGGCCGCCGAGCATCGAACGACTGACGCGCACACAGTCTTTCTGCTGGTAATAGAGTTGAAGCCGTCTGCAGATATTCAGGATGCCGGTGGTTTCTCCGGTATAGTTGCTGCCCTGAACGGATTTCAGGTTCTCGGATAGCTGGCTGAGCCGATCCCCGGTGAGTGCTTTCCCATTATCTTCTATATGAATCTGCAGAGTCCCATCCTTTAAATGAAAGGTCACACGAATGAGACCGTCCTGGATTTTATCATGAAGACCATGCTGAAAACAGTTTTCCAGAATCGGTTGAAGAATCAGCCTTGGGACAGGGACGGAGGCGTATTCATCCGGGAGGTCATCGAGCTCCATTCGGATACGGCCGGCAAACCGCGTTCCCTGAATTTTGGAATAGACAAGCGCATGTTGGTATTCCTGAAACAACGTGGTTTCGCTGGAATCGCTGCGTGTGACGTATCTGAAATAGATCCCCAGTTCTTTTGTCAGTTCCTTCGCGGATTCATTCATGTCCCGTGAAATCATTTGATTTAAAGTGAAAAAACTGTTATACAGAAAGTGGGGATTAATCTGTGCCTGCAGCTGCTTCAACTGGGATTGCTGAAGCAGAAGCTCATGCTTCAGTTCTTTTTGGATCAGAGTATCAAGATGCCGTGCCATACTGTCAAAGCTCTGGTAAAGATATTGAAAATCGGATACGACAGGAGTACCGATGCGGGTGTCAAATTTTCGCTCCTCGATCTGATGAAAAGCTTCGTTGAGCCGGGCAATCGGTCCCCGGATGATCCGCAGGGAACCAGTCACAATAATTACCATACAGATTACAACAGCAAGGGAGAAGATGACCGAGTAGTACAGGGACATGGAAGGATTCATCAGCATCAGTCTTGCCGGAATAACCTGAATGTAGCGGGCGTCTGCGGCTGGAATATCATAAGAAAATACATAGTATTTTTTTCCTCTGCTTTTGATGGTAGTGACGGCATCGGATTCCAGAGCTTTGATCTGCCCGTTCAGGATCTCGTCTTCACAGTTGGTCAGCTGAAAGGTGTCGTAATCTGTGAGAAAATAGTAATAGGCATCCTGATAGACCAGCATTTTCTCCAGGTATTCCTTCAGCACTTCCGGAGCATACACTGCTTCAATGATGTGTTGAGGCTGTTTTGCAGAAGAATATTGCAAGAAAACAAGATTTTCATTATGAATGCGGATATGGCTGGAAAGATTCTGAAGAGCAAGAAGCTCCTCATATTCTTCTGCTGCCATATCATTCTGGCTTCCCAGAATCCGCCCAAGCTGATAATCATAGACATTAGTGGCATTGTAGCAGATATTCATGCGGGGGAAGTAGATCCGCACGTTGTTGACAAAAGAACAGCTCAGTTTGATACTGTCCAGATAATCGCGGATCCAGTTGACATTTTCACAGCGCTCATAATTATTCATTGGGTAATCCGGATTGGCGGTACGATTTACACGGGCTTTGGAAAGCAGGGTCGCCGTCTGTGTCGCGGTTGCCTGAAAGCTGTCATTCATATGAAAGGCATCAATCTGAATACGGTCTGTGATGGACGCCAGAATACTTTCTTCGGACTTGCGGTAGGTGTAGAGCTCGCCGCCGATGCCAAGCAGTATGACTGGCAGGATAATGAGAAAGAATAAGTTCAGCAATCGTTTTTGGATATCGGATTTACGCATGCTTCGCCTCCTCTGTGTAATTCCTGTTTATTGACAGATAACATTGTACAGTATTTCATTTTCACGGACAAGTAACCCAGATCAGGAAGTCAATATTTTACAGGATACTGCCCCGGGAAGTCAAAGAATTATAAAAAAGAAAATATATTTTATGTTTTTGAAAATTATGGATTGCTATAATTGCACCATCAAAATTAAGGAGGGAATGAAACATGAAAAGAAAACTGGTGACTGTCCTGCTTGCGGGGAGCATGGTTCTGACAGCGATGGGAAACATCGCATATGCGTCTGAGGGAACAGGTGAGGACTGGATGACACCCTATGATGAGACCGTGACATTATCTACCGTGCGTGAAGCGGTTGCTTACGAGTTTCCGGAGGGAGAAGATCTGACGAACAGTGTGTGGACAAAGGCTTATAAGGATGTGCTGAATGTAGAGGTTGTGACAGACTGGACCAGTGATGAGTACGATACGAAGCTGAATCTGGCTATCGCATCAGGCGATCTCCCGGATGTCTTTGTGGCAGATGATGTTCAGCTGAAGCAGCTGCAGGAAGCGGGCATGATCATGGACCTGACAGAAGTTTATGAGGAATACGCTTCTGATACGCTGAAGGGGCTCATGGAAGCAGAGCCGTCTGTATTTGCGACAGCAAAGGTAGATGATAAAATCTATGCGATTCCGAGACTGAGCGGCGGCTTCCATCCAAGTCTGCTCTGGCTCCGCAATGACTGGCTGGAAGAGACAGGGCTGGAAGTGCCCGCAACAATCGAAGAGCTGGAAGCGGTCCTTACCGCGATGAAGGATATTTCAGGGAATTATGCTCTGGCGATTGACCAGACCTTATCAGGGCTTTACAGCCTGGCAGCTGCATGGGGCGTATATCCGGAAATCTGGGTAAAAGGAGAAGATGGAAATCTGGTATATGGTGCAACTGTACCGGAAATGAAGGAAGCACTGGCAATCTGGAACAAGTGGTATGATGCGGGAATTCTGAAGAGCGATTTTGCGACTATGAATGAAGATGCTGTAAAGCAGGATGTTGTTTCCGGTAAAGCAGGCGCTATGATGTACCCGTCCTGGCAGGGGTGGACCTTCGGTATCGACGAAGTAAAACAGCAGGGGACAGACGCCCTTTTCCTGGCGCATGAATTGCCGACGGCAGACGGAAAAGCAGCCGTATATCCGAGACAGTTCTCAAATGATGATTACATTGTAGTGAACAAAAACTGTGAAAATCCGGATGCAGTCCTTAAACTGATCGACTATTATGTATACATTCAGGCTGATGCATATACGAATGGTGATATGACAGCAGAAGAAGTAGAGGTATTCAATGCAAACAATATGCAGCACACGACGAGACCGTTCTCTGTTACGAATACGCTGGAAGATATTAACCGCTATGAGATGGTAAAAGAAGCCAGAGAAACAGGTGACGAATCGGTTCTGAAAATCAGCAGCGCTGTAGAGTGTTATAATGCGACCATGAAGTGGCTGAACGAACAGGATCCGGACTACGTAGCATATGCAACACAGTTTGGGATGGAAGGCTCTGCAATGGAGAAAAATTATGCGATTACCAATGATAACCGCATTCAGAACGATGCGCTCTGGGGGTCCGCTCCGCAGGAGCTTCTGGATTATGGCTCAACGCTGGATGATATTCTCTTAGAGGGCTTCACAAAGATTATCATGGGTGCAGAGGATGTGGATTATTTCGACACGTTGATCGAGCAGTGGTATGTGGCCGGAGGTCAGACTGCGACGGATGCTGTGAACGCAAGGTATAATCATTAGTGCACTGTCAGGATGTGAAAAATGATGGATATGGTATTCCTGTACGCTTCTATGGGGCTGTGTGGGAATACCATAAATTTTAGAAAAATGTGGAGATGGCCGCGGCAGAAAGGAAGAGAGACTATGCAAAAGAAACCAGGTTATCTTTCCAGATTCAAACGCCAGTGGCAGTATCATCTGATGCTGCTTCCAGGAGTGGTTCTGGTATTGATATTCAGCTATATTCCTTTGTACGGACTGATCATGGCATTTGAAAAATATAATCCGGCGTTGGGATTTAATTCTCCGTGGATTGGTCTGGGAAATTTTACTTACCTGTTTAAACAGCCTAACTTTTTGAAAACTATCTGGAATACGTTTTACATAGCGGTGTTTAAAATTCTGGGAGGAATTATTGTCCCTGTCATTTTCGCACTGCTGCTGAATGAAATAAAAGCATCGGGAGTGAAGAAGCTGTTTCAGACTCTGGTATATATGCCTCATTTCCTGTCCTGGGTTATTCTGGCAGGCGTGCTGATGGATCTGCTCTCAGCAGACGGGCTGATAAATCAGATCCTTCTGTCATTAGGGCTGAGAGGAATGAATTTCCTTGGGGATCCGAAAATTTTCCCGTGGACCATGATCATATCAGACATCTGGAAATCCTTTGGATTTGGAACGGTTGTGTATCTGGCTGCATTAACCAGTATTGATCCGGGCTTGTACGAAGCGGCGATTATGGATGGAGCATCCAGATGGAAGCAGACAACGTACATTACGATTCCAATGCTGATGCCAACGATTGTTCTGATGACGATTCTTTCCATCGGAAATATTTTGAACGCGGGATTTGATCAGGTCTACAATCTGTATTCACCGATTGTTTATTCTACCGGAGATATTATTGATACTTATGTGTACCGACTTGGAATTGAGCAGGCACAGTATGCGGTGGGAACTGCCGTTGGTCTGTTCAAATCGCTTGTTTCCGGCGCATTGATCTGCATTTCTTATTACATGGCAGATAAATTTGCCGGATACCGTGTATTCTAGGAGGGGTATCATGCAGAAGAAAAAGAAAATCAGGCCGTTTGATATTTTGAACTATACGATTATGATATTGGTTGGAATGCTGTGTATTCTTCCATTTGTACATCTTCTGGCCGTATCGTTCAGTGAGAGCAGTGCAGTGTCTGCCGGAAAGGTTGGGTTATTGCCAGTGGATTTTACCCTGCAATCCTATGAATTTGCACTGACAGGAGGGAAGTTTCTGAGAGCCCTGCTGGTATCGGTGAAACGCGTAATACTGGGATGCGGTACGAACATGGTATTGATGGTGCTGACTGCGTATCCTCTCTCCAAAACAAAGCGGGACCTGATGGGCAGAAATATTTATATGGGATTTTTTGTGGTTACTATGATCATCAATGGCGGTTTGATTCCGACGTATCTGGTGGTGACAAAAGCAGGCCTGCTCAACAGTATGTGGGCTCTCATTTTGCCGGGAGCGCTTCCTGTTTATAATATGATTATTCTGATGAACTTTATCCGTGGACTCCCGGAGGAACTGGAGGAGGCTGCTAAAATAGACGGAGCAGGAAAGCTGACAGTTTTGATCCGGATTGTCCTGCCGCTTTTGAAACCGGCGCTGGCGACTGTGGGATTGTTCTGTATGGTGAACCACTGGAATGACTGGTTTAGCGGGATGATCTATATGCAGAGCCCGGAAAATTATCCGCTGCAGACGTACCTGCAGACTTTGCTGCGGAATTTTGATGAGATTTTAAAATCAGCAGGAAGCGATTATGCACAGCTGATCAGTATGATGAACGCACGTACAGGCCGCGCGGCACAGCTGTTTCTGGGAGCATTGCCAATTATGCTGGTTTATCCGTTCCTGCAGAAATATTTCACAACGGGACTTGTAATCGGAAGTGTAAAGGGATGAGAGGAGGCGGCAGAGGATGACGGATCAAGAGGTTGCAATCGATATTACCCATATTCCGTTTAGCCGGTACGGTGCGTATGTGTCGGTGACGCACGAAAGAGGGCAGAGGGAGCTGATCGTTCATAACGTCAGACGCAGGTTTGAAGAAGGTCCCATGTATTCTGTTTCTTTTTCCGCGCGGGGAGACCGGGAGACGGTTGAATTTGAGAATTTTCAGATGGACAGCAAACGGGAATTCTCTGTTTCGGCGGTTCCTGAGAAAATAGTAGTTTGCTGTGGGGCAGGCAAAGCGTGTTTGTATCTGAGAGATGACAGGACACTGGTGATAGGCAGCGAAAATGTAGATGTGCATATTGCACTGTACAGGCAGAACGGATATGGTACAGAGGACGGGGAACAGCGTTTCCGGATTATTGCGCCGGACCAGAAAGCATACACGACCTTTTATGTTCAGGAAGGGGACGGAATTCTGGATGGACCGTATGAAAAGTATGGTTCCTGCCCGCATGCAGTAAATATGAAAAATCATCTGTTGCTCAGGAGGGGATCGGATTCGGGAAGAGTATTGGCGGCAATGCGAATTTCTCCTATGGAACCGGAAGAAATCAAGGGGCCGATCTGTCCGGAGGAGGATCTGCAGGAAATCCGGGAGGAATGGGCAGGGTTCCTGTCTCTGTTACCAGAGGAGCCGCCGGAAAATGGGACAGAGAGGAAAAATACAGCAGAGAGGGAGTATGCAGACAATAGAGCAGCTGAGAAGAATGCCGCAGAAAAGAGCGAGTCAGTGTATCAGTATAGTCTCCTTACCTGGTACAATCTCTGGTCCTGCTTTGCAAGGGCGGAGGATGTTTACCGCTACGATACCATGCTGATGTCAAAAAAGCGTATGAGTGCTGTGTGGAGCTGGGATCACTGCTTTAATGCACTGGCCATGGCGAAGGTCAGCAAGAGCTCTGCCATGGAGCAGTTTATTGCGCCATTTTTGCTTCAGACAGAAAAAGGTGTTTTGCCGGATATGTGGAATCCGAGAGCGGAGACCATGTGGGGGATCACCAAGCCGCCGATCCATGGCTGGTGCTTTGCGAAACTGATGGACCAGTTCGAGTTTGAATCAGAGGAGCTGATCACGGTTTTCCACTATCTGGAAAAATGGACAAACTGGTGGATGCTCTGCAGCGATACGGATCATGACGGGGTTCCGGAATATCCACAGGGATGCGACAGCGGGTGGGATAATTCTACTGTATTTGATAGGGGCTTTTTTATGAATGCACCGGACCTGCCGGCCTATCTGATTCTGCAGATGAAGACGCTGGAGCGGATTGCAGAGGAATTAACGCAGAGGGCGGAAAGCTCAATGGATTCGTCAGTGGAAGCGGACCGCGCACAGTACTGGAACACACAGTGCATAAGCTGGAACAGAGCAGCAGCGGAACTGACAGAAAGATTTTACAGTCGAAGCTGGAACGGGGACCGGTTTGTCGCGAAAAAGAGCGGAACGGAAGAGTATGAGGAAAAGCAGACCAGTCTTCTGACGATGATGCCCCTGGTACTTGGGAAATTTCTGGATCAGGAAAAACGGGAAAAACTGGTGAAGATACTTGTGGCAGATTTCCTGACGGAACATGGTCTGGCGACAGAGATGCCGTCCAGTGAAAAGTATGAAGCAGATGGGTACTGGAGAGGGCCGATCTGGGCTCCGATTACTTATCTGCTCGTAGATGGTCTGAGAAGGGGCGGATATACAGAGCTGGCAGAGGATATTGCACTGCGTTATTGCAGAATGTCACGGGAGCAGGCAAAAGGGAATTATGAGAATTTCGATGCGCTTACCGGCAGGGGGCTGCGCGCACCGGGATATACCTGGTCAGCCAGTGTGTATATGCTGCTGCACTGGGAGTATGAAAGGTAAGGATTGGTACGACTAAAAATTTACGAAGCATTTTTCCTATGCTATGATAGAGACATAATATTCCTGGATTTAGGAGGAATGACAGGAAACCATCCGGGGCATCCAATGTAATTATTGTTTTTCCTGTGCAAATGGAAAAATTGTGCTTTCGGTTTATCCGGGTTAGGATTATAATGGAAAGAGCATGATGGGATTTATCAATTATGAACGATGCTCCAGAGGGGAAGATTCATGGAAAAGAAACAAAAGAGAATTTTCATGAGTATTTTTGGCGTTTTAGTATGCGGGATCAGTATGATGCTGTTTCCCTGATTATTGCAAATACGTGGAAGGTATGGGAATTCCGCTATTGCAGGATTATCAGTGATGTGGTGTGCGTCGTGTTGGGAACGGCGCTGTATCTGCTGTCAGAAGGTAATTTTGCCGGACTTACGGCGATGGTCGGAGTTGGAACGATTATAACAGCATTCTTTATGGGGCCTTTGATCGAGTATTTTAATGTTCATGTGGCAAGACCTTTCCTGAATGGGAAATAGTATAAAATGGAGGAAAGAATCGTGAAAGAAAAAAAGCTGGTGATTTTTATAGACAGCGGAGATACCCTGGTAGATGAATCTACAGAAATCAGGAAGGTTCCGGATGGAGTGGTTTATGAGGCACAGTTTATACCAGGAGCGGAAGAGACGCTTCTGGAACTGAAAAAGAGAGGTTATCCACTTGTTCTGGTTGCGGACGGATTGAAGGAATCCTTTGACCGGATTTATGAAAGCAGATTCTTGGAAAGCCCGTTTCGGGCAAGGGCCATTTCAGAAATTGTCGGAGAAAGGAAACCCTCCCCCAAAATGTTCCAGACAGCCATGGATCTGATGAAGCTTGGCCCGGAGGAGAAAAGCAGGATCATCATGGTAGGAAATAATCTGGCAAGAGATATCGCAGGGGCGAACCGCTTTGGAATACGGTCTGTGCTGATGGCCTGGTCGCCCAGATATTCCATGACGCCAAAGACTGAAGAGGAGCAGCCGGACTATCGGATTGAAAAGCCGGAGGAGCTGTTGGAACTGGCAGAAAAGATAGAACAGGAAATTTCGCAGTGAAAGGATCATGACTTTCTCAAAAATCTTATCATTGGCGTCTTCCGCGTGGAAAATGATCCACAGGGAAGGCGCCTTTGTTGTGTTGCCTTGTTGACAATTCTTATCATCTGCAGATATTGACAGATACTGGAAGTTAGGATATTATAATTTAGGTTAGACAAGACTATCGCAAAAAGGAGGACCGCAATGAGCGTTGTGATTATCGGAGGAAATGAGAGAATGGTCTGTCAGTATTCGGATATCTGCAAGAGCTATGGCTGCAAGGCAAAGGTATTTGCAAAAGAGAGCGGCCCGATCCGCAGAAAAATCGGATGCCCGGATCTGCTGATTCTATTTACGAACACCGTGTCTCACAAGATGGTGATCGCCGCGTCACAGGAGGCAAAGCGGAGCAATATCCCGGTGGCGCGCGTCCATGTGAGCAGCGCGGCGGCGCTGAAAGGTGTGCTGGAGGAATATTGCACATAATGTCCGTGCAAACTGCAAATACTAACGCAGATCCGGAAAGGAGAATCGTATGCTGGAAGAGTATTTGATCGGGAATTGTTCTCCGACACTTGCTTCACTGAAGATGGCGAACCTGTTCAGTATGCCCTATGGCTCAGAGATGGAGCTGTACCGGCAGATCACCTACTGGAACCGGCAGATGGCCGGGAAAGGAATTACGGTCCTGCTGATGCGTCGTCATCCGGAACGGGCGCTCATCTATGTCTGCCGGAAGGCGCGTCTGGCGCAGACACTTGCTCGTTCAGAGGTGCGGGTGTTTCTGGCGGGATACGGGTATTCCGGTAAGACGGTGGACGGTGCGCTGGAGCATCTGCAAAGACGGCTCTGCGATTCAGAGGATTTTCCGCATGAAATCGGGATATTTCTGGACTATCCACTGGGCGATGTGATCGGGTTCATCGAAAATGGCGGGCAGAATTTCAAGTGTTCCGGGTGCTGGAAGGTATACTGTGATGAGTGTGAGGCGCAGAAGCGGTTCGTGCGGTATAAAAAGTGCAGAGATGTGTATCTGCGTCTCTGGAGGAAGGGCAGAAGCGTGCTGCAGCTGACTGTGGCTGCGTGAAGTCAGGAAAGGTGAGGGAAAAATCATGAGCAAAGTAGCAGTGATCTATTGGAGCAGTACAGGCAACACAGAGGCAATGGCAAATGAGATGCCGGCAGAGTAGTAGTTGCAGCAGAAGGGCAGCTGAAAGGCGCTGGCAGAGTGGGTAATAATTTTGGTTAATGATAAAAATTTTCAATAATAATTATTGACATCTAATAAAAATTAGCATAGACTAACGAATGGAAATGAAAAATAATTACATTATTTGGAAGAGGAGGATACGAGGATGCCGCTTACAATGGCGAATATGGGAGAAGAGATAGCGATCAAGAAAGTTGGCGGGAAAGAGGAGACACGCAGATTTCTGGAAAATCTTGGTTTTGTAGCAGGCGGTTTCGTTACCGTGATATCCAGGGTTGGCGGCAACATTATCGTCAATGTCAAGGATTCCAGGGTGGCAATCGGGAGCGATATGGCGAACAAGATCATAGTGTGAACCCGCAGCCCTGGCACAAAGCCAGGTGGGAAGCATCTGCCTTGCGGCACAGGTGTATGCAGGCAGACTGCGGATTAAAGTCAATGCTGCAGGATTCGGATGAGAATTGGAGTGCAAAGCGAGAGCCTCGGATATTGGATGAGGATCACATGATATAATTCGGATGCAGGGAAAGGAGAGGAGAACGATGAAGACGTTGAAGGAGGTAGCCTGCGGGCAGACCGTCACGGTCAGGCGGCTGCACGGCGAGGGGCCGGTCAAGAGGCGGATCATGGATATGGGGATCACGAAAGGGGTTTCCGTATTCGTGAGAAAGGTAGCCCCGCTGGGCGATCCGGTAGAGGTCACAGTCAGAGGCTATGAGCTGTCTCTGCGGAAGGCAGACGCAGAAATGATCGAGGTCGAGTAGACCGGGAGCGTAGCAAAAATTTTTTGACCAGGAGTTAGCCTAAACAAACAAAAGAGAGACAGAACAAATGAAAATTTGTCAAAACGAACAGCCTGCGTTTATGACAAAAAAGCTTTGCGGTGACAGATAGATCCTGTCTATTGCAAAAAAGATTTGCGACGACAGAGGATAGATTCTGGCTATGGTGAATAGGGTGCCACAACAGAAAAGGCCTGTCTGTGGTGAATAATAAAGGCTTACGTCAACAGATAAATCCTGTGAATGGCGGTATAAGTTATAAGAGTTATTGCAGACAATTCCTGTCGGTAATGATTTGCAGAGCTGTAGGAGAGCAAAGCAGACATGCGGCAGAGAAGCATAAAGAGAGAGGGAATCAAAATGGCGATCAAGATTGCACTGGCCGGCAACCCGAACTGCGGGAAGACGACGTTATTCAATGCACTGACCGGCTCCAACCAGTTTGTAGGAAACTGGCCTGGCGTCACGGTTGAGAAGAAAGAGGGCAAGCTGAAGGGGCACAAGGATGTCGTAATCATGGACCTCCCGGGAATTTATTCGCTGTCCCCGTACACACTGGAGGAGGTCGTAGCCAGGAACTACCTGATCGGGGAGCGTCCGGACGCGATCATCAATATCATCGACGGCACGAACATCGAGCGTAACCTGTATCTGTCCACACAGCTGATGGAGCTTGGTATCCCGGTCGTGATGGCGGTCAACATGATCGATATTCTGGAAAAGTCCGGGGATAAAATACATATCGACGCGCTTGGCAGGAAGCTGGGCTGCGAGGTCGTAGAAATTTCTGCACTGAAGGGGACCGGTATCCAGAAAGCGGCGGAGAAGGCCGTTGCGGCTGCGCAGAAAAAGAAAGCGAGCGCTCCGGTGCATGAGTTTGCCGCGGAGGTTGAGTCCGTGATCGAGTGCGTGGAGCAGAAACTTGGCAGTACCGTTCCGGCAGAGCAGAAGCGTTTCTTTGCAATCAAGCTGCTGGAGAAGGATGATAAGATTTCGGAGCAGATGAGCTCAGTTCCGGATGTTTCCACGGAGATCAGGGAGCTGGAGACAAAGTTTGACGATGACACAGAGAGCATTATTACGAACGAGCGTTACGTCTATATTTCCTCCATTATTGGAAAATGCGTGACGAAGAAGCAGTCGAAGGAAAAGCTGACGACCTCCGATAAGATCGACCAGGTTGTGACAAACCGCTGGCTGGCACTTCCGATTTTTGCGCTGGTGATGTGGCTGGTCTACTATGTTTCTGTGACGACAGTCGGTACGTATGCGACAGACTGGGCGAATGACGGCGTGTTCGGAGACGGATGGCATCTGTTTGGCATCGGCACCTCCGAGTATGAGGAAGCGGCGGCGGACTTCAGCCGTGCAGATCAGATCGTAGCTGCGGTCGAAGAAGGAAAGACTTCCGCAGAGATTCTGGATGAAGAAGGCGAAGTGCTGGAGACGGTGGAGATCACTGATACCGTCAGAGAAGAAGCACAGGCGCTGGCAGACGAGGGTGAGCCGGAAGCTTCCGCATATGGGATCTGGGTGCCGGGCGTGCCGGAGGTGATCGGAAACGGACTGGAGGCAATCAACTGCGCAGATTGGCTGCAGGGACTGATCCTCGACGGTATCGTGGCAGGCGTCGGCGCGGTGCTTGGCTTTGTGCCGCAGATGCTCGTACTGTTTATCTTCCTGGCATTTTTGGAGGCCTGCGGCTATATGGCGCGAGTCGCGTTTATCATGGACCGTATCTTCCGCAAGTTCGGACTTTCCGGAAAGTCCTTTATCCCGATGCTGATCGGCACTGGCTGCGGCGTTCCGGGCGTTATGGCATCCAGAACCATTGAGAATGACCGTGACCGCAAGATGACGATTATGACGACGACGTTCATCCCGTGCGGAGCGAAGCTGCCGATCATTGCATTGATTGCGGGCGCGTTATTTGACGGCGCGTCGTGGGTGGCTCCGAGCGCGTATTTTGTAGGAATCGTGGCAATTATCTGCTCTGGTATTATTTTGAAGAAAACAAAGATGTTTGCGGGTGATCCGGCTCCGTTCGTGATGGAGCTCCCGGCGTATCACTGGCCGACCGTCGGCAACGTGCTGCGCAGCATGTGGGAGCGCGGCTGGTCCTTCATCAAGAAGGCCGGAACCATCATTCTGCTCTCGACGATTGTGCTGTGGTTCCTGATGAGCTTCGGCTGGGCAGACGGTTCGTTCGGAATGCTCGAGGCAGAGCAGTTGAATGACAGCATCCTGGCAAAGATCGGAAACGCGATCGCATGGATCTTCTCACCGCTCGGCTGGGGAGACTGGAGGATGGCAGTTGCGGCGGTGACTGGACTGATCGCGAAGGAGAACGTGGTAGGCACGTTCGGCGTGCTCTTTGGCTTTGCCGAGGTGGCAGAGGACGGCGCAGAGATCTGGGGCGAGCTGGCTGGCAGTATGACGGCCATCGCGGCGTATTCCTTCCTGGTATTCAACCTGCTGTGCGCACCGTGCTTCGCGGCTATGGGTGCCATCAAGCGTGAGATGAATAATACGAAGTGGTTCCTGTTCGCAATCGGATATCAGTGCCTGCTGGCATACGTCGTATCGCTGTGCGTATACCAGATCGGCGGGCTGATAGGCGGGACCGTCGGATTCGGACTCTGGACGATCGTTGCGGCGGCGCTGGTAGTCGGATTCCTGTATCTGCTGTTCCGCCCGTACAAGGAGAGTACAACACTGAAGGTAGCTGGAAAGAGACTGGCAGGAGCAAGATAAATAGCTGGAAGGAGGCTGGAGTTTTATGGGAACAGCGATTGCAGGATTGGTGGTCGTGGCTGTGGTGTGGCTGGCGGTCAGAAGTATGGTGAAGGATAAGAAGAGCAGAAAATCGCTGCAGTGCGGCGGAGACTGCAGCCGCTGCGGCGGTCATTGCCACTGAGAGGGTGGGAGGTATACCGGAATGCAGGAGCATTTGGAAGAGCAAAAGGCTGCGCAAGAGTGTGCCGGTGTTTCGTTTGAGGATCAGGAAGTCACGAAGGAGTATGTTCCGTATGAGCGGACCCAGATGGAGAAAGAAACCATCCTGCAAAAAATGCGGGAGCAGGGCTGCCGGATTACCAGGCAGCGCCGGATCCTTCTGGATGTCATATTGGAAGGAGACTGCAGCTGCTGCAAAGAAATTTATTATAAGGCAGCAGAGCGTGACAGCAGCATCGGCATGGCAACGGTATACCGGATGATGAATGTCCTGGAGGGGGTCGGCGCAGTCCGGCGCGGAAATTTTTACCATATCGCGTGCGGAGATGCGGAGCGTGGCTACCGGATCGAGCTGAGCGATGATACCACGTGCAGGCTGTCCGCAGAAGTATGGCGGACGGTGATCCGCGCCGGTTTGCGCGCGTGCGGTTACATTCAGGAGCAGGACATCCGGCGGATTGTCGGAGCGGACGTATAGTTTTTGGATTTTTGCACATCCTGTAGAGAAGACATTACAATTCGCAGAAAACAGGCTGCGGACGAATATGGCTGAGGCAGCTGGTTGATGGGAACCATATGACATGATACTGGGGACAAGATACCAGACTGGAGTTCGCGAGTGATAAGGTCACTGATCCACTTATGCGCAGGCATGATGCGGATTTAGAACCTTTGATGATGAGATCATGACACTGGCCTGTGGATTGTAACGAATAGACAGGAGGTGCACGATGATAGAGGATGATACGATTAAGCTGCTGCGTGTCTGTGATTCCGGTGTAAAGATGGGGATCGCTTCGATCAATGATGTGATTGGGGATGCGCAGAGCGAGATGCTGGCAAATATCCTGCGCAAGAGCAGGGAGCGGCATGAAAAGCTGGACGGCGAGATCCATGAGATCCTGGAGGAGTACCATGATGACGGTAAGGACCCGAATCCGATGGCGAAGGGGATGTCCTGGATGAAAACCAGCATGAAAATGGCGATGGAGCATTCCGACGCGACGGTCGCTGACCTGATGACGGACGGCTGCAACATGGGAATCAAATCCCTGCGCAAGTACCTGAACCAGTATCCGGCTGCAGAGAACCGGGTGAAAAAAATCGCAGATGACCTGATCAAAGTAGAACAGGACATGGTTGCGGAAGTGAAAGAATTTCTATAGAAAAAGCAGTGCGGGGGCTGTGCCCTGACGCATCCAGGCTGTATTTCCAGAATCCAGCGGGGACTCTGATTTTATTCGGAGTTCCTGCGCGATTCTGGAAATTTTTGCGTTACTGGTTCAGGTTCTGTCAATTGATTGCGAAGTACGCCTTTCGTTACAGTTCCTACGTCCATTGTTTCGCGAGGGCGCTGTGTGCCGGTGGCACACGGCTTACGCCGACCGAAGTGGAACGTATAAGTCTTTATAACTCTTTCGCTGATTCGGTGGTGGGTACCGAAAAAGTGACAAAAGATAGCGGCACCCGCAGGTTATGGCTTGGATAAAATGCAAAAGATAATCAAAAACAGTCATAAAAAATCAAATTCAGTCAATAGTGATAAAAAGAAAGCTGATTTTTTGTGAATTAATTTGATTGACTTTGAATGAAATTGAAGCTATACTAGAGGCACAAAGTCAAAAACAAGCAAACAGGCGAAAGGAGGAGGAAAGGGTATGATTTATACGGTGACATTTAATCCATCGCTGGATTATATTGTGTCCGTGAATGATTTTCAGCTGGGTCTTACGAACCGGACAGATTCAGAGCTGCTGCTTCCGGGTGGTAAAGGGATCAATGTTTCAACGGTCCTCGGGAATCTCGGGATTGAGAGTACGGCGCTTGGATTTGTTGCCGGCTTTACCGGGGATGAAGTAGTGAGACGCCTGAAAAAGCTGGGAGTCCAGAGCGGATTTATCCGGATTGAGGAGGGGCTGACGCGAATCAATGTGAAGCTCCGGTCAGTAGAAGGGACGGAGATTAACGGACAGGGCCCGGTCATCGGCAAAGAGAAGGTGCAGCAGCTGATGGCGCAGCTTGACCGGCTGGGAGATGGGGATGTACTTTTCCTGTCAGGGAGTATTCCGCCGTCGATGCCGGATGACGCCTATCAGAAAATTATGGAGCAGCTGAGAGGGAGAAAAATACAGATCGTGGTAGACGCGACAAAGGAGCTTCTTTTGAATGTGCTCCCATACCGGCCATTTTTGATCAAACCGAACAATCATGAGCTGGGTGAGATTTTCAAGGCAGACCTAAAAAGCAGGGAGGAGGTCGTACCTTACGGGAAAAAGCTCCGGGAAATGGGAGCGCAGAATGTGCTGGTCTCCATGGCTGGCGAGGGCGCGGTGCTGATCGCGGCGAATGGAGAGGTCTATGATGCGCCCGCTCCGAAGGGAACGTTGGTCAACGGCGTCGGAGCCGGAGATTCCATGGTGGCTGGTTTTATGGCAGGCTGGCTGGAAAAGCAGGATTATGAATATGCCTTCCATCTGGGCGTGGCAGCGGGGAGCGCCAGTGCATTTTCGGACCATCTTGCCACAGCAGAGGAGATACAGAGGGTATATGCACAGGTCGCGGGCAAAGGCTGAAGAAGAGGCGGACACAAAGCAGACCGTGCAGGAATAGCGGATGTGCAGGAACAACGGACGAGAAGCGGCAGCTGTGCAGAGTCTGGTGTGAGCCTCAGCAAATAAGGAGGAGCAATTATGAGAATTACAGATTTGCTGGATGTGAGAAGTATTTCTCTTACCGGAGCGCCGAAGAGTAAGCAGGAGGCGCTCGACGCGGTCATAGCTCTGATGGAAAAGAGCGGAAAGATCCGGGATGTGGAAGGCTATCGCAGGCAGGTATATGCGAGAGAAGAGGAAGGAACGACAGGAATTGGAGAGGGGATCGCGATTCCTCATGGCAAATGCGATGCGGTTATAAAACCGGGTCTTGCAGCCATGGTGATAAAGGATGGCGTTGACTTCGATTCTCTGGATGGGGAACTGGTGACACTGATGTTCCTGATCGCGGCGCCAAATACGGAGGATAACGTGCATCTGGATGTACTCAGCAAATTGTCTATGATGCTGATGGACGAGGAGTTTACGGCAAATATCCGGAACGCTTCTTCTCCGGAGGAGTTTTTGGAGATGATTGATAAGGCAGATGAGGAGAAGAAAAGCGTAGATGAGCGCCTGGCTGATCTGGGAGAAGCCAAGGCGGATCAGGTGAAGCTTCTCGCGGTGACTTCCTGCCCAACAGGAATTGCACATACGTATATGGCAGCGGAGGGGATTGAGAAGGCGGCGAAGGCAAGGGACTGTTTTGTAAAGGTGGAGACCAGAGGCTCCGGCGGTGCGAAGAATGTGCTCACCGACAAAGAGATCGCAGAGGCAGACTGCATTATCGTTGCGGCAGATGCGCAGGTGCCGATGGATCGTTTTGACGGGAAAAAGGTGATCGAACGCCAGGTATCCGATGGCATCAACAAGGCGGATGAGCTGATCGCCCTGGCCATTTCCGGAAACGTTCCGGTATACCATAGCGCGAATGCTTCTGCAAAACAGGCAGCGCAGAGAACATCCGGCGGAGGAGTGGGCCATCAGATTTATACGCAGCTGATGAATGGCGTTTCTCACATGCTTCCGTTTGTAGTCGGCGGCGGCATCCTGATCGCGATTGCCTTTTTGATCGATGGGCTTATGGTAGACCTGAACGCACTCTCTGCGGCAGAGCGGGAAAGCTTCGGAACGATCACACCGGTTGCGGCGCTGTTCAAAAACATCGGCGGTGTGGCGTTCGGTTTCATGCTTCCGGTTCTGGCCGGCTTTATCGCGATGGCAATTGGAGACAGGCCGGCGCTGGCCGTTGGTTTTGTCGGCGGAATGATGGCGGCGAACGGAAGCTCGGGATTTCTTGGAGCACTTGTGGCAGGCTTTGCGGCGGGGTACGTGATCAAGGGGCTGCGCAAGGTGTGCGATAAGCTGCCTCAGGCGATTGAGAAGATCGCGCCGGTACTCATTTACCCGGTGGCGGGAATTCTGGCGATTGGTCTTCTGATGACCTTTGTGGTGGAGCCGGTCATGGGCGCGATCAATACGGCAATGAATAACGGACTGATCAGTATGGGCGGTGCAAGTAAGATTGTGCTCGGTCTGATCCTTGGCGGCATGATGGCGATCGATATGGGAGGTCCGTTCAACAAAGCGGCCTATGTATTCGGCACCGCGGCAATCGCAGCAGGAAATTATGATATCATGGCAGCGGTGATGATCGGCGGTATGACACCTCCGTGTGCGATTGCGCTGGCGACGCTGCTGTTCAAAAACAAGTTTACAAAAGAAGAGCGAGAGACCGGGCCGACAAACTTTATTATGGGACTTGCTTTTATCACAGAGGGAGCCATTCCGTTTGCGGCGGCAGATCCGCTTCATGTACTCCCGGCCTGCATCATTGGGTCCGGTGTGGCGGGCGCACTGTCCATGACATTTGGGTGTACGCTGATGGCGCCCCACGGAGGAATTTTCGTCGTGCCGGTGATGGGAAATGCGTGGATGTATCTTGTTGCGCTGGTTGCCGGCACAGTGATATCCGCGGTACTGCTTGGAGCGTTGAAGAAAAAAGTCGATTAGAAAAATCTGGTTTTCGCAGGGCATACACGGAGATTCACAGCGTGCGGAAGAAAAAAGACAGAGAGCTGCAAGATTTTAAAATAGTTGCGGAAGACAGAGCGCATACTATAATGGAAGTAAAGCTTGAATATCATATAAGAAAATGGAGGAGCGACTCATGAAGAAATTTAAGTATGTTATCACAGACCCGGAAGGAATCCATGCACGTCCGGCAGGAATGCTGGTAAAAGCGGCGAAGGGCTTTACCTGCGACATTAAGATCGCAAAGGACGGTAAGGCAATGAGCGGTAAGGCAATTTTCGGTGTGATGGGCCTTGCAGTTAAGAAGGGCGAGGAAGTCACGCTGACGTTTGACGGGGCGGATGAAGAGGCTGCCTGTGAGGCCATCCGCAAATTTATGCAGGAGAATTTGTAGATAATAGTGTACAGGTACGATCATGTTTCGCCGAACGGTTCGGAATCCTTTTGCAGGTTGTAAGGCGGAAGGTTCAGCAGCTACTGTCCCGCGAGGACGCTGAACGTCCATTGGATGTTCAGCTAGTACCGACCGGAGCGAAGCGTAGATATTTTCATGGATTTTTGCGCGTATTTGTGGGGTTACTGAACAGATACAAACATTTATAGAAGATTTGCGAAAGACAGGCAGAAAATAGGAGAATGCAAAATGAACACATACTTTGGAAAGAGTGTTTTTGGCGGGATCGCCATTGGCAGGATCCGTGTCTATAAGAAGAGCGAGCAGCAGGTAAAGCGTGTGAAGATTTCGGATCCGGACGCAGAGATGATGCGGTTTCAGCTGGCGAAGACTGTGGCGATGAAGCAGCTTCAGGAGCTGTACGAGAAAGCGCTCAGGGAAGTCGGGGAGGCCAACGCGGCAATTTTCGAGGTGCATCAGATGATGCTGGATGACAGTGATTACAACGATTCCATTGAAAATATTGTCCGCAGCCAGGAGGTCAATGTGGAGTACGCGGTAGCCACGACCGGTGACAACTTTGCACAGATGTTTGCGGCGATGGACGACGACTATATGCGAGAGCGCGCGGCGGACGTAAAGGACATCTCGGAACGGCTTCTTAGAACTCTGAGCGGCAGAGGCGGAGAATCGGCCGATACCAGGGAACCTGCAATTATCGTAGCAGATGACCTGGCGCCTTCGGAGACGGTGCAGCTTGACAAGGATCTGGTGTTATCCTTTGTGACGGTTCACGGATCTTTAAATTCCCACACAGCGATTCTGGCGCGGACCATGGCAATTCCGGCGCTGGTTGGGACGCTGCTTTCGCTGGAGGACGAGCTGGATGGAAAGCTTGGAATCGTCGACGGGGGAAACGGTGTTTTCTATGTGAACCCGGACGAGGAGACGCTCGCCGCGATGCAGAAGCTGCAGCAGGAGGAGCAGGAGAAAAAAGAATTGCTCCAGACGCTGCGGGGCAAGGAAAATGTTACGCTTGACGGTCAAAAACTGATGTTGTATGCTAATATTGGAAATATCAAAGACCTGGCGGCGGTCCTCAAAAATGACGCAGGAGGGATCGGGCTTTTCCGCAGTGAATTCATTTATCTGGAAAAGGACCACTATCCTACGGAGGAGGAGCAGTTTCAGATTTATAAGCAGGTAGCGCAGGTGATGGCGGGCAAGCGGGTCATCATCCGCACACTGGATATCGGAGCGGATAAGCAGTGCGATTATTTTGAACTGGAGCACGAGGAGAATCCGGCTCTGGGCTACCGCGCGATCCGCATCTGTCTGACGCGTCCAGAGGTGTTCCGGACCCAGCTCCGCGCGTTGTTCCGGGCCAGCGTTTTTGGCAAAATAGCAATTATGTATCCAATGATAACCAGCATCAGGGAGATTAAGAGGATTCAGGAAGTGGCAGTCTCTGTAAAGGAAGAGCTTACAGAGCAGGGGATTGCGTTCGGGGAGCCGGAGCAGGGGATCATGATCGAGACCCCGGCGGCCGCCCTGATCAGCGAGGAGCTCGCGAAAGAGGTGGATTTTTTCAGTATCGGGACGAACGATCTGACCCAGTATACGCTGGCGATCGACCGTCAGAACACGAAGCTGGATGAGTTCTACGACCCGCATCACCCGGCAATCCTCCGGATGATTTCCATGGTAGTGGAGAATGCACACAAGGCAGGGATCTGGGCGGGCATCTGCGGCGAGCTTGGAGCAGATACGAGCCTTACAAGAGAGTTTCTTGCTATGGGGGTCGATGAGCTTTCTGTCTCACCGGGCAGCATTCTTCCAATCCGCAAGCTTGTGCTGGAAACGAACGTGGAAGAGTATAAGGCGGGAAAATAAATGTTGACAGAGCAGCGGCATGAGATGATTTTGAAGCTTCTAAGTGAAAGAGGAAGTATTACGGTGACGGAGGTGAGGGATCTCCTCAATACCTCCGAGTCTACGGTGCGCCGGGACATTACGGCTTTGGATAAGGACGGAAAGCTGGTAAAGGTATTCGGCGGGGCGGTTGCGAAGGAGGGCCGTGTGACGGCGCACGAGTATACGGTCGCCCAGAAAAGTGATCTGAGCCGGGAGGAAAAGCGCAGGATCGCCCGGTATGCCGCAGCTCTGATCGAGCCGGATGATTTTGTCTACCTGGATGCAGGGACGACGACTGCGCATATGCTGGACTATATCGAAGAAAAGAGCGCGACGTTTGTGACGAACGCGGTCTTACATGCCCAGAGCCTTGTTACCCGGGGGATGAAGGTGCTGCTGGTAGGCGGGGAACTGAAGGGCTCCACAGAGGCCGTGGTTGGGAGCCAGGCCATACGGACGCTTCAGGAGTATCATTTTACCAAAGGATTCTTCGGAACGAACGGTGTGACGAAGAAGAGCGGCTGCACTACGCCCGACGCAAACGAGGCGATGGTGAAGAGAACGGCCATGGAGCAGTGCAGAGAGTGTTTTGTGCTCTGCGACAGCTCCAAATTTGGCCAGGTCAGCTCGGTGACGTTTGCCAGATTTCAGGGGACAAGGATCCTCACCGAGAAGCTGGTCGTGGGATATGAGGACTGCGAGAATGTGCTGGTGGTGGAGTGAAAGTACAGTTTAACAGTGGTCGCCTTATGTTCACCTCGCGATGGTCATCCAGCATCCCTCAGCCCCGACGCCGTCCTCCGGCGGTACTAAGATGCCTTTTTCAATCAGTGCCTCGACTAAGCCATCCAGTACAGGCATACTTGCAAGGGAATTGAAAAGCGGCCACTCTGCGATCAGGTAGTTCGGAACGGTTTTGCGGATGGTCTCAGCAAGCTTTTTGGCGACAGCCTTTGCTTCTTCCGCAAAGCAGCCATGGTGCAGGGTTTGACTCAGATCGAATAAACGGTTTGCGTCTTTTTCGTCCGTTACCAGGATTTTTGTGTAAAGCAGCCCGCCCTCACGGTACAGATAGCCGCACTCGATTGCTTTTGAGGCATGCTCTTTTTCGTCTTCCGAAAGCAGGCTGATATCCAGACCGTCAATCGCGCGGAGCGCCAGCTGGATCAGGGGATCCGCTGCAATATTCAGCCCGCAGTCAAAGTGGCGCCGGACCCGTTTGCAGTAGATGTTATTCAACCGTATTTTGGAATACCCACACACATGAGCTGCAGTAACACCATCCCAGCCGCCGCCGTAATATTTACCGTAATCGACATATCCATAGACGCTGAACGGACGCTCAATTGTACCGGCGGCAGAGAAATAGTTTTCTCTGAGGATGTCCTCAACATTTTTAGAAAAAGCGGAGGATATGACGTGGATCTGTTGCCAGAGAATCAGGTTGAAGTCCGTTTTTTTGTTCAGATAGGGGAACGCAAGGTATTCGTCCCTGTGTGCTTCGATAAAATCTGCAATGCTTCGGCAGATATGGGGAAGCTGTTCGGAATAAATGGCGTGAACCCTTTCGATCACCTCGCGTTCAAGCAAAATAAAGTTAATGGCAAATTTGCCGTTCCCCATCTTTCTCAGAAGTCCATACTGGTTGTTTTGACCGGCTGCGAGGATTTCCAGCTCCTCCTCCACATAGACCGTCGGGACATTTAATTCGTCTGCAATTTCCCTGGCATTCATCGGCTTTTTGTGGCAGAGCCAGAGGATATGTTTGGAGAACTGCCTCGTACATACCGTCCGCGGGTCTCCCCAGCAGGGGTCGCCGGTACCCCATAGAATATATTCCATTTTGTCAAGAGCAATCGGTTTCTGGCTGGCTTCCATCATTTCATTTACCTCGTTTCTGACTTTTTTCCTTGCTGTAAACAATCGCTGACGGACAGCTGTCTCACTGGTGCTTTGACGTTTGGCGATTTCAGCAGTCGACAGGCCGTCGAGATAGAACAGGACCATGGCCTCGCGGTACGTTTTCGTCAGGAAGGACAGCTGGCGGTAGACGGCGGCAAGCAGCTCATCCTCGCCGCTTTGCCCGCCGATCTCCTCCCATGCAGCACCAGATAACAGATCCACAGGATCCCCTTCGCAGAACAGGTCGGCGTGCTGCCTGCGTTTTCTGGAAAAGTCTGCGTAGACATTTTGCGCGGTACGCCAGATAAAGGGATACACATGCTCGATCGCTCCATCTGAGCTGGCTGCTTTTATCAGCGCGAAGATGATATCCGAGCACAGGTCCTGTGCCTCATAACTGTCATTGGTTCTTGCATAGCAGAATCCAAATAGCTTTTCTGTCAGTGTATCATCCAGATAGTTCAGCAATTCGTGTTTTCTCATTTCAGTTTCTCCCAGGGCATTGATCAATGCTTTCATCTATATAGTCTGCAGGAAATCGAAAATGTTAGGTGCTTATAATAAATATTTTATAGAATGGAAAATTTTGCTCCGTGTGCTTCCCCACAACAGATTTCTGGTTTGCTTTAGAGTATAGCGATTTTAGCTGAAATGCAACAACAGAGAGGCGGGCAGGAGCGGTCGAAGATGTGCAGAAGAGCAAGAAAAGGGTAGATATCGAAACGGCAATAGAGTCACTGATTGGTGCAATTCCGGATACTGGTTTATCACCGGAGGACATTCAATCTGGAGTCCGGAATCATTACTAACTTGGATTCATCAGTAACAAAATAATGTCGGACTGATATGCCAAAACAGGCTCTGTGCAGAAATAGCACAGGGCCCGTTTTATGGTTACTGATTTGTTTAATTTCTCAATTCGGCATGGATGCTTTTTACCGCCTCTGTTTTTATCGTAGCTGATTCTGCCAGCAGGACATCACCGAAATATTGTTCCAAATGGCTGCCATAGTTCCGGTTCCGGATCTGATTGATCGCAGTGCGTGCGGATTCTGAGCGGCTATAGTCTCTGCGTCACAGGCAAGTGTTGACTCTAAAAGTTTTTCAGAATCAGACGCGCACCCACACAGCCATCTCGTTCTCGCCGCGGTTCGCCCAGGTGTAGTAGGGAATGAACCGGAGCGTCACAGGGGTCTTTTCCGGGCGGGAAGCCGGGCGGTAGAGGCCGAGACGGCTGCCTGCCTCTTCTGCGTCTGCGTCCGGAAGCACTTCGCGGAAGCCGGGCAGCAGGATCGTCCGGACCGGTTCGCCTGCAACGACAGCTTCCTCAACGGTTGCAGCAGCCTCCGGGGAAAGTGTCAGCAGGTGCAGGTTCGCACCGTTGTCTGCTTCCTCCAGGCAATAGGTGATCGGGCCGCGTGTAACAGCTACCTTGCCGATATCTTCGCGCACGCGCGGGTCTGCCTGCCAGATCTGTACCTCCATCGGGAAGTGGAGCGTCAGAGTCTCGCCGGACTTCCAGATTCGCGTGATGTAGAGGTAGCCGTCGCGCAGCTCGAACTCTCCAGGTGCAAGACCGAGGATGGAGAGGCGGGAGCTGGTGGCATCCGGGCAGATATCACAGTGCGGGTCGCTGGATGCGACAGGCTTGGAAGTAAGTTCTACGCGATAGCCTTTACCGCTTTGCTCCGATGTAGTTTCTGCACTGTAGCCTGTAGTGCCATGCCCGGAGGTGAGCTCCGCTGTGCAGCCTTCCGCCCATCCTGGCACACGGAATGCGATCGTAAGCGGCTCATCAGCGCTCTCTGCGCGGACTTGAACTGTGCCGTCCCACGGGAAGCCGGAGGTGATGTGAACCGCTGCTTCCTTGCCGTTGACCGTCTTTTTGAGGTCGCTTCCGACATAGAGATGGACGAACAGCGTATCTTCCTTCTCCGTAAATGCATAAGAGCTGACCGAGCTGATGGTGCGCGCAAGATTCGGCGGGCAGCAGGCGCAGCCAAACCACTTCTGGCGAACAGGCTTCACATGAAACTTTCGCGAATCCTTATGGCATGCCTCAGGCAGCACCTCCAGCGGGTTCACGTAGAAGAAGCTCTTTCCGTCGAGCGCCATGCCGGAGAGTACCGTATTGTAGAGTGCCTGCTCCATTACATCCGCATAGCGGGAATCCGGGCAGATCTCCAGCATCCGGCGCGCGAAGAAGACGAGACCGATGGAGGCGCAGGTCTCTGCGTAGGCGGTATCATTCGGGAGATCGTAATTGAAGGAAAATGCCTCTCCCTCGTGAGTGCCGCCGATGCCTCCGGTGATGTAGAGCTTTTTGCGCGTCATATTATCCCAGAGTGTCTGGCAGGCCGCAAAGAGTGTCTCATCTTCAGTCAGCCGTGCGATGTCAGCCATGCCGGAATAGAGGTAGACTGCGCGAACGGCATGTCCGACCGCCTCATCCTGCTCGCGGACCGGGACATGCGCCTGATTGTAGGCATAGCGCGGGCCGTTCGGATGCTTTTTCACCTCTTCCGGGTGCTCCTTGTCAAAATAGTAGGGGCGGCTTCCACGCTCATCGACGAAATACTTCGCCAGATTCAGATATTTGGAGTCTCCGGTAGTCTCATAGAGCCGTACGAGCGCCATCTCTGCAATCTCGTGTCCCGGATAGCCCTTGCATTTACCCTCCTCCGGTCCGAAATAGTCTGCAACGTAGTCGGCATAGCGGCGCGCCGCATTCAGCAGCTTATCTTTTCCGGTCGCCTGATAGTATGCCACCGCGCCCTCGAGGAGATGGCCGAGGCAGTACAGCTCGTGGTTGTCGCGCAGATTGGTGAAAATCCGGTCTTTTCCATTTAAAATATAGTAGGTATCGAGGTAGCCATCCTCTTGCTGTGCGGCACACACAAGGTCAATCGCACCGTCAGCGATTGCTTCCAGCTGCGGGTCAGGGTGCTGCGTCAGTGAGTATCCGACTGCCTCAATCCATTTGTAGAAATCGCTGTCCTGGAAAACAAAGCCGTAGAACCGGTTCTCTTCCGGATGCTGAGGGTCGTCCGGCAGCGTTTCGAATCCGCGGAATGTGTATACAGGCTCTACGAAGTTGCTTCCCTGTTCACGCTTTTCCTGGTTCAGCTTGCCGGCTGCGCGGAAATTGTGCATGCAGTAGCTGGGGGCAGCCCCCTCGACCTGGTCGTTCAGTGCCGACCACTGGTACGGAATCACTTCCGTGCGGACCAGCTCCATCTCTTTTTTCCAGAATGTGTCTGTTACCTGGACATCCCGCAGAGAGAGCGGGAATGAAAAGTTCTGTTTTTCCATGTTAATCCTCCTGTAATGTATTTGAGGGTGTGAAAAAAGTCACCGTTTCCTGCATGAGAATAATGAATTTCGCGAATGATGCTATTGTATCAGGAGAAGGGAAAAGATACCATTGCTAATCTGGAAGAAAACATGTAAAATATGGAAACAGATAAATAACCTGCATACAGTCATTTCGTACCAGACGTGCTGTGAACGAAAGCCTGTGGCTATTATTTTCCAGCGCCAAGGCAGTTGAATGAGTTGCTGCAGCTGCATCGGTGATGGAAGTAAGCGCAGTTTGATGAGAAATCAGGCAAGGTGGTTTGGCGAAAGATGAATGAGGCCGTATATTGGCAAAAGATTTAGCTGGGAAGAAGAGGGCAAAAGTAGTGATATATCTGGAAAAAATGGCGCGGCGTCAGGTGACAAGCGCGAATTATCTGACTGCGGTGAATGAGAGGAAGCATCCGGACCGCATTATGAAGGAGCATGATTTCCTTTATCTGTTGGATGGAGAGTGGGAGATCTGTGAGAACGGTGTGAGGTATCAGCTGCAGACCGATGATCTGCTGATCCTGACTGCCGGTCGGCATCATTGGGGAGAAAAGCTGTGCAGACCAGGATGCCGCCATATGTATTTTCATGTGCTGCCGACGCAAAGTGAGATGCAGATGGAGCAGGAGCGGGCAGCGTTGGAGGCGGCATGGCGGGAACAGCAACTATTAGAGACAGAAAGGCGAATGACTCTACGAACGGTGAAGCAGGAATGGAAAGCTATGGGAAAGGGAGAAAAGGTGGCTTTGCGGACTGAAAAGCGGGAGCGAACATATTCAGAGATGACAGAACAGGAGTGGTTCGCTCCGGAGAAGACAGGTCAGGCAAATGCGATTTCCGTGACAGAGGACTGGGAGTATTCAGCTTCAGATGCTGCCGGGCAGCAATGGCAGTGCACGGATTTAGCCGCTGCAGGGCCAAAAGAACGAGACATGACGGACATGGATAAAATGGAAGAGTCTGGTATGCAGGATGTCGCGAAACGGTTGCCAGAGATCATCCCGTGTGCTTCCCTGCTGCACTGCCAGCGTGAGCCGCGCATCCGGAAGTATTTTCAGGAACTGATCACTGCATACTGGTCGCAGGATGAAGAGCGGGAGAACCGCCTTTCTCTGTTTTTCAATCTGATTTTGTGTGAACTGTTCACACTGCAGTCCGGTACGGCGAAAAATGCGGTTCCGGACCCGATGATCGAGCAGGTGCGGCAGAAGCTCTATTCCAATCCGCAGATCTTTTACTCATCGAAGGAGATGGCAGAGCAGTTTTATATCTGTGCGCGGACGCTGAACAATCGCTTTCAGCGCGCATGCGGAGTGACATTTTCTTCCTATCAGATGGAGATCAAGCTGGAAATGGTCCGCGAATTTCTCTGCCTTCAGCCGGATGCCACCCTGCATGACGCGGCAGTGAATTTTGGCTTCTATGACGAATTTCATCTGAGCAAGGCGTTCCGAAAGAAATACGGGCAGCCGCCGTCAAAGCTGCGGAAGGAGGCCAGTGTGTACCGGAGAAAATAAAGTTACACAGCAGACGCTCGTTATTGTGAAAAAAATGGCGCTGTGCTATGATGAAAAGAGGATTTAGAACCATTTTGAAAAACGTGTTTCGGACAGATGCGGGGATTGAGATGTAGAAGGACGTCAGAACAAAAAAATGATTCATGATTAAGTTTAAAGGAGTGTCGGAGAATGGAAATCAGAAGGACAACCCAGGAAGATATCAGTGCAGTCATGGAGATCTATGAGATTGCGCGTGAATTTATGCGGTCGACGGGAAATGAAAAACAGTGGGTCGGCGGCTACCCGTCGGAAGAGCTGGTGCGCAGGGACATTGAGGAGGGCATCAGCTATGTGGCAGTGCAGGATAGCGCGGCAGAGGCAGTTTTTGTCTTTCGGCTGGGTGAGGATCCGACCTACCGTGTGATCGAGGATGGCGCGTGGCTGAATGAAGAACCCTATGGGGTACTCCACCGGATTGCATCGCGCGGGAGGATCAGAGGGCTGGGGTCAGCCTGTATTCAGTGGTGCCTGGCCCAGTGTCCGAACCTGCGCGGAGACACGCACGAGGACAATCATGTCATGCAGCATGTGCTGGAAAAGAATGGATTTGTCAAATGCGGGCGAATCTATGTGGAGGATGGCAGCCCGCGCATTGCGTACCAGCATGTGCAGTAATTCAGTAGGCAGCAGACGCTTTCATCATAACATAACGCTGGTTGCTATGGATGACATAGCGGTTCGTTAAGAATGTCTGTAGGAGAATGGGGATTATAAAATGGAACAGAACGAAATTTATGAGCTTTTAAAGAAGGTGGAGTCCGGGAAGCTGACCGCCGGCGAGGCGTTGCGCGATGTGAGTCTGCAGCCGGATATGCTGGTTGGAAATTATGCGGACATAGACTTGCACCGCCATCTGCGCCAGGGGATGCCAGAGGTCATCTATGGCGAGGGGAAGACAGCGGAGCAGATTTTGGGGATCGCGGCAGCGATGAAGGAAAAAAAGATTCCGAATATTCTGATTACGCGTCTGTCACAGGAAAAAGCGGATGAGATTTCCGGGTCACTGGATTTTGAGTATTATCCGATCCCGCGTATCGGGATTGTCAATGGGTGTGAGGTCCCGAAAAAGGGCAAGATTGTGCTGGTTGCAGCCGGGACGAGTGATCTGCCGGTTGCAGAGGAGGCTGCGCTGACAGCAGAGCTGCATGGCAATTATGTAGAACGAATTTATGATGTAGGTGTGGCAGGGCTGCACCGGCTGCTGCACCGGCTGCCTGCATTTGAGAATGCCAATGTCGTGATCGCGGTGGCAGGGATGGAGGGCGCGCTGGTGAGCGTCATCGGCGGCCTTGTCGCCTGCCCGGTGATCGGAGTCCCGACCAGTGTCGGCTATGGTGCGAACTTCGGCGGACTGGCGGCGCTTCTGTCGATGCTGAATTCCTGCGCAAGCGGCGTCAGCGTCGTGAACATTGACAATGGGTTTGGCGCGGGCGTGCTTGCCTCACGGATTAACCAGCAGTCGCTGTAGCTGGTGAGCGTATGGAAAAGAGAAAGCGAGACGAGCCGGATTATTTTGGCGAGGCGCTGTCGAACTTTACACATGATGTGGCGAGCGGCGGCGCGATCCGGCATATGGTAAATCTGGGGTATACGGTGGATGAAATATGCAGGCATCTTGATTTTCCGACTCCGCGCGCACGGGTGCAGGAGACGGTTTTCCGCTATCTGACGGAGAGCGGTGTTCTGCTTGGCTCGCTTCCGATACCGGAGGAAGCATTTGAAGTGAGGATGTTCGGACAGCAGGCTGTGCAGGAGCAGGGAGATAAGAAGACATTACAGGTATCTGTACCATGTGGGTTGCGGGAAAAAAATGAGAAGTGGACGCAGCAGGATGCGGGGAAAAATAAAAATACGGAAAGAAGAAAGTGGTTTGCGTCTGGGCGGCAGAAAAAAGAGGAGGGACAGAGACAGCCCGGAAATGAAGAGGACTGGAAACATCAGGATGCGTGTGGGGATGAGATGAGGCGACAGCAGCAGGCCAGGCGGAAATTTTTGGAGGAGCTGCACCGGCAGTTGGAACGAAATAGCGAGACAGAGTCGTATGTTTCCTGTCCTTATGGGACCATCTACCGGGACCGCGAGCAGCGGCTTGGCCGGATGCTGTCCTGCCTGACCGGGCGGGAACGAGAGTATATCCTGGGGATTCCGTGGGAAATGCGCGTGATGTATCACCGCCTGACTCCGCGTATGCTGGAAATTGCGACACAGCTGGCGCTGCACGGGGAGGTAGAGCAGAGTTTTTATTTCCTCAGAAGCCGGATAAAGTTGTGGTAAGTCGTTTGCATCAGTGTTTCCAGGAAAGTCCGCGCAGATACATCATAGCATCGGAGAGTAAAATGATTCGGATCGTGAAAATCTTGCCGTTTGCGAAAAGGAATAAGGTGCAAAAACATAAGAAAAGGTCCGAGGTTTACAGGGATAATGAAAGGAAGAAAAATTATGGACATTACCTATACTGTAATTCGTTCTGACCGCAAGACGGTGGGGATCCAGATCCATCCGGGCGGGAAGGTGATCGTGCGTGCTCCGAGAAAGCTGCCGCAGCGGGCGATTCAGGAGCTGGTGAAGGAGAAGGAGGCGTGGATTCTGGCACATCTGGAGGCGCAGAAGCGCCGGGAAGAGGCGGCGGAGGCAGAACGAGATACGGCTGGCGGGAGCATGCTTTCGGCCGAGCAGCTTCAGGAGCTTGCAGACCAGGCAGTCAAAGTCATCCCAGAACGGGTGCGGCTGTATGCGCCGCAGGTCGGCGTGACCTATGGAAGGATCACGATCCGGAATCAGAGGACGCGCTGGGGCAGCTGCAGCAGTAAGGGGAACCTCAACTTCAATTGTCTGCTGATGCTCGCGCCCATGGAAGTGCTTGACAGCGTTGTGGTGCACGAGCTGTGCCACCGCAAGGAAATGAACCATTCGAAGCGATTTTATGAGGAGGTCTACCGGGTCTTTCCGGAATACGATAAGTGGAACCAGTGGCTCAAGCAGCATGGACAGGAGCTGATGAGCCGGATGTAGGAAGGCTGGTGCGGCTTTTGCTCTTGTTAACGGTCAGCCAGCTGCAGGTCAGGCAAACTGGGCGATTTTATCATTTATGCATGAACCGAGAAGAAAATTTAGGGATAGGCAAGCAGACTGAAATGGGATAAAATATATCTACAAAGAACAGTTAAACAAATGCTTGCATGTGAAGTGTTATATTGGATTCGCATATACAAAGAGAAAAGGGAAAGGAAGGTTCTTATGGACCACTATATTACTCAGATCAGGATCGAAGAGCTGCGGCATTTATCGGATATTTGCATTCCTCTGAAGCCGGAAAAGCGGGCGAATCTGCTATTGACAGGAAAAAACGGCTCCGGGAAAACGACGGTTTTGCGGGCGCTGAAGAAATATCTTCAGGTGATTGCAGACGGAAATATGAAAGATGTGAAAGAAAAGTATCCAGGGTATATAGCCCAGTATAGGCAGGCGATGGAAAATGCGGGGAGCGAAAGTGAGCGATACGAAGCGCAGAAGCGTTATCAGCTTTGGCAAGAAAATGTAGTGGGCATTGTCCTGATCGATGAGCTGGAGACGCATTTGCACATAGGTCTGCAAAAGACAATCCTGCCTTTTTTGACGAAGTTCTTTCCTAAAATACAGTTTATTGTTTCCACCCATTCGCCTTATATTTTAAATTCAGTTGAAAACTGTGTGATATATGACCTGGAAAAACGGATTCGTCTGGAAGACATGTCACAGTATTCGGCGGAGGGGATTGTGGAAGGGTATTTTGAATTGGAAACGTATTCGGACATTCTGATGGAAAAAGTAAAAAGATATCAGAGTCTGGTGGAGAATGTGAACCCGACGGAAGACGAGCGCGCGGAAGCTTGAAGCGAAACATATAAGAAGAGAATTACGAACAGAACTTTCCAAATTTAAAAACCTGGTCCGGGACTATGAAGAAGCAGAGGAATATGATAAAGAAGATCTGCTTTGCGCGATCAAGAGGGAAGTAAGAGAAAACTCTGCTTTTACTGCATTTAAAAGGTGGATTTTGTGGGATAATAAGGCAAGATACAGGGAATTGATAGAACTCTGTGGATTACCTTTGAATTAGCTGGAGTTTACATTGCAAAGTCTTGGCCCGAAAGAGCATGACTCTGCCAGACCAAATCTATGCGATGACTGAAAAGAACATTATGGCGTTGTGCCTTTGGTTATGACGTACAAATGTCAACGGATTCTTCTTCCTCTTTTGGCGGGTTAGAAGGTTATTCACCTACTTACGCGCAAGTAGGACGAGGATGCTGATCTTTTGATGCCGATATCATGCCATTGCTTCATCTGGATTAAGCTGTGATTGAAGTACGCGCTCCGGCCTCCAGGCAGTTCATCCATTTCCGACGGCGCAGCACAGCAATCGAGATGACGAAGCGGACGCATTCTTCCAGGGAGAGGATGAAGTAGACCCAGGGAATGGAAAGACCGAGCACGAAGGAAGCGAGCAGGCCGAGCGGCACGCCGAATACCCAGGTGCCGATGAGGTCGATGACCATTACGTAGGCAGTTTTTCCGCCGCTGCGGAGGATACCGCCGCCGACAATCATGTTTTGCACCTTGAATGGAGCGATGAGAGCGTAGGCGAACAGGATCTGCCGGGTCAGCAGCCGGGTGGTGTCATCCACCTGATAAATCATTACATAGAAGCGGCTGGTCAGCAGGAGCACAGCAGACAGCACGGCGCTTCCGGCGAAGCCATAGGCAATCAATTTTTTTGATGCACGGTAAGCTCCGTCTGTGTCTCCGTTGCCGAGCAGCTTTCCGACAATGACAGAGGCTGCCTGGGAAAGACCGCAGAGTGCGCCGATCATCAGACCCTGGACGGGGTTTGTCAGGGTCATTGCCGCGCAGGCTTCTGTGCCGAGATGGCCGTAGATGGAGGCGTAGACATTCTCGCCGAGGCTCCATAGAAATTCGCAGGCCAGCATCGGGAGAAGGATAGAGGCATACTGCCCCCAGTGAAAAGCAGTTTTTCCGGCGGGCGCGCCAGTAACGGCATGGAAGCTCCTCCGGTGCCGGAGGTACATCAGAAGCATCAGCAGGAAATTCAAAAGCTGCGACAGCACGGTGGCGATCGCGGCTCCGTCTGCGCCCATCGGTGCGAAACCAAGCTTGCCAAAGATCAGAAGATAATTCAGTCCGGTGTTGGCAACGGCTGCGCAGATACTGGCGTAGAGGGGCAGGGCTGCCTTCTCCATACAGCGGAACAAGGTGGAGAGCAGGACAGCGCCGGCCATGGGGAAAAAGGTTGCGGAGAGAAAGCGCAGATATCTGGCTGCCGCCGCCAGCGTGGCGGAATCTGTTGTGTAGAGTCCCATGATCTGCATCGGGAGCAGAGCGCATACGATTGTGAAGATACCGGCGACGGCCAGCGCAAAACCGAGATTCAGGAGGAAGCTTCTTCGGACTTCTTCCTTATTTTTTTGCCCGAGATACTGAGCGATCATGATGCCGGCCACAGATCCGAAGGCCGCGGCAATTACGGAAAAGATACTGGAAAACTTTCCGGCAAGGCCGACTCCGGCGACGCTGATGCTCCCAAGCTGACCGATCATGATTTGGTCTACGATACTGAACGAAGACTGAAGCATAGACTGGAGCGCCACCGGGATGGCAAGACTGTATACAGATTCAAAAAAAGAATGGTTCTGTCTCATATGGTTCCTCCAAAACGTAATATTCAGATAACTGTTCCGTAGCCACTATCCTGCGAGTGTGCCGGACGGATACGTGCAGGACAATTCGGGCTGAGGGTGTTGCAAAACGACATTCGGATGTATCCCGTGCCCATAGATGATTCGGGGCAGATATCTCCCCGCGTTCCAGTTTATCCTGTTTCGCAGTACATTTCAAAGGTTAAACGCGTAACCTCTTACAAATTTGGAGGAGATTTTTTGTGAATCATGCATAAAAATGATGCTGTGAATACCAGCAGCACCCGAATACTTCAAATCGTAAAATGAGCCAATTTCGAATAATGCATAAGAGAATGAGTTTAGTGTCTTTGGAACAAAAGCTTTCTTTCGTGCAGCTTTGTATTGCGGACGTACTGGCAAGGTCGGTGCTAAAAAGTGTAATCAATGCTCTGCATGGAAGTAAGACCTGCTTCTGGAAAAAGAATGGACGCTCTGGGAAAGCTATGGTAAAATCAGGTATCAATTGTTTTTGCATGGTGTCAGTACTGGAAACGGAAATGACAAGGGAAGTATATGTAATATTTTATAATTACGGAGGAGAGACCTATGGCAGCATTTAACACTGGAGTATATAGAAATGTTTTTGCGGAAATCGGAAAGAGCACGGAGGAGATTCAGAAGAAATTAGACGATGCGTTTCAGACCTTTTTCTATGGGAGTGAGGAGGAGCGGATCTATCACGAGGCAGGAACGGATATGGGGTATCTGGAGGATACCGGGAACCATGATGCCAGAACAGAGGGGATGTCGTATGGCATGATGATGTGCGTTCAGCTGGACCGGAAAGAGGAGTTTGACCGCATCTGGAAGTGGGCGAAGACCTACATGTATATGGAAGACGGAGAAAACGAAGGCTATTTCGCCTGGAGCTGCCAGACAAACGGGGAAAAGAATGCGTATGGTCCGGCGCCGGACGGTGAGGAGTTCTTTGCGATGGCGCTGTTTTTTGCTTCCCACCGGTGGGGGGATGGCGAGGGAATCTTCAACTATGCGCAGGAGGCGAGGAATATCTTAAGCGCCTGCCTTCACAAAGGAGAAAACGGAAGGCCGGGGGATCCCATGTGGAACCGGGAGAACAAACAGATCCTCTTTGTCCCCGGGAGCCCGTTTACGGATCCATCGTATCATCTGCCGCATTTCTATGAGTTGTTTGCACTCTGGGCCAACGAGGAAGACTGCAGGTTCTGGAAGCAGGCGGCCAAAGCGAGCCGCGAATATCTGGCGAAGGCCTGCCATCCAGTGACCGGGTTGAATCCGGAATACGGAGAGTTTGACGGAAGCCCCATGAGGAAGCGGATGCCCTGGGGCGAGACACATGACCGGTTCTACAGCGATGCCTATCGGACTGCGGCCAATATCGGTCTGGACTGTCTATGGTTTGGAATTGACGAGGGACATTACAGTGCACCGCTTCGGCAGATGCGTTTCCTTGGCACGGATCTGGAAGCAGCGAGGTGCGTATTTGAGGTGGACGGAACGCCAGTGGAGCAGAATGTGCTGCATCCGCTCGGCCTGCTTGCGACTACCGCGCAGGGAGCGCTGACCGTGAAGCCAGATGAGCAGGATGACGGTGGAGCTACGGCAGCTTCCGAGAGCCTGGGAAACACAGGAAATCATAAATGCGCAGAGAGGCGGGAGAACTCAGAAGCAATAGAGAGCGACTGGAGCGTGGCGAAGCGCTGGGTAGAATGGTTCTGGAATCAGCCTCTGCGCAAAGGCGGCAGAAGATATTATGACAACTGCATGTATCTGTTTGCGCTCCTGGCGCTCAGCGGGAATTATCGGATCTGGTAGGGGCAGGCATAAGCGCTGGCAGCAGCACAGAGACTCCGTTACTTTCTGTACTTATGCCGGGTTTCACGGATCTACTGTTCCGCGAGGCGTTTTCGTGCAGAATGCACGAAAATCCCGAGGGCAGCAGCGTCAAAATGCGTTTTTAACGTATTTTGTGCGCATCGCGAAGCGTGTTATTGTTCGCGGACAGAAAGACCGTGAACAGTACCAAATTGCCTTATATCCCCTTGACATTATAACGGTATACCGTTATGATATACGCATAAGGAAAGCGAGGGGGATGAGCACCACAATGATAAATGAATTACTGAAAAAACAAAATATGTCGATCTATCGGCTGTCTCAGAATAGCAAGATTCCGTATATGACCTTAAACGATATCTGCACTGGCAAGACGAGACTTGAAAAATGCAGTGCAGAGACAGTATATCGTTTGGCAAAGGAACTGCATATTTCCATGGAGGATCTGCTTGCACCCTGCTTTGAGAAGCGTTGCTCCTTTGAGCTGTTCAAGAGCAATGTATGTCATCAACTGAAGGAACTTGGGGACATTGATTTTTTGATTGAAACGCTTAAGACCGATGCTGTCCGCGCGTATTACCAGAAGAAATGGTATCCGGAAAGCTTGTATCTGCTGGCTATGGTAGACTATATCAGCCGGCTCAACAATGTTTGTCTCTGCGAGGATTACAATGACCTGCGCAGACAGAAGCTTTCTGATATCATATATCCGGCAAGCGTTTTGGCTCTTTGCGCGGCGTGGAAAAGCGATGCGCCGAAAAGGCAGGCGAGAAAAGAAGCCATACCCGAATTTATGAGATTCAATATCGTAGAAAGTGAGATCCGCAATGTCAACTGAGAACAGCGAAGCGTTTACCAGAGACAGTCTTAATATGTATCTGAAAGAACTTTCAAAAGAATATAAAAAACTCGGTGGAAGAAACATCCCGGTCGAGATTATTCTGATTGGCGGAGCCGCCATTCTCGAAAGCTACGGTTTTCGGGAAATGACTACAGATATCGATGCAATCCTTCCTGCTGTGTCTATCATGAAAGATGCCATCAACCATATTGGTGACAGGTTTGGCCTGCCAAACGGCTGGCTGAACGCAGACTTTGTAAAAACAGATTCTTATTCCCGCAAGCTCAGCGAATATTCTGTACCATACAGAACTTTTAATCAGGTGTTACATGTCCGTATTGTGACCGGAGAATACCTGATTGCGATGAAACTCCGCGCAGGAAGAAAATACAAGAATGACCTTTCTGATATTGTGGGGATTCTTGCAGAGCATGAACGTGCAGGAAAGTCCATCACCTATACCATGATAGATCAGGCGGTCAACAATCTGTACGATGGCTGGGAGCAGTTTTCACCGGATTCTATCTCTTTTATTCGGGAGATACTTGCCGCGAGGGATTATGAGAAAATTTATTCTCAGATACGGGACAATGAAGTACAGGCGAAGACAATTCTTTTGGACTTTCACGAATCATATCCGGGTGTGATGACGGAGAGGAACGTAAATCATATTCTTGAAACTAAGCAGCAAAGGAAGGCTTCTGTGCTTGCTGAACTTAGCGAACGGAAAAAGGGGAGTAGGTACGGAGAAGATGTTTCTACGAAAGAGAAAGTTGTCAGGGGCGAATGATAGCAGCAAAACTCAAGCGTTGGAAGAGGCACAGAGGCTCCGCGTGCTGGAGCGTTCCACGAGCGTTACGGGCAAAACAGTTGCTGTCTCCGGCGATTTCTGTTCCCTCAGTTCGCGGAGCTTGCGGATCGCGAGTTCTGCTTTCAGGACTCCGTCCTGCCGGACGGTGGTCAGGGTTGGGGTGATCATCTCGCACAGGGGGATATCGTCGAAGCCGGCGACTGAGAGTTCCCCGGGCACAGAGATGCCGTGTTCCTGCAGAAAATGAATCAGGTCGATGGCGTAATAGTCGGAAACCGCAAAAATGGCGGATACCTGGCAGAAGCGTTCTATATTCTGGCGGTAAAAGTCCCAGCGCTCTTTCCGGTGCATGGGGATCAGGAGGAGGTGGGGCTGTCCGCAGAAACCGCGGCAGAATCCCTGATAGCGTTCCAGGTCTACGCCCGTCTCATTGTCGGAAATACAGAGCGCGCGCAGATGTCCGTTTTTCCGTAGGTATTCACCGACCTGGAATCCGCCGCTATAGTTGTCGATCTGAATATTAAAAAACCGATCCGGCTGGTCGCAGAAGCCGTCATAGATCACAAAGGGGATCCGCATATGGCTTCTCAGGTAGCTGTAATCCTGATGGCAGAAGCCGATCATCACCAGCCCGTCCATGTTCCACATAGAAGCAAACTGAATCACTTCTTCGGGCTTTTTTGCTTTCTTCACCATCATAAACAGTCCCTGTTTTTCGATTTCGCCGGACAGACAATTCAAGGAGGAGGCGATAAACGCGTCCTCCAGGGTGTGTCCCTCATATTTCTCATGGTCATTGATAAAGATTCCGATGATTTTTGAAGAATTCTGCGCCAGAAGGATCCCCGCCATGCTCGGGATATACTGACGCTCCTCCAGCAGAGCCTGAACCCGCCGGACCGTCTCGTCTGAGATTTTTCTGGTCTTCCCATGAATGACATTGGATACGGTAGCGGTGCTGAGTCCCAGCTCCTCGGCAATGTCCCGAATCCTTACGCGCGTTTCTTCCATACAAATCCACTCCTTCTTGTATTGCGTCTGCTGCAGCGTTTATCGGTGAATACTCATAATGTTTGATTATACTCGTGCCGCTATCTGCCGGCAAGTGAAAAAAAGCATCGCAATCTTTCAAAAAGTCTGCTAAAATAAAGGAGCAGGTTCCAGGCTAATTGCTTCATGGAAGAAAGAGGTGGATCAAAGGATGGGATTTTATCTGAACAGTACAGCTGCATATGATTCCTACAGGGATCTATGCAAAGATCCATATTTTGTTGATAAGTCATTATTGCTGACAGATATCCTGAAAGCAATGAGGACAACGCAGAAATATATCTGTATCACAAGACCGCGCAGGTTTGGAAAGTCGATCATGGCAAATATGATTGCGGCTTTCTTTTCCAGAGGCTGCGATGCGAGTGCTCTTTTCCAGGAATTGAATATTGTAAAGAAAAGAAAGAAGATTGCCCGTGAGAAAACAGATATGTCTGAGGACACACCCGCTAAGCTGGATTATGATTATCTGGAAAGGAATCTGAATCAGTATCCTGTGATATTTATTGCATTGAATGAATTGCCACGGAGATGCAGCAGCTATGAGCAGTATATTGACCGTATAGAAAGTATGCTGATCAGCGATTTCATAGAGGCGTACCCGGATGCCAGAATCCGGCAGGAGGATGCGGTGTGGGATGCGCTGAAGAAAATATATGCCATCTATGGAGAACGTTTTATTTTCGTGCTGGACGAATGGGATTTTATTTTCCATCGGGATTTTGTGGCGGACAGGGATAAGAAGTCTTATATTGATTTTTTAAGCAATCTGTTAAAGGACAAGCAGTATGTGGCACTGGCTTATATGACAGGCATTTTGCCAATTTCAAAGTATTCAAGCGGTTCCGAACTGAATATGTTTGCGGAATATACGATGGCTTCCGAGGAGTTGTACAGCGATTTCTTTGGCTTTACCGAGCGTGAAGTGGATGATCTCTATGAACGGTACCGGAGACTGCAGTCACATCCTGTGGTATCCCGCGAGGGGCTGCGCGAATGGTATGACGGCTACCATACGAAAGCAGGGGAGCGTGTATACAATCCGCGGTCTGTGGTCCTGTCTCTGCTGAACAATAACCTTGGAAATTACTGGACGAGCTCTGGTCCTTATGATGAGATTTATTATTATATCAATCATAATGTGGCGGCAGTACGCGATGATCTTGCAAGGATGGCAGCGGGCATCCCGGTTCCAGCCAGGGTGCAGGAATATGCCGCGTCTTCTATGCGGCTTACGACAAAGGATGAGATCTTTTCCGCAATGGTCGTCTATGGCTTTCTGAGCTACGAGGACGGATATGTCAGTATTCCCAATAAAGAACTAATGGACAAGTTTGACGAGGTACTGATGAAAGAGCCCTCTCTGGGCTATGTTTACCGATTGGCTGCGGAATCGGAGAAGATGCTGAGAGCAACGCTTGCTGGTGACGAAGGTCAGGTGGCGGCGATTATGAAATATGCGCACGATACGGAAACACCCCTGCTTCACTACAATTCGGAAAGCGAGCTCAGCGTATTGGTAACTCTGGTGTATCTGGCAGCCAGAGATACTTACCGGATCGAAAGAGAGGATAAGGCCGGGATCGGGTATGTTGATTTTATCTTCTATCCGGAAACAAATCGCAGGGACGACGGGATCATTTTGGAATTAAAGGTTGACCATACAGCAGAAGAGGCGATTCGGCAGATAAAGGATAGAAATTATGCTCTGAGGTTTGAAGGCAGGCTTGGTGAGAAGGCAGGCTATACCGGGCGCATCCTGGGAGTCGGACTTGCTTATGATAAGAAGACAAAAGAGCATACCTGCCGGATTGAGGTGCTGAGAGGGGCTCTGTGAGGAAGCGTAAATTTGTGCAAAGAAAAACATCGCAATCTTTTGGAATATTTGGTAGAATGAAGTGGGAGGAAATTTTGTTATCTATGATACAAGCGGTTTGCAGAATGCGTATGGGCACGAATGGAAGGGAAGAGCTTTTTTCACAGATCTATTTATGCCTGCATAAGAAGGAAGAGAGGAAGAAACGACAATGAAAATGAGAAAATTGCTGCTTTGTACCGCAGCTGCGGTCATGAGTCTTGGAATGACAGTATCCGCTGGAGAGTCCGGTGTCACGATCGGTTCGCTGAAGGGCCCGACTTCGATGGGTCTGGCGTATCTGATGCAGAAGCCGGTGGACCGGACCTGGGTGTATTCGTTCGAGATGGCGACGGCGGCGGACGAGCTGACTGGAAAGATCATAAACGGAGAGCTGGACGTTGCGCTGGTGCCGGCAAATATGGCGAGTATCCTGTACAATAAGACCGATGGCAATGTCAAAGTCATCGATGTCAACACACTCGGCGTGCTCTATGTGGTTGAGGGCGGAGAGACGGTGCAGTCTGTTGCGGACCTGGCGGGCAAGACGATTTATCTGACCGGAAAGGGGACGACTCCGGATTATGTACTGCAGTATCTGCTGGAGCAGAATGGTCTGACGACGGAGGATGTGACGCTGGAGTACAAATCAGAGGCGACCGAAGTGGTGTCGGCGCTTGCAACGGAGGAGGGCGCAGTCGGACTGCTGCCGCAGCCATTTGTAACGGTAGCGACGATGAAAAATGAGAACCTTCGCCTGGCTCTGGATCTGGCTGATGAGTGGGCGAAGCTGCAGCCGGAAGACGGAAGCAGCATGGTGACAGGGGTAACAATCGCGCGGAAGGATTTTCTGGAAGGCGAGGATGAGTTTGGGGAAGCTAACGAGCAGATGGTGCAGGGATTCCTGGAGGATCACAAGGAATCTGTTTCTTACGTCAATGCCAATCTGTCAGAAGCGGCAGAGATGATCGCGGAGCTTGGCATCGTCGACAGTGCGGCGGTGGCCGAGGCGGCGATTCCATACTGCAATATCACCTGCATCACGGGAGAAGAGATGAAGACGGCCCTGGAGGGATATCTGCAGGTGCTGGAGGACATGGATCCTGCTTCGATCGGGGGAAGCCTGCCGGGTGAGGATTTCTACTATATTCCGTAGTAACGTGGTATTCGCATATTGAGGCGTCCTCAACCCGGTCACATTGCCAAAGCAGCGCGCAGGTGACGCCGTCAAAAGCCGTCAAACAGCCGGTTTTTGCGGTTTTTAGGGACAAAAGTTTGGCTTGCGCCGGAGCGCCTTGCCGTATATAATGCAGAGGAAATGCGATAGAAACAGTGCAGGGGAGGGCATTTTATCTATGCTGGAGGATTATGCAAAGGCTTACAAGGCCGGAAAAAAGGAATACCAGAATCGTTTACTGAGGGGGGAGCGTCCGACGCTGGAGGTGCTGGATGATATTCTTCCGGACAATGAATCACCGCAGTTAGAACAGCTCGGTCTGGTTCAGATTCCGCTGTCTCAGATCGTTGGGACACGGTACGAGGGCAGAAGCGCTGCGTTTGCTGCGAACTTTATGCCGATTTTGAGCGAAGGGTCAGAGTTTGCGCAGAAATGGGAAAATCTGAGCAGAGCCCATGCGAATGAGGGGATCCGTGATCCGATCAAAGCCTGGGAATATATGAATAAATTTTATGTCGAAGAGGGAAACAAGCGGGTCAGCGTCATGAAGTATTATGGTGCGGTTTCGATTCCGGGTACGGTTACGCGTGTTCTGCCGAAGCGCACGGACGAACGGGAATCCAGGATCTACTACGAGTTTCTGGACTTTTACAAGGCGAGTGGTGCGAACTATCTCTGGATGTCCCGTGAGGGGAGCTTTACGAAGCTGATTGAGGCAGTCGGAAAGAAGCCGGATGAGGTATGGACGGATGATGAGCGTCTGACCTTCAGCTCCGTATTTTCCCGCTTCAGCTCTGTCTACGAGGCATGCGGCGGGAACAAGCTGTCGATCACGCCGGGCGATGCATTCCTCGCGTTTATCACGCTGTTTGATTACGATTCCCTGTATGAGAAGACGACAAATGAGCTGAAAACGCTTGTGACAAAGAGTTTCGAGGAGTTTGAGCTGCTGCAGGAGGATCATGAGGTTGAGCTGAAAATGGCGCCGGTAAAGGAGAAGAAGTCGCTTCTGAACATCCTTTTGCCGTCCTCAGGACCTTCCAAGCTGAAGATTGCGTTTATTTATGAGAAGACGCCGAAGTCCTCTGCGTGGACCTATTCGCACGAGCTGGGACGGCTTCACCTGGAGCAAACGTTTCCGGATGAGGTGAGCACGGTCAGCTATGAGAATGTGACGGCGCAGAATATCGACGAGTATCTGGAACTGGCAGTGGCAGATAAGTGCAATATTATTTTTACGACCACGCCGTCCTTTGCCCCGGCGAGCGTCAAGGCGGCGATCGCGCACCCGAACGTGCGCATCCTGAACTGCTCTCTGAACACTTCGCACCGGTATATCCGCACGTACTATGCGCGGTCCTATGAGGCGAAGTTTCTGATGGGCGCGATCACAGGCGCGATGGCGGAGAATGACCGGCTGTTCTATATTGCAGACTACCCGCTGTTCGGTACGATCGCGAATATCAATGCGTTTGCGCTCGGAGCAAAGATGATCAACCCGCGTGTCAAGGTCTACCTGGACTGGTCCACGAAGAAGGATGTGGACATTAACGACCGGATCCGGAGTGTAAACCCGTCGTGTATTTCCGGAAAAGATATGGTAGTGCCGGAGGAGGAGTCCCGGTATTTCGGCATCTATTATATGTCGGGCGGCCGTCCGCGCAACCTCGCGATGCCGCTGTGCCACTGGGGGAAATTTTATGAGCAGCTGATCCGGACGATTATGGACGGCACCTGGAAGCATGATGACAATACCACCAAGGCGATCAACTACTGGTGGGGCATGTCGAGCGGCGTGGTCGATGTCGTGACTTCAGCAAACCTGCCGGTCGGAACCAGGCGGCTGGTAGAGCTTCTGAAGCAGACGATCAGTGTAGGGGAATTTAACCCGTTTGCAGGAATCCTCTACTCGCAGAACGGCATCATCAAGGACCATCCGGACAATGTGCTTTCACCGGAGGAGATCATGTCAATGGATTGGCTGGCGGAGAATGTCATCGGTTCGATTCCGAAGCCGGAGGAGCTGGTCGACCAGGCACAGCCTGCGCTGTCGCAGCAGGGCGTCCTGTCTGCGAGCGGGATTGTGAAATCATGAGGATTATGGTAATCGCGGATGAAGAGTCCGCATGGCTGTGGGATCATTTTGAGAGAGAAAAGCTGGCGGGGATCGACCTGATCATTTCCTGCGGGGATCTGAATCCCCGCTATCTCTCCTTTCTGGCTACCTTTACTTCAGCCCCGGTGCTGTATGTGCATGGGAACCACGATGAAAAGTATGAGACGGTGCCGCCGGAGGGCTGCATCTGTATTGAGGATCAGGTCTATGTCCATGAGGGCATCCGGATCCTCGGACTTGGCGGCTCGATGCGTTATCGGCCCGGTATGCATCAGTATACAGAGAAGGATATGCGCCGCAGGGTGAAAAAGCTGTGGTTCCGGCTGCTGCGGAGCCACGGGTTTGATATTCTGGTGACGCATGCGCCGGCATACCAGCTTGGGGACGGGCGTGATCTGCCGCATCAGGGGTTCCGTGTGTTTGTGGAGCTGCTGGAGAAATACCGTCCGCGGTATTTCCTGCATGGACATGTACATCTGACCTATGGACATGCTGTGAAGCGGTTTGACAAATTCGGGGAGACGCAGATTATCAATGGGTATGAGCGGTTTGTCTTTGACTATGAGGATGACGAGCCGAGTACGCTGCGGTTCGGGAAGGTACCGGGAACGCCGTGAAGCGGAGCTGGTAAATACTGGGCAGGAAAGTACCGGGAAAGCTGTAAAGCGGAGCGAGGAATTGTATATGTCCGCAGAGCGCTCGATGCAGAAAGAGGATAAGGATTTGGATATCCAGGTGCTTTCCTCCGGCATGGGCGGTAGAATGACAAGATGGACATAGTAGTAGGAGGTCTTGGGCTATGGGAAAAGTCGTAACATTTGGAGAAATTATGCTGCGCCTGAAGACGCCGGAGTATCTGCGGATCGTACAGGCAGGGCAGTTTGAGGCGAGCTACGGAGGCGCGGAAGCGAATGTAGCGGTCTCTCTTGCGATGCTGGGGGATCCGGTGTCCTTTGTGACAAAGCTGCCGGACAATCCGGTAGGACTTGCCGCGTTAAATGAGGTTCGGCGGTATGGCGTGGACGCTTCCCGGATAGTGCGCGGCGGAGACCGGCTCGGTGTGTATTTTTTTGAAAAGGGCACGAATATTCGACCGACGAATGTGGTCTACGACCGGAAATACAGTGCGCTGTCTCTTTGCAGCGCGGAGGAATTTGACTGGGAGACGATTCTTGAAGATGCGGACATCTTCTATTTCTCCGGTGTGACGCCGGCTGTGAGCAAGAGCGTGGAGCAGGCGGTCCGCGCGGCGCTTCAGTACTGCCAGGCACACGGGATCGAGGTTGTCTGTGATCTGAATTACCGCTCGAAGATGTGGAGTGAAAAGGATGCGCAGGCCGTGATGCGTGATCTGATGCAGTATGTGACGCTGTGCATCGCGAATGACGAGGACTTTGAGTCGTCGCTCGGCATTCATGCGTATGACGGCGATGTGTCGAGGGGAATTGACCAGATTGACAGCTACAAGCGCGGAATGCAGGAAATCCTGGAGCAGTATCCGGACTGCAAGGCGGTCGCGAGCGTCCTGCGCAATCTGCACTCGGTGGAAGATGGCGAGTGGATGGGGATCTATCTGAAGGACGGCGTTTTCTACGAGAGTCCGGTACATACCGTGCACAGCCTCGAAGCGGTTGGTGCAGGTGATGCGTTCGCAGGGGGACTGCTGCATGCGCTGGTGCAGGCGTATGATCCGCAGCAGCTTATTGATTTCTCTATCGCCGCGAGCGTGCTGAAGCTGATGATCCAGCGTGATTTCAATGTCGTGACAGAGAATGATATCCTCCGCGTTGTGAAGTCGGGCGGGACGAATCTGCAGAGGTAAAGTACAGTTCACAGGTTACGTTCCATGCAATTTTCAAATAGGTGCAGGCAGCACGATAAGGGGAACAGGATGGATGATATAGTAGAATTGCTGAGAGAAAATCAGGATGAACCATACGCCGACTTTCAGAGCCGGCTGATTCCAACGATTGCGCGCGAGACGATTCTGGGAGTGAGGACGCCGGCGCTGCGGAGCATGGCGAAGAAATTGTACAAAGACGAGCGGTGCGGGGAGTTCCTTCGAGAACTCCCCCACGCGTACTTTGAAGAAAATCAGCTGCACGGGTTTGTGGTCTCTGAGATCAGGGAATTTGACCGTTGCATCGGGGAGCTGGAGCGATTTCTTCCTTATATAAATAACTGGGCAACCTGCGACCAGACTTCCCCGAAGGTGTTCCGGAAGCATAAAAAGGAGCTACTGCCTTATATTCGGAACTGGCTGGACTCAGATCATGTCTATACAGTGCGTTTTGGCATCGGTATGCTGATGCAGCACTATCTGGATGAGGACTTTCAGCCGGACTATCTGGACTGGGTGACAGGGATTCGGTCAGAAGAATATTACATCCATATGGAGATCGCCTGGTATATGGCGACGGCGCTTGCGAAGCAGTGGGAGGCTGCAATTTCCTGTCTTGAAGAAAACCGGATGGAGAAGTGGGTGCACAACCGAACCATCCAGAAGGCACGGGAGAGTTACCGGATTACACAGGAGCAGAAGGAGTATCTCAAAGCGTTAAAGCGGTGAGCGGAATATGCCGGAGAATAGACAGTGGACGCGTGAACTGTAATTTGAGGAGTACTATGGCGAAACGGATTCGGAAGATCTTAAAGCTTGTATTATTGTTTCTTTTTTGCATTGTGTTATTCAATGTTCTGGAACCGCTGTTCCACCGGCGGCCAGACCCGGATTACGCGAGACAGCTTGCCAGCACCTCGTTTAAGTCAGAGGTCCCCGGCAGCGAGAAAATCCGGTGTATTGACGACAATGAGGAAGCGCTGCTGTGGCGTCTGCGCATGATCGCCGGCGCCAGGGATTCTGTCACGCTGGCGACCTTTGATATGAGGCCGGATGACAGCGGAACAGCCATTTTGGCAGCCCTGCACCATGCAGCGGAAAAGGGAGTCAGGGTAAAAATTCTGATCGATGGAATCTATCAGACACTTTTCCTGGGTGGAAATGATCTGTTTCAGGCGCTTGCGCAGCATGAAAACGTGGAGGTGCGGGTCTACAATCCGATCACCCCGGGGAATATGCTTCGTCTGAATTACCGGATGCATGATAAGTATATCCTTGTAGATGACCGGATGTATCTGCTGGGCGGAAGGAATACGAACGATATTTTCCTCGGAAGGAAGGAGAGCGGGATCAATATTGACCGGGATATCCTGGTATATGATACCTCTTTGGGAGAGGGAGAATCGCTCCAGGCACTGCAGGACTATTTTCTGGAAATATGGGAAAAGAGCACGGTCAGGAAACCGGGGCTCCGGGAGGATGGCGATTGCACAGAGCAGTACCGGCAATTGCGCGCGTGCTTTGACGCATCGAAAGAAAGCTATCCGGATATCGAAGGCTTTGACCGCTGGGAGGAAGAGACTCGCGAGGTGAACAAGATTACGCTTGTTCACAACGGAACACAGGCGGGGCAAAAGACTCCGCAGGTGCTGCAGGCGATCGAGTATCTGGCGATGGAAGGGGATGACGTGGTCATCCAGACTCCTTATGTGATTTGCAGCCAGTATATGTATGAGGCGCTGGAACTGATTGCAGCCAGGGCAGAGCTGAAGATTATTCTGAATGCGGTCGAAAAAGGCTCTAATCCGTGGGGCTGTACGGATTATCTGAATAATAAGAAAAATATTCTGAAAACGGGCGCGGACGTGTATGAGCTGATGAATGAGCACGCGGTGCATACGAAGACGATCCTGGTCGACGAGAATATTTCGATGGTCGGCTCCTACAATCTGGATATGCGGAGCACGTATCTGGATACAGAGCTGATGCTGGTCATTGACAGTCCGTGGCTGAATGAGCATATCCGGGAAATCGAGTCGGACTACCAGGAAAAGAGCAGGGAAGTATTATCCAATGGGCAGGAGAGAGACGGAAGGCTGTACCAGGGAAAAGAGCTGAGCGGGGGCAAGAAACGGTTTTACGGAGTATTGCGGGTGCTCATCCGCCCGTTCCGGCATCTGCTGTAGTGTTACCGCTCATCTTTTGCTGCAATTCTTGAATATCTCGCTCATTTATAGCATAAAAAAGCATGGCAGTCCTGGAAAATCTCTCTGTGCTGTCCATGCTTTTTTGCCCTTTGTAGGATATCAGTTGTTCACTCCTGACTCGACGGAAACCAGATACTGTCTGGCTCACGCTCCGGCTTCCTCTTGGTACAGCCCTGCCTGTACGTTCCACATTTCTGCGTATTTCCCGCTCTGGGCCAGCAGTTCCTCATGCGTGCCCGACTCAATGATCCGGCCCTGTTCCATCATATAGATGCAGTCGGCGTCTCTGGTGGTGGAGAGACGGTGCGATATGAAGATCACGGTCTTATCCCTTGCGATCTCGTGCAGTTCCTGATTCAGCAGATACTCCGACAGTGGATCAAGCGAGCTGCTCGGCTCGTCCATGATGATCAGGTTCTGTTTCCGGTAGAGCGTCCGGGCAATGGCGATCTTCTGCGCCTCCCCGCCGGAGAGGTTTACCCCGTCTTTTTCAAATTCCGTGGTCAGAGGCGTTTCGACCTGGTAGACGAGACGCCTGTCCCGAAGCGTAAATCTTGCGTGATAGAGCGCCTCCTCCACCGCAAACGTTTCTTCCTTTGTACCGCTTGCCACATCCATCAGGACATTTTCTTTGACGGATGCAGCGTAGAGCTTAAAATCCTGAAAAACGGAGCCGATGGAAAAACGGTACTGCTGTACGTCAAAATCCCGTATGTCCGTATCGCCGAGGCGAATGCACCCCTTCACCGGATCGTAGAGCCTCAGCAGCAGCTTCACCAGCGTGGTCTTGCCGGAACCGTTGTAGCCCACCAGGGCAATCTTCTGTCCGGGCCGGATGAGGAGGTTGATATCCTTAAGCACCAGACGCTCCGGCACATAGGAAAAGTCAAGATGCTCCACGGACAATTCCCGGGGATTCTCCGGCACTGGCAGGGCGGCTTCTGAAAGAATCGTGGTTTCGATAGAAAGAAGCTCACGAATTTTCGCAATATAGGCAGAGTTTTCTGCAAGCATCTTCCAGTTCGAAAGCATGGAAGCAGTGTTGTGCAGCATCCGGTTCGCGCAGGTGATACTTGTGACCATATGCGCATAGGAAAGAGAGCAGGCTGCCAATGTCTGATATAACAGAACAGTCAGCACAATCCCTTTTCCGCACATGTCCTCCAGAAATGCATGGCGCAGCGCACCATAAAGAAAAATCTTTTGACTGTGTTTTTCATTGATATTCTGAATCTCCCGATTGCTGTCCTTAAAATCATTCCGGTATTTTTCATACATCAGGGGATTCATTCTCAGCTCTCTTGCATAGTCTGACAGATAGAATACCCTGCTCTCGTACTCACGCTTTTGCTCCGGCGCGACACGCTCCATACGTGCATTCACTACCGCCGTATTTTCCTTTTTCATAACATATAATTCCAGCGGCAGAAGCAGCAGTATGATTGCCAGAATGACAGGATTGATTTTCAGACAGAACCATGCTGTGAGGAAGAAAAAAACCAGTTGTCCGGCATAAGCTCCCAGGGTATCCAGATAACGGTCAATACAGGCATCTGCCTCCTGCGTCGCCAGAATAAACTGCTGATAGAAATTCTTGTCATCATAACAGGCCAGATCGAGCTGCCTTGCCTTCTCGTAGATTTGGGTTCGGAAGGAATGGTACAGCGTCATTTTCAGTTTGGGCAGCACAGATTGTGAATAGATGGAAAACGTCACAGTGGATACAGCGATCATTCCCATCAGCAGCGCCATGATCCGAAGGACCTGCTGCCACGTACCGCCTGCCTCTACTACCTCCAGCATATAGTTCATGCACCAGGTGGATTCCATAAAAATCGAAATCTGAAGCTTCACGCTCTCAAAAAGATGAAACGCCATAGATCCGGGAGCAGCGCGGAAGCAGAGTTTGGTCATATACCACTGCTGAGCGAAGATTTCTTTTCTGCTATTCTTCATCACACACTCCTCCTTTCCAGTAGCCAGACAGGTGTTTTCCCCTGTCAGTATCTGCCTTTGCCAGATAATTTTCAGCCTGTATCTGGTACAGGGCGGCATACGTCCCTTTCCGATTCATCAGTTCCTCATGCGTTCCCCGCTCGGTAATTCTTCCATTTTCCATGAAAAAGACAATATCCGCACTTCGCACAGAGGAGAGTCGGTGCGAGATAAAAAACAGGATGCGGTCGGTTCCATATTTTCGGATATTTGTAAACAATTCATACTCTGCCAATGGATCCAGGGCGCTGCTTGGCTCATCAAATACCGCAGCGGGGGTGTCTCTGGCAAAAGCCCGTGCCGCCACAATTTTCTGATACTGTCCTCCGGACAGCATCAGACCTTCCTCAGAGAATTCTCTTGTCAGGATCGTCTGTTCCTTTTTCGGCCAGGAGGCAACCTCATCCGCCATTCCTGCCAGACGCAGTGCCTGCCATACCCTCTCGTGATCTTCCCCGGGTGATCGGTGCCTTCCCATCAGGATATTTTCCTGTACGGTATCCGCAAAGATCTTGCCGTCCTGAAAGGCTGCCGCGAACAATTCCCGGTAGACCCGCAGGCGATAGGCTCGGATATCGGTGCCATTTACGAGGATTGTCCCGCGATCCGGATCGTAAAACCGCAGCAAAAGCTTGATCAGTGTGCTTTTCCCGGCGCCGTTATACCCTACGATGGCCACGGATTGTCCCATAGAAACTGTGAAACTGACGTCCTTCAGGACCCACTGCTCTTTTTTATATCCAAACCAGACATGCGAAAATTCAATGGTCGTTATTTCACCGCTCGGCAGTATGCCGTCCGCATTCTCCGGTATATCAGCCTCATAGCTTAGAAAATCACGGATCTGTTCCAGATATAGGCTGTCTTTGACACTGCTCATCACGTTCTCTGCAAATCGGAGCAGCGTCCACGCATTTGACCGCATAATCTGCTGAAAGACGGCCATCTGGGAAAAGATCATCGTTCCGGTTACGAGAACCCGATAGCCGGCATAGATCATCGCCCCTTCATACAGCAGTGTAAAGGTAAAATACTGGAACAGCCAGAACAGGATCATATTTTTCATGGCATAACGGTCAATCACCTGACACTGCCTGTCCACAGAAGAACGGTACTTTTCTTTCAAAAGCCGGAATACATTTGAAATACGAAGTTCCTTTGCATAGTCTGCCAGATGAAAGGTGCGATTGACATAGTCGGCAATCCGCTGAAACACGACGGATTCCCTGTCCATACGAAAGATCCGGGTATTTAGGATTGCGTTGAAAACGAAATTACCTAAAATTGGGAAAATAATGAATCCAAGAGCCGGATGGTCAATGCGGAAAATCAGGAAAAAGGCCCCCACTACCGCGGCAAGTCCCGCAGCGATCGCACACAGGTTGTGCAATGCCTTCGGGATCCGTATCTGAGCCTGACGAACCGCCATCACATACTGATTGTAAAACTCACTGTTCTCAAAACAGGCCAGATCGACATTTCCTGCTTTTTCATATAAAAGCTGTCCAATCCCCTCATAGAGTGAAACATTTGTGACGGGAAGCACAATATTCTGAAAATAATCATCAAACAGGCTGATCGCCGTATGAAATAACAGGATGATCCAGAGCAGACACACGACCTGCGCAAAGGGTTTTCTCTTTCCCGCAAGCTCCAGGATTACCTGAATCACCACACAGCTATATACCAGATTCTGAAACTGCAGAAGAATCTGGTCAAGAAACTCCAGAATGATCCGTTTTTTGCAGATTTTCCAGATCAGCTTTAATGCAAAAAGGTGTGCCGCCACCGTTCGAACTACCGCGCTTTGTCTTTGCATACTGTAGATTCCTCCTGAAAATTTACTGCTTACATCATATCATGCTGCCGCCAGCTTTTGGACAAATGTCCTCAAATCAGGCAGCTTTGTCCGTAAATAAGTGAACGATAATCCGTTGAAGCGTTGTTGCTTCACAGTGAAGCGCGCGGGAGAAGATGGTGATATCAGAAAAGAAAAAGCATGGCAGCCATGGAGAAATCTCTCCGTGTTGTCCATGCTTTTGCTTTGCAGGATGTCAACTGTTTTGTCCTGATTCTATGGAAAACAGATACTGTCTGGCCTCGTCTTCGTCAAGGGAGAATTCATCCATGAGTTGCTTTTGAAGCTCTGCTTCTGGCAGATTCAGCTTCCGGTATATCTTAATGGTCGTCTGGATACTGCCTTTTTTAATTCCAGCTTCGTAGCTCCTTCATAATACTACAATCTGGCGTGTACTGCAACTATTTTATCATAATAAATGTAAAAGCCAATATGATATATAGAAATGAAAATATGAAACAAATGGAAAGCTTATAGAATAAATGGAAGGCATCTACCAATGCTGCTGTTTCCCTGGTCATGAGTGCGGTCAATCTTTTTACCAGGGAGTATCCCCTGATGATGATCGCGCTGATTTTTCTGCAGCCTGCATGTTATTGGAAACCGGACTTATACAGTAAACTAACATGCCTGCTTCGC
>DKWE01000021.1:473-6649 GCA_002491565.1 Lachnospiraceae bacterium UBA7160 | reverse complement strand
GATTTCCCTTAAAATCAAGGTTTTCAATGTATTTAAAACAAAAAAACAGGTAGTAATTTGACACTACCGCGCAGGGGAAGGAGGCAGACCAGATGGATCGCGTAAGGAAAATTTTGCATGCCGGGGAAGCGCATCGTGCGGGCGTGACAGGGATGGGTGTGACGGCGGCGATACTGGATTCCGGTTGCAGTTTGCATCCGGATTACCGGGATCGTCTGATCGGGAGTTATGATTTCGTAAATGGAAGAAACGGGTGCTACGACGATGCGTCGCACGGGACGCATGTGGCTGGGATCCTGGCAGGAGACGGGAGAAGCGGGCAGGGCAGATACCGGGGAATCGCGCCCGGCTGCCGGATCCTGGGGCTGAAGGTGTTGGACCGCTTTGGACAGGGCGAGCTGGAGCAGCTGACTGCAGCGGTTGAATGGTGCATTGAAAACAGGGAGAGGTACAGAATCCGTATCCTGAACCTGTCAGCGGGGACGGCCAAGGAAGAGGAGGACGCCAGGGCGTGCCAGCTCGTGGAATGTGTGGAGCGCGCATGGGATGCGGGAATTGTCGTGGTTGTAGCGGCGGGAAACAGAGGACCGGATGCGGAGAGCATCACAGTCCCGGGAAATAGCCGTAAGGTGATCACGGTAGGCTCTTCAGATGGTTTTCCGGAACAGCAGGGTCGGAAGCATGCACAGTATTCCGGGTGCGGCCCGACCAGAGAGTGCATCTGCAAGCCGGAGCTGGTTTGTCCCGGAACGCGCATTGTTTCCTGCCATACGGGTTATTTACAGGGGCGCAGCTATGCGGCGAAAAGCGGCACTTCGATGGCGGCTCCGGCAGTTGCCGGGGCAATTGCGCTTCTGCTGCAGCAGGAGCCGTATCTGACGAATGTTGAGGTGAAAATGCGCATGCGGGAGTGCGCGGCAGATGCGCACCTTGCGCAGAACAGGCAGGGCTGGGGGATTCCGGATCTGCGCCGGCTTCTGAGACTTTGAGCACTTGCGGCAAATGGAAATTTATAGTACTATGGTGGCAGTGAACAGTAACGTGAAACTATCATTTGCCGATGTAGTGAACAGGACCAACAAAGGAGGATCACTATGAAAAAATACATTATGGCGCTTGACGCCGGCACTACAAGCAGCCGCTGCATTCTGTTTGATCATTCAGGAACGGTGTGCAGCGTGGCGCAGAAGGAGTTTACCCAGTACTTTCCGGAGCCGGGATGGGTCGAGCATGATGCGGACGAAATCTGGTCGACGCAGCTTGGAGTTGCAGTGGAGGCAATGTCCAAAATCGGGGCGGCAGCCGGGGATATCGCAGCGATCGGCATCACAAATCAACGCGAGACAGCCATTGTCTGGGACAAAGAGACGGGCGTTCCGGTCGGGCATGCCATTGTCTGGCAGTGCCGGAGAACCGCGGAATACTGTGATGAGCTGAAGGCGGAAGGTCTGACCGAGCGGTTTCGCCAGAAGACCGGGCTTGTAATCGATGCTTATTTTTCTGCGACGAAAATTAAATGGATCCTGGATCATGTACCGGGGGCAAGGGAAAAGGCAGAAGCGGGCAGACTGCTGTTCGGTACTGTTGAGACCTGGCTGATCTGGAAGCTGACGAAGGGGCGGGTGCATGTAACCGATTATTCCAATGCATCCCGCACCATGCTGTTCAATATCAATACCTTGCAGTGGGATGAGGAGATCCTGGAGCGACTCGGCATTCCGCGCAGTATGCTGCCGGAGGTTGCGGAGTCCAGTCACGTATACGGGCTGACAGACGCGAGCTTTTTCGGCGGGGAAATCCCCATTGCCGGAGCAGCCGGTGATCAGCAGGCGGCGCTTTTCGGACAGGCTTGTTTTCGAAAGGGAGAAATCAAAAATACCTACGGTACCGGAGGCTTTTTACTGATGAATACCGGAGAGCAGCCGGTCTGGTCGAAAAACGGGCTGGTTACGACGATTGGCTGGGGGCTGAATGGAAGCGTCACGTATGCATTGGAGGGCTCGATTTTTGTCGCGGGAGCGGCGATCCAGTGGCTGCGGGATGAGATGCATCTCATTGATTCTTCCCCAGATACGGAATGGATTGCCGGCCGGGTGCCGGACACAAATGGATGCTATGTGGTACCAGCGTTTACCGGACTGGGCGCGCCCTACTGGGATCAGTATGCGCGCGGCTGTATTGTCGGTCTGACGCGCGGGGTGAATAAATATCACATTGTGCGTGCCACACTGGAGTCTCTGGCGTATCAGACGAATGATGTGATACGTGCAATGGAAGCCGATTCCGGCATTCCGTTGTCCGGACTGAAGGTGGATGGCGGGGCTTCCGCCAACAATTTCCTGATGCAGTTTCAGGCGGATGTAATCCAGGAGAAAGTGCTGCGCCCCTGCTGCATTGAGACGACCGCGATGGGCGCCGCTTATCTGGCGGGGCTTGCAGTCGGATACTGGGGCGGCCTCTCGGAAATCTGTGAGATATGGAAGACGGACCGTACTTTTTTTCCGCAAATGCCGGAGGAAGAATGCACGAGGCGCGTAAAAGGCTGGAAGAAAGCAGTGAGATATTCCTTTGACTGGGCCAGACCTTGACGCACTGCAAAGTTTTTGTTAGAATACTGCCAGGTAGCTGCTGAAGCTGCGTGAGGAAGAAGGCAGTGTCTGAATCGCAAGCCGGCAGCTTATGGAACCAAAGGGCAGGAATAGCAAGGGGCATGTCTGCTGCTGGCAGGATTATGCAGGAAGCAGCATGGATAAGAGGAGCGACATATGGAAAAAATTAAAATGACGACACCACTGGTTGAGATGGATGGCGATGAGATGACGCGCGTTCTCTGGCGCATGATCAAAGAAGAACTGATCGAGCCGTTTATTGATCTGAAGACAGAGTATTATGACCTCGGCCTGGTTCACCGGAATGAGACAGATGATCAGGTTACGGTTGAGAGTGCGCAGGCGACAAAGAAATACGGCGTTGCAGTGAAATGCGCCACCATTACGCCAAATGCTGCCCGTGTAGCAGAATATGGCCTGAAGGAGATGTGGAAGAGCCCGAATGGGACGATCCGTGCGATTCTGGACGGCACGGTATTTCGCGCGCCGATTGTTGTAAAGGGGATCGAGCCATATGTGCGTACCTGGAAGAAGCCGATTACGATTGCGCGCCACGCCTACGGGGATGTCTACAAGAATACAGAGATGGTGATCGATGGCCCAGGCTGCGCAGAGCTTGTTTTTACCGCCGCTGATGGCAGTGAGTCACGCGAAAAGATTTTTGAGTTTCAGGGACCGGGAGTGCTGCAGGGTATGCACAATCTCAACCGCTCGATCGAGAGCTTTGCGAGAAGCTGCTTTAATTACGCGCTGGATGTGAAGCAGGATCTCTGGTTTTCCTCGAAGGATACGATTTCCAAGAAATACGATCATACCTTTAAAGACATCTTTCAGGAAATTTTTGACAAGGAGTACTGTGACAAATTCAAAGCGGCCGGGATCACGTATTTCTACACACTGATTGACGATGCAGTTGCACGCGTGATGCGTTCGGAGGGCGGATTTATCTGGGCCTGCAAGAATTATGACGGAGATGTCATGAGCGACATGATTTCCTCTGCGTTTGGTTCTCTGGCGATGATGACCTCGGTGCTTGTCTCTCCGGATGGAAAGTATGAGTATGAGGCGGCGCACGGGACAGTGCAGCGCCATTATTACCAGTATCTGAAGGGCGAGGAGACCTCGACGAATCCGGTTGCGACGATATTTGCATGGACCGGAGCGCTGCGCAAGAGAGGGGAGCTGGATGGCATTCCGGAGCTGATGGCGTATGCGGACCGGATGGAACAGGCTGTCATCCGGACGATCGAGAGCGGCCGGATGTTAAAGGGTCTGGCGCAGATCACGTCCCTTGACAATGTGACTGTTCTGAACTGTTCCGATTTCATCCGCGCAGTCCGCGCAGAGTATGAGAAGTAAAATTTTATGAATTTAATCTTGCGGAACAGCGTATAGTAAGGTATAATCATTATAGTTTCCTGGGGTGTTCGACACTCCCCGTGTTTTGAACCTACATTTACTTTAAACGGGATTCCTATATCGCACGGCGTATGCCAGGCCTCCGTTTGCAGTGGAAGGCAGAAACTGTTGCTGCGGTTACCCACCTAGCTTTGCTAGGAGTCAGAAGCGGGGAAACGGCACCCTGGGAAATTAAATATAGAGCTTCCAAATCGGGCATTCCGGTGGAATGCTCTTTTTTTATTCAGGAAACTTCATTTTTGCAGAAAAGTCACTCGCAGGATGTTTCATAACCAATTAACTGCCCAGTAATACCAGGCGATGAAATTGCTAGTGAAATGTTACGAAATATAGTTGACATTTTCCTGACTGCCCTGTAAAATTATTCCAGAAAGTTAAAAAAATGAAACAGAACAGTCATAGAAAGGGAAAAAACATGAAACATTTAAAAAAGGCTGTATTGCTGATTGTTGCGCTGGCTGTACTGCTTATCCCGTCCAGAACGACTTTAGCAGCTTCCCAAAAGGTGCCGGCGAACGTCAAAAAGCTGACAGCATCTGTAACCTCCGAGACCACAGTGAAGCTGACCTGGAGTAAGGCGTCAAAGGCAACAGGGTATTATGTTTACAGTGTCACGGAGAGCGGAGCATTGAAAAAACTGGGATCGACGACTGGTACAGCCTGTATTGTAAAGAATCTGAAGGTGAACAAGTCCTATACCTATCAGATTTATGCATATTGCAAGTCCGGCTCCACCATAACGAAGAGCAAGAAGGGCTCTCCGGCTGTGACGGTAAAGACGAAAATGCTGACTCCGGCATGTCCAACTAATCTGCGTCTGGCAAGCTACGGGGAAAAGTCTGTTCTGCTTAAGTGGGACGCTGCGGCAAATGCAACAGGGTATGATGTCTATCGCTACACAGAGGGAGATAAAGCGTACAAGAAGGTTGCAACCGTTCAAACCACGAGCTGCCGTGTAAAAAAGCTGACAGCGGGGAAGGCTTATCGGTTCAGGATCAGAAGCTATCGTAAAGTAGGAGATGCAAAATCAGTCAGTAAGTACTCAAAAGTAGTGAAGGGGACGGCAAAGTCTTTTAAAGGTACGGAAGACGAGGTACATGGGAGATGGTTCAGTGCGACCTTGAAGTGTAACTTGACGGTGACAATCACAAGCACTGGAAAGAAGCGTACCTTATCGGCAGGTACTGCAGTTTCGGCATCCAAACGTTCCAGCAATACGGTTACGATTATACTTGCGGATGGACAAAAGGCAAAAATTCTAGGCAGTAATCTCAGCTTTGGCAATTTGAGCTATACTACGCGTCCATATTCAACCGCAGCAATGGAAGCATTTGTCAATGAGAAGGGGTATACCAGTCCTTCGAATTATCTGATCTGGGTCAGTCAATATACACTTACGACTAATATTTTCCGGGGGAGTGCAGGAGAGTGGAAACTGATCCGCTCTGTTCCATGCGTAGTCGGGCGATACGGAAAGACTCCGACTGGTGTACATCAGCTTCGTTTTACTACTATGTACTACGGTTATCCTCGCATCTATTTTACCTGGAATCCGGTTAAGGGGTGGGGGAATTCCGTACACTGCCGTATAGACAGCAATACACAGGCAGCGGCATCAGACGGCTGTGTTCGTCTGGATGGTGATACACTCTGGTACATCTACAACAATTGTCCGATGGGAACGACTGTTGTTTCCTATTAAGGCTTACACCTGCAATTTACGTGCGCAGAAGAGGGTGTTGCAAAATGCAGTCAAGACACAGGCTTGGATACCTGGCTGATTTACCGTGTACCATAGCTTGTGGCTTTCAGCAAGTTTGCAATACCCTCATTGCTTTCCAGCAAGCGATGTGCCACAGATGTATGTGCCATCAAAGCGCTGCAATCTGGCGGAATGAAAAAAGTGAAAAAAAGTAAAAAAACTGCTTGACAGAAAACAATAAAAATGGTAATATTCTATCTGCGCTGAAACAAAGCTCTGCGCCAGATAAGGCAAGGAGAGGTAGCGAAGTGGTCATAACGCGGCGGTCTTGAAAACCGTTTGTCCGAAAGGGCGCATGGGTTCGAATCCCATCCTCTCCGTTATGTTACAAAAGAATAGCAATACAAATTGTAAGTAAGGCATTTTGGAGAAGTACCCAAGCTGGC
>DKWE01000021.1:0-133 GCA_002491565.1 Lachnospiraceae bacterium UBA7160 | reverse complement strand
AAATCCCTCCTTCTCCGTTCTGTCGACAAGTTGAAAAAAAGATAAAAAAACAGTTGACAGATGTTGGAAGTTGTGGTAATCTAAGAAAGCTGATTGAAAAACTTCCAATCACAGCACTTTGATAATTGAACAG
>DKWE01000061.1:690-7823 GCA_002491565.1 Lachnospiraceae bacterium UBA7160 | reverse complement strand
AAGCCTTGACGGCTTTTTCTTTTGCGAAAGACTACCTAAACGGAGCAGGAATGGGGGTAAAAAAGCCCAAAAGTAATATGCTATTCCTCACCGCCGCCGTCGTTTCGAAGTCCGTATTCAAAGAAGCACATGTCAATTACCTTTGCCGCCGGGTATTCGACCCGCTCACTGCAGTGCTTTCGCAGCGCTTCAAACTCGTCTCTGTGGTCTATGTACAGTTTTCCAAGTGCCATCAACGATATGGCATTACAACTTTGTTGCGCTGCTCCTGTGAGCGACAGTGCCTTCTTGAAGTATCTGTCATATGCAGGAACACAGCCGATTGTTCCGAGCAATATTTTCGTCAGAAGCGTCTCTGTAGGGATTCCTGCGCCACTAGCTACATACGCCTCCGTAATGGCTTCGCACAGCTGCATGATTCTGTTAGCGTACCACTCCTGCGCCAGCTTATCTGCGCTGATATCCCAGAGCATTTCCCACTCTGGCTGATTTACTAAAGTCACCACCGCTGCGTGTATTTTATAATCTTTCTGCATGAGAAAAGAATTGCGGAGCATTCCCCAGCTTGCAAGATACCACGCCAAGTGCAAGCACAGGAAATCTACCGTGGCTTCATCATGCTGCTGCCGATGCTGTTTGAATGCTGCATGGCAGTACTCCCATGACAAATACCGGTGATTCGGATCCGTTGCGATATCATCATAGCAATCGTAACCACACTGCAGCGCAGCAGCGATGGCTTTATGATCCGTTTTCTTTATTATTGATCTTGGCTTTGCCAAATGTCCTTTGACTTCACCCCTGCAGAACTCTACCCACTGTTCCTGCATGCTGATCGCACCAACGATATACCCGGCATTTATCCACCCAGAACAAAAAGACGACGGTTTCGTCAGATTTGCCCATGATGGTCTGTCCTTATATGCGTAGTTTGGAATCGGAATTATTTCGTTCAGTTCAGCAAAGGTTAGACGCACACTTTCCTTGCCGCATTGCTGCAGCCATTTGGTCAATGGCGCATATTTACTTCCTATTGCCACGGTGCTTCCTCCTTTGCTCTCTTTCTGCTTGCGCTTCTTTTTCTTTGATGACCCTGCATCCGTTATAGCACTTCCATCCTTCTTCTTTCGGCCTGCGGCACATGCCGAGAACTTCACAATGCCAACAGCCGCGAGGCAACCCCCAGTATCGAATAATATCTGGCAGTTCGAATAGCCATAAATACCGCATCCTATCCCACCAGCCGTTATCGAAAACTTTGATGATAGTATATCATGCTTTTTTGCTATGTTCCACATTTCATGCAATTTTGTTTCAAAATAATAACAAAAAAGCGCCCTCGACAACCGTTTCTGGCTGCCGAGGGCGTCTTTGTTACAGGTATTCGTGGCTGGCGACGATGCCGCATTTGAAGTGGACTTCGATGCCATCATCTCCGACGATGATCTGTTCCACCAGCTGCTTCATGATCATGCTGTCATCTGCGTTCATGATGTCACCGCTTTGGATGTGTTCTGCGAAGCTGTCCAACCACATCTTGACCTCACTGTATCGATTTTCTGTGGTCTGCAGTTCTGACTGCTGTGCTTCCAGCTCCTGCAACCTCTGGCTGTACTCTTTGATCTGCGCTGCGTAGTCCGCTGCGGTTACGCTCCGCTGCTGTTTGGCCTTATGCAGTTCCAGCACCGCGTTCTGCAGGTCGATGATCTCCTGCTCGATGCGATCCAGCGCCGCTCTGTTTTCTGGCTCCATGACCAGTCCCGCGCTTTCCTTGACCGCTGCCATGATTTCTTCTGCATCCTCGATCATGTCTCTGATCGCTGCCGTGTAGGTGTGTTGCAGTGTATCTTCGTTCACATGGTGACTGTCGCATGCCGCTCTACCGTTACTGATTCTGTTGCTGCAGCCCCATGCGGGAACCTTCATTCCAGTTCCAACTGTCCGCACATGCCTGCGGAGTTTATGGCCGCATTCCCCACATACCAGCAGCCCGCTGAAGGGGTACTTGCTGGTGAATCTGCTGCTGCCGACCGCCGTGTCTTTTTCATCTTTGCGCCGCTGCATCTCCACGCGCACCATCTCGAACATTTCCTTATCGATGATCGCTGGGTGCGTACCTTCTGCGTAGTACATGGGCGCTTGACCGTTGTTTTTCTGTCTGTACTTTGACAGCACATCTGGCTTGAAGGTTTTCCCCAGCACCGCGTCGCCTGTGTATTTTTCGTTTGTGAGGATGCTTTTGATGACTTGATGTCGCCATTGCTTTTTGCCGAGCTTTGTTGGGATTCCATCCGCTTCCAGTCCTCTGCAGATGCGGGTAACGGTGATCCCCGCGAGATACTCTCTGTAGATGCGTCGCACGATCGCGGCCTCGGCTTCGTTTATTTCATATATGTCTCTGCCGTCTGCATCTTTCTGCCCAGTCTTTGTGTACCCCAGCATCAGTCCTGTGTTGAGGATGATCTCACCATTTTTGAACTTCTTCTGGTATGTCCACTTGATGTTGGTGGACATGGTGCGCGACTCCTGCTCGGCCATCGCTGCGAGGATGGTGATCAGTACCTCACCGCCCGGTGTCAGTGTGTCGATGTTCTCATTCTCGAAGTAGATGCTGATGCCCAGTTCCTTGAGTTCGCGGATGTAGTTCAATGCGTCGACCGTGTTTCTTGCGAATCGGCTGATTGACTTGACCAGTATCTTATTGATCTTGCCTGCGCGGCAGTCTGCGATCATTCGCATGAAGTCGGGGCGTTTTTCCGCTCTGGTGCCTGTGATACCGGGGTCTGCGTAGATGCCGCCGAAGCTCCATTCGGGCTTGGATGTAATCAGCGTGGTATAGTGGCTGACCTGCCGCTCGAAGCTATCTTCCTGTTCTTCTTTTTCCGTGGACACACGGGCGTATGCGACCACCACCAGTTTCATGATCTCTGTGGTGTCGATGTGCAGGATCGCCGCGCGTGGGATCTCTCGCACCGTTCTTCTTGCTGTTACTGCCATGCTGCTACCTCCTTCTTTTGCTTCCAGCCGACTTGGTTGCCGCTGGGTCCGTTAGTGTATGCTCTGGTGATTTCCACGCCATTGTAGAACACGAAGGTCACCGTCCATCTTCGGACAATGACCTTCGTGATGAATTTCTCGACCTTTTCGGGGTCGAACTCTGTGATTATAGTAAAGTCGCTTTCGCGGACGATTTTTCCTCTTTGTTCGTTGATCTTTATATTCAGTTCTTCGATCTGTGCTTTGATGCGACGCTGCTCTGCGCGGAAGGCGCTTTCTGTGATCAGTCGCTGCATGAGCAGTTCTGCGAGGTCGCTTTCTTCCTTGCGGAGTTCTGCCACCACGCTCTGCAGTGCTGCGGTGTCGTGTCCCTGCGGGCGTTCTCTTACGAACTGATTGTATGCGGCGATGAATTGCTCCCGCAGTGCGCTGTCCTTCAGTCTGGTGCAGTCGCATTCAGCCACACCCTTGCGTAGCTGGGTGGCACATGCCCAGATGTCGTTGCGCCATTTCTTGCCGCTATTGTTGACTTTGTGCTGGTAGTGCTTGCCGCAGCAGCCGCACTCGATCATGCTGGTGAAGGGGTATACCGGCTTTTTGCTGCCTGCGATTTTCTTGTTCCTGCGCTGCTCACGAATCTGCTGTGCCAGTTCCCATGTCTCGCGGCTGACGATGCCTTCATGAGTGCCTTCCATATAGTACCGTTTGCCGTACTGCCCATCCATGTTATCCATCTGGATGCCGTCGACGGTGACGCTCTTTCCCATCATGGAGTCACCCATGTACTTTTCATTTGCCATGAGTTCCAGCAGCCGTGTGGGCTTCCATTCGTTTCCGCACCATGTGCGGATGCCTTCTTCATTGAGTACCTTTGCGATCGCTGTGCATCCCATGCCGCTGATGTACATATTGTAGATGCGGCGAATCACCGCTGCTTCTTCCTCGACGATCACGAGGTTGTTATCCTTCGTCATCGTGTATCCGTACATGCCGCTGCCGATGCTGATCCACCCGCTTTCAAAGCGGTGTCGGAACGACCATTTCTGTCTTTCCGAATCCACCTGCAGGTCGTTCTCTGCGACCGTTGCTGCGATCGTGAGGAACAGTTCGCTGGTGGGCTGCATAGTGCTGATCTGCTCTTTTTCGAAGATGACCTCGATGCCGAGGTCGCGCAGTTCTCGCACCGCTTCCAGAAGCTGCACAGTGTTTCGTGCGAATCTGGATACTGATTTTGTGTAGATGATGTCGAATTTGCCGTCTCGCGCGTCCTGCATCATGACGAGGAACTGCGGGCGCTTATAGATGCTGCTGCCGCTGATGCCTCTGTCCGCATAGATGCCAACCAGTTCTGTATCTGGGTCGTCCGTGAATTTTCCCTGCCAGTATTGCTCTTGGTATTCGTAACTGTGCAGCTGCGCCGAGCTGGCCGTGGATACGCGAACATACGCTACCGCGCGTTTTTTGCGTTTTGCCATTATCTCTTACCTCCTTCGAAGTATTGGACTTGAACAAGCCTAATTTTTTTGCCCCCGCCTTAGGAGGCAGGGGCAAAGGTATCAGAAAAGGTGTGGAAAGTCCAGCCCAAAATCGAAAGAACACAAAGAATTAGCAATTGCTTTCCCGCAGTTTATCACCGGTTTTCTTGACGATCTGATCCCGCTCCTTTGCGGTAATCAGCCCCTTGATCCACAGTGCCTGCGTAATGGCTTCGGCAAATGCGACCTTTGCTTTGGTTCTGTCGCTCATGCTGTTCTCCTTATTTTTCGGGCAGCTTCAATTTCTGCCCACTGTAAATGGTGGTGGTCTTCAGACCGTTCAACTGCACGATCTCGGTGTATCGTGCGCCGCTGCCAAGCTCCTTCTTGGCGATCCCCCAGAGCGTATCGCCGCTCTTGACGGTATAGGTGCGCTGCGGCTTGGGATCCTCGGCCTTGTTGCCGACGATGGTGAGGTTGTCCACCGCCGTCCAAGTGTTCACGCCTGCGACGGGATCACCGCCAGATTTCTTGACTTTCTGGCCGAGCAACACACAGGTCTTGCCGCCCTTGGTGACGGGCTTGCCCTTGTAGGTGGTCTGGGTAACGATGTGGTTATAATCCTTCTTCACCCAATTGGGAATGGCCTTCGTGGTAGGATTGTAGGTTTCCGCGCTATCCTTGAACTGCACCACGGTGCCAACGGTGATCTCACCAGTGGTGACCTGCTGTGCCTGTTCGGGCTGCTCGGTGGGTGCGTCCTTTGCCAGAAGCGCTTTCACATCTGCGCGGAAAGTATCCATCGATTTGCCATGCTTGGGAAACCAGTGCATGACATCACCATGGTTGGAAGCGATACCGCGCTTATATCCTTCGCTGTGGCAGATGATGTCCTTTTCGGTCAGACCGAACTGCTTGCACAGGTATGCGCAAAGCTCGACGGCCTCCGTGTACACCTTCTTGAAGTAGGTGCCGTCCGTGAGGCCGTCTTCGCAGATTTCAAAACCGATATGGGTGTTGTTTGCGCTGCCGCCTGCATGCCAGCCGCGATGATCCCAAGGCAGCGTCTGATAGGTGGCGATGGTACCGTCGGCCAGCTTGCCGATGAAGCCGTGGACGCAAACCTCACGACCACCGGGATGGTAGGTGTTCCAATGGTTGTTATACTGGTTCTTGCCCAGCTTACCGTCATCGGGTCCGACATAGCGTTTCAGCCATGGATTGTTTGCGCCGGTGCTGTGTACCATGATGCCCTTGACGGTGATCTTGCGTCCTGCTTTATAGCAGGCATTTTCGGTGAAAATCAGCTTATTTAGATTCATTGTCTTTGCCTCCTTCACGATCGTGCAGCTGCTCCAATACATTTTTCAGCTTCTCGGGGATAGGAAGTCCGAGGTGTGCGGAATTCTCCAGCAGCGATACTCCCTCGTTGGAAATATAGAAGAAAATCACGGCTGTTCTCAGAACGCCTGCTTCGCCAAGCACATGGATATCGATAATGTTGGCGATGCCCACAAGCGTAAAAATCAGCACCTTGCGGAAGATTCCCTTGAAGCCAACCTTGCTGTCCAGCTTCTTGTCCACCACCGCGCACATGACGCCGGTGATGTAATCGACCACCACGAAGGCGATCAGCGCATACAGGAAGCCATCAAAGCCACCGAGGAACCAGCCGAGAAAGCCGCCCAGCGATGCAAATATCACCTGAATGCCAGTCCAAATAGTTTTCATTTTCTTGTCCTCCTACAATATAAATTAAGGTGATGGACACGGTAGCCAGCCGTGTCTTTTTCCTTTTCAATGCCGAAGCTGTTAGAATAGAAAGGAATGGTCTGACAAATATTTCCATGAACTAACACGTTCGTTAAGGAGTCAGTCAGCCGCCTTTCTCATTCGCAGCATTCGATTTGCGCAGGTTGTTCCGTCGGTATTCCGATGCGTTCGTGTCACTCAGGAGATTGAACAGGCGTTGAGTAAAAAGCGGTATGCCATATCATTATCTCAGGAGGACTTATTATGAACTCGGTCGGAATTGATGTTTCAAAAGGAAAATCTACGGTTGCAGCCTTGCGCCCTATGGGTGAAGTAGCTTTGCCTCCCACTGAATATCTCCACACGGAGCTTGAGCTTGAAAAGCTGGCTTACACTATTCTTGCTCTCGGTGAAGACACAAGAGTCGTTATGGAGGCTACAGGTCGTTATCACGAGCCTGTTGCCAAAGCACTTCACGAATATGGGATTTACGTATGTGTTCTGAATCCCATTTTAATCCACCAGAGCGGTGGAGGTTCGGTTAGAAAGGTCAAGTCCGATAAAAAGGATGCTATTAAAATCGCTAAATACGGACTTGACAATTGGGTTGATCTAAGAGAATACACACCTGTGGATGCTCTCAGACAACAGTTAAAGCTATTCAGCAGACAATACAATCTTTATATGAAGAACTCTGTTGCCTTGTCGAATAACCTTATCTCTTTAACTGACAAGGTTTTTCCGGGTATTAACGAGCTGTTCTCAAGTCCCGAAAAAGCTGACGGACACCGGAAATGGGTTGATTTTGTCGAAACCTTCTGGCATTGCGACTGTATTTCTCTTGTCAGCGAAAAAGCATTTATTGAGCGTTACCGTAAATGGTGTAAACGTAAGGGTTATCATTTCAGT
>DKWE01000061.1:0-314 GCA_002491565.1 Lachnospiraceae bacterium UBA7160 | reverse complement strand
GCCGCTAAACAGCTTACATCTTTCAACTGTCAGCTTGCTGCTTTCAGAAATGAAATGATTTCAATTGCCAGACAGCTTCCCGAATTTGATACTGTTTTCAATATGTTCGGGGTCGGAGAAATTTCCTCCGTTAATCTGATTGCAGAAATCGGCGATGTCAGGCGTTTCCCAAACAGAAATTCATTAGTCGGCTTTGCAGGTGTTGACCCGTGCGTTGACCAATCCGGCAAGCACTTTTCTAAAAGCAACCCTACATCAAAACGTGGTTCTGCTATTCTGAGAAAAACTCTTTTTCAGGTTATCAGTACTTATGT
>DKWE01000069.1 GCA_002491565.1 Lachnospiraceae bacterium UBA7160 | reverse complement strand
GAAACTGGACTTATACAGTAAATAACAGCCTGGACCCTTAAATCCCTGCAGATTCCTGCCCGCACGGGATAAGGCAGACCGGGCTTGGGGCATCTACCGTCTGCAACCAGGTAAGCCGGCCGGTTCGCGGATCGCGCGCAAACAGCGCAATCGTGTCCGAATCCTGGTTTGCAACCAGCACATATCCGCCATCCGGATCAATCACAAAATTCCGGGGAGTTTTCCCTCCGCATGATACCTGTTCCACAGCCTTCAGCCTTCCGTCATCCAATACAGAAAATACTGCGATGCTGTCCAGTCCCCGGTTGGACGCATAGACATGTCTGCCATCCGGACTGATGTGGAGATCCGCCGCGGTGCTTGGGCTCTGCACCCCCTCGGGGAGTGTTGAAATCTCCTGTAAAACCGTAAATGCGGGGCCGGAACTGTCATAGGCAAGCACAGTCACCGAAGAAGCCAGCTCATTGACAAGATACAACACAGAATGTACCGCATGAAATTCTCCGAACCGTGGTCCATTTCCTTTCCGGCAGCGTACTGACACCGCTTCCTCATAATGTAGCTTTCCTTCTGCCGTCACACGGTACGCTGCCAGTTCATCTTTTCCGAGGTCCGGCACCAGCACCTGGCGGTCCGCCCCATTCTTTCCCCCACTGAACCAGATCCCGGCGTGCGCATGCGGGCCTGCCTGGCGCACTGGATCTGCACTGCAGCCCTCATGCTGCACAAAATCAGTCTCAGTCAGCAGTCCGTCCGGACCGATTCTCCAGCAGCACACGCTTCCGGTCATAAAATTCGCAGCCACCAGATACGTTCCCGTCTCATCCACTGCCACATGGCACGGGTCCTCTCCATGTGTCGGAAGCACCTGCCGGATCTGAAGCTTTTCGTGCGGCGCATCCCATGTCAGAACCGTCACACTGCCCCCCATCTGGCCATTATACTGCTTCAGCTCATTCACGCAATAAACAAACTCTCCGGATACGGCCACATAAGAGGGATTTCGCACGATGCCGGCTGCCGGTTCCACAGCCAGTGTCCCCTGTTCCAGATCCAGCTTCAGCACATGGATTCCCTTTCCTTTTCCCTCCATGATCTGCCCCGTGCCAAACAGCACCGGCTCTGTATAAGTCCCAATCAAATACTTCCGAATTGCTCCCATTTGTATTCTCCTCCTGCTGATCTCTCAATGCGCTCCATCGTTCGTCTTTGCACATGTAAGCTGCCGGACCTGCACTGTCTTTTTGACCATTTCAGCCACACAGGCGTCCTCTACGCATCCTCCCCGCCGTTTGGATAGATCACGACTTTCATCGCTCCGCCAACCCGGTTCTCAAACGTGTAAAACGCCTCGTCTACCTCCTCGAGCGGAAACGTATGCGTCACCATCTCCTTCACCGCGATCCGGCCGGAGGCAATCAGATCAATCACCTTATGGCTGACATTCGGATTCGCGCGGGACCCTAAAATAGAAAGCTCATTGTGCGTCACATACTTCAGCGGAATATCCTCTGTAACTCCGTCCTTTGCCACCCCGAGCATTACAACCTTCCCGCCCTTTTTACACATCTGGATACACTCATTTAATGTTCCGGGAGCGCCGGAGCACTCCAGCGCCACGCTGACCCCCAGATCCTTTGTCAGCTCACGCACGCGGTTCACCGGGTCGCACGCTGTGAAGTCCACCACCTCGTCTGCGCCCAGCTGCTTCGCCGTCTCAATTCGCGGCATGCGCCCAACTACAATGACGCGCGCCGCTCCCATCGCTCTGGCAAGCTTCATCGCCATCATGCCGATCGGCCCCGGACCGACAACCGCCACCGTACAGCCCGGCTCAATTCCTGCCAGCTCAAGCCCGTGCAGTGCGACTCCTGCAGTATCACACATGGCAGCTTCTTTATATGATACCTGTTCCGGAAGCTTCGTGATACTCTTCACATGATAGACGCAGTACTGTGCATAAGCGCCATTGTTAAGGAACCCATAATGGCGGTGTCCCGTCTCCGGCCTGCCATAATTCAGGCACAGGGTATATCTGCCCTCCAGACAATTTCTGCAGTGCCCGCAGCCTTTGTGCGCCTCCCCTGCCACGCGGTCTCCTACTTCAAAATCGGTCACGCCGTCACCCTTCGCCACGATCCGTCCGGCCCATTCATGCCCGGCAATAAACGGATACGACGGCGGCCAGACCCCTGCCAGCCCTCCGTGTACAACCTCCGGATCACTGCCGCAGATTGCCACGCCTCCGATTTTACACAGCACCTCCTCCGGCCCCGGAACCGGCACTGGTACTTCCTGAATCTCCCAGGTCCCCGGCCCGGTCAAAACCATCGCTTTCATTTTATCTGGTATCTTGTACATAGACTTCTCCCTTCCTGGCCGCATACCGGGATTCTGCCCCTGTCAGCTGCCAGGACGCATTTCCGTATGTCAGGCCTTTTGTGTGATATGCGAGAGGCGGTCCAGGACCACCTGCATGTGTTCATCCATCAAACGCGCCGCGTTTGTCCCGTCCCCGTCACACAGGTGCTGATAAATCTGCGCATGCGCGCTGACACTCTCTCTGGTGCCGTACCGGACGACTACCTCCCTGAGATTCTCTTTCAGCATATCCTTGATCAATGTCATAGACTTGTAAAACATTACATTGTGCGTAATTTTTGATAAATAAATATGGTACTCAATGTCCTGCTCGAAGAAGGCATCCGGCTCCTGCTCCAGCTTCATCTGCTCTATGTAGTGACGCAGCCCTTCTATTTCCTCTCTGGTCGCACGTTTTGCCGCCAGCTTTGCACTCTCCACCTGAATACTCTTTTCAAATTCCAGTATGTCGATACAGCTCTCGTTCCCCAGAAAGGCTGTGGGAATCAGTATATTCAGATAAAAGCCTGTGTCAATCTTCTTGACAAAGGTCCCAGCCCCCTGCCGTGTCTCCAGAATTCCAAGTGCGTTCATCTTCTGTACTGCCTGCCGCACCGTATTCCGGCTGACCTGAAACTGATCCTTCAGCTCATTCTCCGATGGAATCTTTGTCCCCTCCGGCCAGCCCCCGCTGGCAATCATCGCAAGCATCTGTTCATATACCGTATCTGAAATTCCTACCTTCTGCACCGCCTGAATCATCTTCCGTACCTCTTTCCTATTTTTCACAGCTATGGCGAATAAGCTTATCCCTTCACGCTTCCCTCCGTCACGCCGCCAAGAATTTGCGAGTTAAAAACAAGATAGAAGGCAAGAATCACGAAAGTTGATAATGCAACGCCCATATAGACTGCACCTAAATCTATATTATCAAAATTATTCAGCATTGCAATACCTACTGATAAAGTTGACTTCTTATTTGATGTAATGTAAGTCACTGCGTTAATATAATCATTCCACACCGCTACGAAATTCATAATTGAAATTGTCATCACTCCGGTTTTGCATAGCGAGAGGACGACCCGGTGAAACATCTGCATATCACTGCATCCATCGATCCGCGCTGCCTCCAGCAAAGAATTATCAATGACCTGATAGATATTTCCGCGCATCCAGTAAACGGTCAGGACATTGCTGATCCCCGGAAGAATCAGCGTCCAAAGCGTATTCAGCAGTTTCATGGACGCAAAGATCCGGTACAGGCCGATCAGGGATATCTGCGCAGGGATCACCATCATCAGCATTGTCACAGTGTACAATGCCTTTTTTCCCCGAAACTGATATTTTTCAAAACCGAACGCCGCCATCGTTCCAAAATATGCAGTCAGTATCACGTTCGGGATCGTAGAGAGCAGGCTGTTTTTCACATAGGTCCAAAACGGGATTCTCTCTGTCAGCGTCTGATAATTTTTTGCTGCCCAGGTTCCCGGCAGCAGCGTAAACCCCCGCGATAAATCAGCATTGGACTGTGTGGCGCTTACCAGCATGATCAAAAAGGGAAGCAGACAGATGACAGCCAGAAGAATCAGGAAACTATACAGCAGCACTCGCACCATCTTTCTTTTCATCGCCTGCACCTCATTCCTCTTTTTTATTGATCATGCGGTAGGAAAATGCCGCAAAGACGGCAGTGACTACAAAAATTCCCATCGCAAACGCGGAACCATATCCATACTGCATAGATTTAAACGCAATCGTATGCATCTGCATCACCATCGTCAATAACGACTTATCCGGGGCTCCCAATCCGTCCGTAATCACCCTCGGGATCTCAAAATTCTGCAGCCCTCCAATCAATGTCGTCAGAAAGACATACGCAATCGTCGGACGAATCAGCGGAAATGTAATGCGCCAGAATCTCTGCCAGGCATTTGCCCCATCTACGATCGCCGCCTCAATATAAGAAGCCGGCACATTCAGAATCCCTGTCGTAAACATAATCGCGGAGTATCCAAACCACATCCACCACGTCACGAACGCCACAATTCCCTGTGCCGAGGATGCCTGTCCGAGCCAGTAGACTGGTTCTTCCAGGATGCCGATCTGCATCAGAAACCGGTTCACAACGCCGCTCTGCCATCCCATGATCATTGCGGCGAGCACTGCAACGGTCGCAGAGTTGACCAGATTGGGAAAATAGAATACCATCTTGAAAAAAGACTTTCCCCGCAGACGGCACTGCGCAAACAATACGGCGCACAGCAGGGCGATCCCAAGTCTTGGAACGATATTCATCGCCCAGATTTTCACCGTATTTCGAAGTGCAATGTAGAAATTTTTGTCTGAAAGCAGCCGTTTGTAATTATCCAGCCCGGTAAATGACTTTTCTCCCATCATCAGATTCCAGTTCGTAAAGCTGATAACGAACGTATACAGAAACGGAAGCAGCCGGAATACCAGCAAGCCGAGCAGAAACGGCGTCACAAACAAAATGCCAAAGTTCACCTTTTTTCTCGTCACGCCCGACACCTTCTCACCCCTTCCATGCAATTTGCGGCACGTCCCGTCGCACTCTCCTGACAGCTATGCAGCCTGTCTGCCCGCTTCTTCCCGGCCGGCGGCGGCCGCCATAAATCCGCCGCCGGTAATTCCAGGCATGTTACTCCAGCTCAATCGACGGCGCATAGTTCTGGCACTCAGACTGATACTGCGCAATCGCCTCGTCCAGGCTGAGATTTCCTACCGCATAGGCTTCCATTGCCGCCAGCAGATACTTTCCGAAAAACTCGTCGTATGGAGAAAACGCCTCCGGATTCACTCCCTTTGCCAGCTCGCCGTTCCAGTATTCGTATGCATTCTGCCCGCCGAGGAAGGTAAAAATGTTCAGTTTCTCCGCCTCTTCTGCCGGAAGTGACGCAACCTTCTGCTGTACATTCATATTAGACACATAGTCGCCGAAATTCACCGCATAGTCATAGACAAACTCCTCGTTCGTCAGGATAAATTTCAGGAAGAGATATGCCTCCTCCGGATGCTCTGTCGTCTGTGAAATGCCGATCCAGGTGCCTCCCGCTGTATACGGATACGGTCCGGAAGCAAGTCCCCAGTCCCCTGCCTGTTCCGGCAGATTGATTAAAATATCATTTGTCAGCCCCCAGGTCGGCTTCTCATCTGCAAAAATCTTTCCTTCGCCCTTTGCCGCTACGGAAGACTGCCCGTCATTGTAGAATTTCCCGGTCAGATCCTCATCATACATGGTTTTTGCAACTTCAAACAGTTCCCGCACCTCGTCCCCGGTATTCAGCACATTTCCCTTCATATAACCGCCCGCGTTCGTGATGCCGAGATACATCAGTCCCGTCAGCGCATCCCCGTCAAACTTCACCTCGCCGCCTGATTTTTCCCTGAGCTCACGCGCCGTCTCCAGGATGCTGTCAAAGGATGCAAACTTTTCACTCATCGCAGCCGGATCATCCGTGCCAAAATACTCCTTCGCCAGACTCCTCCGATAGTAAATGCCGCCGACCGGACACTGCCAGGAAAGCGCTCTCAGCGCTCCCGTCGTGTCGGTTCCTACCCCTACCACATACGGCTCAATGGCGCTGGTCCAGTCTGTTGCATTGTAGGGCTCCGAATTCAAATCTGCATAGTACTGGTCCGAATTCACGATCGCCTTCACAAACTGCGTCCGGCTGGTAAACAGATCCGGCACATCATCGCCCGCTGCTACCATATTCATGATTTTCTCCTGCTGCTCTCCTGCAGGCACTACCACCAGCTCGATGTGAATGTTCGGGTACACCTCATTAAATTTCTCGATCATAAAATTGGGCTGATCTGTTGTGTGAACCATCATGGTCAGGTCGGCCTCATAGGATGCCGGGTCTTTCTCCCCAAATGCCTCCTCTGCGGAAACGCTGATCCCTCCGGAGATCGCTGTACAACTCATCACGCCTGCCAATACTACTGCCGCAGCCTTTTTTGCTCTCATAATACCCTCTCTTTCTCAGGCACTGCGCCTGTCGATGACTCGCCACATTCCAAAATTTGTCGAATGTTGGTTGTCCTACAAGTTGTAACTTGAGCATACATGATGCGACAGAATTTGTCAATCCTCTCTTTTATTTTTTACTATATCTATAAATTTAGCAGCAGAAACTTATACAAATTGCACAAATCAATCCCATTTACGCAAACGCGCCTTTCCAGGACACACAAACAGAAGCGCCGCAGATTGCCTGAAACCTGCAGACACGGATACCAGCCCTGGTCAGGTCTGTCCCCTATTGCAGCTTCCGGCAGCTTTGCGGCGCTCGCTTTGCAATTATCTAACGATTTTCTGTCTTTTTCAGGTACCCCGGTCAGCTGAGCGAGTCTTCTGCCATAGCTTCCTCGCACGGCTGGCCTGCTTTTTCTCTCATCCGCCCAAATACCATCTCATAGCCGTCGTTCCCGTAATTCAGTGACCGGTTCACGCGGCTGATCGTCGCTGTGGAGGCACCTGTCTTTTCTGCAATTTCCAGATACGTCTTTTTTTCCTTCAGCATATGCGCCACCTCAAAGCGCTGCGACAGGGAAAGAAGCTCATTCACCGTGCATACGTCCTCGAAAAAAAGGTAGCATTCCTCTTTATTCTTCAGACACAGGATTGCCTCAAATAATTCGTCTACTGCCTCTGTATGAATCTTCTTACTCATCGTCATACCCTCTCCTGTTAATGAAACGCATGATTTTACTGCCATTTGCAGCAGCCCCCACACAACCAGACCACAAACAGCAGCATATCTGGTATTCTACCACTTTACTTCAATACTGTAAAGCCACTAAAAAGCGAAAAAACTATATGGATATTCGAAATCGTTACAGTTTAGTCAAGCCGGTCCAGCAGCGAGGTCCCGATTGTACCGTCGGGCATCGGTATCTCGAAATTGTCTGCCACGGTAGCGCCGATCACCGCAAAGGTATCTGCCTCACCAAGTGAGCCGCAGCCTGTCATGGACGGAGAATAGGCAAGGAGCGGCACCATCTCCCGCGTGTGGTCCGTCCCGGTATGTGTCGGGTCATTCCCGTGATCGGCCGTGATGAGCAGCAGGTCATCCTCACCGAGAAGCGGCAGAAATTCTCCGAGCTTTCCATCAAATTTCTCGATTTCCTGCGCATACCCCTCCACATTGCGGCGATGTCCCCACAGTGCATCAAAATCTACGAGGTTGGTAAAGCAAAGCCCTGTGAAATCACGCTTCGCGATTTCAATGGTCTGCTCCATCCCATGCACGGAGCTCTTTGATTTATTCGATTCCGTCAGGCCCTCGCCGTCAAAAATATCAAAAATCTTCCCGACAGAGATGACAGAGTACCCCGCATCCTTCAATGCGTTCAGAGCAGTCCTTCCATACGGCTTCAGCGCATAGTCATGGCGGTTGCTGGTCCGCTTAAATTCACCCTTTTTCTTTCCCACATAGGGACGCGCAATCACACGTCCGACCTTCCACTCATCCCGCATCGTCAGCTCGCGGGCAATCTCACAGCAGCGATAGAGCTCCCTCAGATCAAAGGTCTCCTCGTTGCCGCAGATCTGCAGCACAGAATCTGCAGAAGTGTAGACGATCATATGTCCGGTTGCAATTTCTTCTTCCGCAAGCTCCTCAATAATCTCTGTGCCGCTCGCACTCTTATTTCCAATGACCTTGTGGCCGGTGCGCTCCTCCAGCTCGCGGATCAGCTCCGGCGGAAACCCATGCTCGGTAAAGGTCTGGAATGGAGTCGTAATGTGCAGCCCCATCATCTCCCAATGTCCGGTCATTGTGTCTTTTCCGGTACTTGCTTCCTTTAAGGTCATATGGTAGCCAAGCGGCTTTTCCACCGAAGCGACCTGCTTCAGCGGATGCAGATTCGCCATGCCGAGTTTCTGAAGATTTGGCATGGCAAGCGTCTCCATCCGCGCGGAAATGTGTCCGAGTGTATCGGTCCCGGCATCTCCATAATCGGCCGCATCCGGCATCGCACCAATTCCTAAGGAATCCATGACTATAATAAAAATACGTTTATATTTCTTCATTTTCGGCCTTCCCTTCTTATTGATCTATTTCCCGCCGCGCAGATCTCCAGACGACCCGCACGTCTTTCTCTCCCGATCTGCGCGCTTCCGACCGCACAGTCCTTCTCACAGTCCGCTCGAATCAGCCTCCGCTGCCTTTCTCTCCCGATCTGCGCGCTTCCGACCACACAGTCCTTCTCACAGTCCGCTCGATTCAGCCTCCGCCGCCTTTCTCTCCCGATCTGCGCGCTTCCGACCGCACAGTCCTTCTCACAGTCTGCTCGATTCAGCCTCCGCTGCCTTTCTCTCCCGATCTGCGCGAATCAGCCTCCGCAGCGCCGCTACCGCTACCCGGACTGAGGCATCCGTATCATGTATGATCGGATTGTCCAGCCCCGCCGCCATCCGCTCCTGATTGCCGACCACAAGGAAATCCGCGCCGCAGCGCACGCCAAGGTGGCTTGCGACAATGAAGAGTGCTGCCGACTCCATCTCGGAAGCCTTGCATCCAAGCCGCTTCCATGCCTCCCACTTGTTGAGCAGCTCATAGCTCACCGGCATGCACTCCGGCTCGTGCTGCCCGTAAAAGGAATCCTTGCTCTGCACCACACCTGTATGGTACGTATAGCCAAGCTCCTGCGCAGCAGCGGCCAGCGCATTCGCAACCTCGAGGTCCGCTACCGCCGGAAATTCAATCGGCGCATACTCCCGGCTTGTTCCTTCCATACGAATTGCACCGGTCGCAATCACAATGTCTCCGCCTTTTACCTTCAGGTCGATCCCTCCGCAGGTGCCGGTCCGGATAAACGTATCCGCGCCACATTTTACCAGCTCCTCCATTGCAATGGAAGCCGATGGACCTCCGATCCCGGTCGATGTCACGCTCACTTTTTCTCCGTCCAGATAGCCTGTGTATGTGACAAACTCCCGGTTGTCCGCCCGCAGCTGCGCATCCTCAAAATACGCCGCAATCTTCTCGCTGCGCTTTGGATCCCCGGGCAGGATCACATAGCGCCCGACCTCGCCTGGCCGCAGATGAATATGATACTGCAATCCAACCTCACCAGAATAATTCTGCACCGCCATAGATAAACCCCCTTTTTCTATTCTACGTGTCACAGCCGCCGTTTGACCCTGTTTCTGTTTTCCGTTTCCTCCTGCCAGACATCTGCACTGCTTCTTGCTTCTGCCTTCCGCTTCCACCTGCCAGCTTTTTGCACTGCTTCTTGTTCCAGCGTTCCTGCCTCTGTCTGTTCTTCCGCCTGTTCCTAGCTGCCTGCCTCAAATTTCTTTCTCTCTGTGCCTGCACCGCCAGGCTTTCCAGTTCGTTTTCCTCTGCAGTTCCCTCTGTTTGTCCGGCTCTGGTCCTTCTTAGCTGATTTTACCGGCTGTTCGGATCGAGCGCGTCGCGCAGAGCATCCCCGACAAAATTGATAGCCATCACCAAGATGACGATCAGCAGCCCGGCCGGAATCCAGAGCCACGGCTGCTTCGTCAGGATCGTGAGTGACTGCGCGCCGTTCAGCATGTTGCCAAGACTCGCGGCCGGCGGCTGCACGCCTTGTCCGAGAAAGCTCAGGGCTGCCTCATCAAGCATGGAGAGCGCCAGCACCGAGGTCGCATAGACGAGAATCGGCGCAACGGTATTGGGCAGAATCTCAGAAAACAGAATGTGGCGCAGCGGCATTCCCGCTACAATGCTGCCCTTCACAAAATTCGTCTCGCGCAGGCTCAGCACATTGCCCCGCACGAGCCGTGCAATTCCCGGCCAGTCCACGAAACCGAGAATCCATATTATATTCCACAGCCCGGGGCGAAATATCGCAGCCGCCACGAGAACCAGAAGGATATAAGGGAATGACATCACCATATCCGTAAACCGCATGATTACCATATCCGCGATCCCGCCGAAATACCCGGCAACCAGGCCAAGTACCACACCGATCACCGTCGAAATCAGCGTCGCCATCACACCGACCAGCAGAGAAATCCGGGTCGCATACAGCAGACGGCTCAGGACATCCCTTCCGATCTGGTCCGTCCCCAGCCAGTGCTGCCAGTTCGGCGCTCCGCCAAAATCACCGACAATCGCATCTGGGTCATACGGAGCGATCCATGGCGCAAGCAGCGCGGCAGCAACCAGCACAATCAGTACTACAAGACTGATCATCGCCAGCCTGTGTCTCCGGAACCGCCGGAAGACTGTCTGAAGATAGCTCTCACTGGCGAGATCCTTCGTTTTTTCTTTTGCCATAGCCATCCTCCTGTCACGCATCCAGACGAATCGTCGGATCCACAAGCGCATATAAAATATCAGTCACCAGATTTGCGGCGAGCACTACAATTGCAGAGAGCAGACAGACTCCCATAATCACCGGATAGTCGCGGCTTGTAATCGCGCTCATCGTCATCAGCCCAAGCCCCGGCCAGGAAAACACCTGCTCGATAATGACAGCCCCGCCGAACAGCATCGGAATCTGCATCCCGACCACGGTCACGATCGGCACGAGCGCATTGCGCAGCGCATGCTTATTGATCACGCGGAACCGCCCGATGCCCTTCGCGCGTGCGGTCCGCAGATAATCCTGCTGTAAAATTTCCAGCACGGCGCTCCGGATATAGCGGATATTGCTCCCCGCCATAGAAAACGCGAGCACCATCACCGGCATCACCATATGCTGTGCGGTATCCAGCGCGCTGCCCTCTGCCCCGAGCGTTGTCATGCCGCCCGACGGCAGCCAGCCAAGCTTCACGGTAAACACATAGATCAACAGCAGGGACAAGAAGAATCCCGGCACGCTGCTCCCCAGAAAAGAGGCTGTCACAACTGCGTAGTCCCCCTTTGTATACTGGTGCACCGCACTGTAAATCCCCGCCGGAACCGCCAGCAGCAGGCTGACCAGCAGCGACACCCCCATCAGCAGCAGCGTCGGCCCAAGATGGCTTGCGATCATCGCGCTGACCGGCTGATAGGATTTGATCGAATACCCGAGATTTCCATGCAGCAGCTCCCCAAGCCAGGTAAAATACTGAATGTAAACCGGCTGATCCAGCCCGAGCGCCGCCTCCTTTGCCTCGATCGCCGCCTCTGTGATCCGCGGCCCCTGCATCATTTCGAGGGGACTTCCCGCCATACACATGATCACATAATCAATGACTGTGATCCCGACAAGGACGGGTAGCGCAATTAAAATCCGCTTGAGAACATACTTATACATGGGCATCCCCCTTCCCTGCACCGCTCTTCGCGGCATGCGGGCTGACGCCAGGATACCCGGCTTCCCCCAAAAGAAGTTCCCTCGCAGGCTCCTGCATCTGGCAAACTTCACGCGCAAACAGACAAGCACTGGAATGTTCTGTCTCACACGCAAGCTGCTCCAGTGCGGGCTCCTGCGTCTGACAGACTTCCCTCGCATATGGACAGCGGGGATGGAACCGGCAGCCTGCGGGCGGCCGGGACCCATCCCCGACCTCACCTGCGAGAAACTGCTTGCTTACGTTCTTCTCTGCAGGATCCGGCACCGGGACCGCACGCAGCAGCGCCTGCGTGTATGGGTGGGCCGGATGGCGGAAGATTTCTCGCGCTTCGCCCAGCTCCACAATTTTTCCAAGATACATGACCGCAATCCGGTCGCTCACATAATTAACCGCCCCAAGCCCGTGTCCGACAAACAAAAGTGTCAGATGCAGCTCCTTCTGCAGCCGTTTGAGCAGATTGAGGATCTGTGCCTGGATCGACACGTCCAGCGCGCTGACCGGCTCATCACAGACGATAAAACGCGGATTTAAAGACAGTGCTTTCGCAATACCGATGCGCTGCCGCTGCCCGCCGGAAAACTCGTGCGGATACCGCCCGAGCACCTGGCGCGGCAGACCTACCAGCTCCAGCAGCTTTTCCACGTCGCGCATCACATGCTCCTTTGTCGTGCAGTGATGGTACAGCATCGGCTGTGCCAGGATCTCATAAATATGCTTTCTCGGGTTCAGCGACGAATAGGGATCCTGAAATACCATCTGCAGCTGCGTGCGGATTTCCCGCATTTCCTTTTGACTCAGCGCAGACAAGTCCCGTCCCTGATAATAGATTTTCCCCGCTGTCGGAGTCTCCAGCCCGACCAGGGCTCTTCCGATCGTGGATTTCCCACAGCCGGACTCCCCGACGAGGCCGAGTGTTTCTCCCTCGCGGATGGAAAAGGAGACATCATCCACCGCATGGATATTCCGAACGGTGTGGGTGATGATGCCGCCCTTCACCGGATAATATAACTTCAAATGCTCGACCCGGATCAGATCTTCCCTCATGGCAGTACTCCTTTCCGGTTTTCCCCAGTCTGCGATTCTTTCGCCCGCTCCCACATCACGACACACCGCGCCATGTGATCCGGGCCAAACACATACTCCTCCTGAGGCTCCCTGCAGCACTCGCGTGCATACGCGCACCGGTCTGCGAACCGGCAGCCGCGCAGCTCTCCGTAATGCTCCGGAACCATCCCGGGGATCGACACAAGCTGGCGGTCCGCGTCATCCCGAATCGTCGGAACCGTATCGAGCAGTGCCTGCGTATACGGATGTGCGGGCGATGCAAACAGCGCTTCCGCCGGCGCCCGCTCAATGATCTGCCCCGCATACATCACAAGAACCCGGTCAGCCATGTTCGCGACCACACCGATATCATGCGTAATCAGAATCATCGCCATTCCCGACTCGCGCTGCAGCTCCTTCAGCAGATGCATGATCTGTGCCTGGATTGTGACGTCCAGTGCGGTCGTCGGCTCGTCCGCGATCAGCAGCCGCGGCTCGCAGGCAAGCGCCATCGCGATCATCACCCGCTGCCGCATTCCCCCGGAAAGGGTATGGGGATACTTTTTCATTGCCGCATGCGGATCCGGCATCCCAACGCGCGCCAGCAGCGATTCAGCCCGTGCACGCGCCTCCTTCTTTCCGAGCTGGATGTGGACCCGGATGCTCTCAACAATCTGATTGCCCACGGTAAAAGCCGGATTCAGCGAGGTCAGCGGATCCTGAAAAATCATCGCGAGCTGGTTGCCGCGCACACGGTCCAGCTCCTTTTCCGGCATGGTAAGCAGATCCTTACTGTCAAAGAGGACAGAGCCGTCCGTGACAGCTCCGCCCCTCCCTAAAAGCCCCATAATCGATAATGAGGTAACGCTCTTTCCACATCCGGATTCTCCGACAATGCACACCACTTCCCCCGCGTCCACGCAAAAGCTGACGTGGTCCACGCTGAGGCTGCTGCCGGCATCTCCGGTAAAAGCGGTCGTAAGACCGCTTACCTCAAGCAAATGAGACATTTTATTTCCTTTCTATTCTACACTACGCTCCACGCCAGCTATTCGATTGTCCAGTCCTGCACATGGTTGAAGAACCCATAGGCACTCGGTGTCGCGCCGGACAGCCGGTTGCTGACCGCACCCTGCGGGCTGATAATATATGCGGAGAACATCGGCACATCTTCTTGTACCTTCTTATCCACGACAGAGTACAGGCCCTTGATTTCCTCTATGTCGCTCGTCTGCTGCGTGCCCGCAAGCGCCTCCTTAATCGACGCATCTGTGTATCCAGTCCAGCTGCCCTCGCCGTTCAGCAGCCAGTCTACATCCGGATACGGGTCAACTGGAGCATACGTGTACTGCACTGCCATGATGTCATAATCCGTCGTACCTGCCACGGTCATCAGCATCGCCAGATCCACTGTCGTGATTTCGACCGGGATGCCGACTGCAGCCCACTGTGCCACAAGCACCTGCGCACCGTTGACAAACGTGCTGTCGCCGGAATTTACATAGAACCGCAGCGTCTGAGAACCGTCCCAGCCTGCCTCCGCCAGCAATTCCTTCGCACGCTCCGGATCGTATGTCACCGGCGCGATCTCTTCATCGTAAAACGGGCTCGCGGACGAAAGAAATCCATCCACCACCTCACCGTGTCCCTTCAGCAGCTGCTGTACCAGTTGATTCCGGTCGATCGCACACAGAAGCGCCTGGCGCACCCGCGCATCCGGCACATTTGCCGTCTGAATGAACACAGACTGATTCGTAATCGGAAGACCGTACACAGCCTCTACATTTTCCAGCGCCTCAATGCTCTCGTAATCCTCCTGCGGGATTGCGGTCATCGTATGATGTGTGATATCGATTTCCCCGGACTGCAGCCCGGCATAAATCTGGCTGCCCTCCACGATTTTGATATTCAGCTTTTCAATTTTCGGTGCACCCTTCCAGTATGCCTCATTCGCCGTAAAGGAAAGGTAATGATTCGGATCGTAATCTGTCAGCATGTACGGACCGCTGACCACATCCGGGTGATTGAACCAGTCCAGTGTCTGCAGCTCTGCGTCACTGTAGCCTTCCAGCACATGTTTCGGCAGCACATGCAGATATCTTCCATACGTATTTTCAAATGTAGTCAACGCCATCGGATACTTTGATGTAAACTGCACCGTTTTATCATCCAGGATCTGAATTCCGTCGATGGACGTGGCGCCCTCTTCCACAAAGCCATCATCCCCGACTCCTTCAAATGCGTAGAGCATCAGTGTCCCGTTTCCAAGCACCGGACTCGTAAGGCGCAGCATGGTAAATTCCAGATCTGCTGCTGTCACCGGTGTGCCGTCCGACCACACTGCCGCATCGTCAATATGCACCACAAAATTCTGGTTGTCCTCTGTTGTCACAGAGTCTGCCAGCATTCCCTCAAAATTCAGCTGGGAATCCAGCTCCACCAGCGGAAGGAACTGCAGCCCCGCCGCGTGTTTGTTGATCTCCGTCTGGTCCATTACCAGCGGGTTCGCACTGCCGAGTGAATCCGTCACTCCGACATTCACAATGTTGGCGCCCTCCTCCGCAGCTACCCCAAGGCCGGCCGCGGATACCGTCATGACAGCCGCTGCCGCAAGGCCGACTGCTCTACGCATCCAGTTTTTCATCTCAAGATCCTCCTTTTTACGCCCCTGTTGGCAGCCGCTTTGCGGCTCCTCTGCCGCATGGTCTGCACAGGCTTGTATACATCTCCTTTTCTGTTGATTGACTGCGGGTTGCCATAGGAAATCACAGCCAGCCTCCACCCACGGCCACAGACCAGCCGTTTCGCGTCTGCCGCTGCCTTCGACCGCTTATGTCTGTGGCTGTGTGTGAGGCCGCTGCTTCGCAGCTTCCTCGTGGCAGACTGGCAGCCTCTTATGTGCAAGCACGACGAGTCCGTCACTCTGTCACAGAGCTGTGAAACGCAACGCTATGATTCAACATATTTTAGTATACCACAGTTCTTTCGTCAAATACATTTTTCACTTTTGATAAAATTATTGGATTTTATGCCACTTCTTGACAAATGAAACGGTCTGCGCTATAGTCAAATCACTTTGACAGGAGTGACAGCCCGATGAAAAATTTACTAAATTACCAGACGAGTGAATATGACTGCGGACCCGTTTCTCTTTTGAACGGCATCCGCTTTCTCTTTGAACGCGAAGAGATTTATCCCGATATTGTCAAATTTATCATGCTCTACTGCATGGACACGTACAACGAACACGGCGAGCTGTGCAAACGCGGCACCTCTGCTGCCGCTGTCCACTATGTGGCCAACTGGCTGAATCATTTCGCCGACACGCGGCATTTCCCGATCCACTGCGAATATCTTTCCGGTGAAGCAGTCTCTATCGAGCCCGGAAGCCCGATCTGCACCGCACTTGCAGCTGGCGGCGCAGTTCTGCTGCGCGTATACCTGGAATGTGCCCACTATATCCTTCTGACTGGTCTGGACGGGGACCGCGTGCTGCTGTTTGATCCCTACTATGAGGAAGAGGATGATCCCAATCTGGACGAGGAGTACCAGACCGATGAGATCCGCTTTCTCCATGACATGCCTAAACGCGCGAACCGCTCGGTCCACCGCGACCGTCTGAACCGGCTTGGAAAGGATTACTACGAAATGGGTCCCTTCACAGACCGGGAAGCCGTCATCATGCACCGCGTCGGCTGATTTCACTTGCTGCACTCTTCGATCGTGCAAGTATGCTTCTTGTTCTTTGCATCGTAATTAATTCCGACCAGAAGGATCTCTCCGCCGTAATCTCGCAGGACCTGCGGATAATCCTTGTTCTTGATTTGCCTGATCGCACCCTTTTCTGTCTTATTCCATTTTAACTCAATCAGCAGCAACGGCATTGCAGATGCCTTCTTCGGAAAAAACACGACATCTGCATATCCGTGGCCAGACGGTAACTCATCAATTCTGAAAAATTCATCTATACAGCAGAGATACGCAAATCGAATCACACTCCGTAGCGCCTGCTCATTGTTATAAAAAGTCGGCGCGGTACCCGCTGTATGTGCTTCTTCGATTGCAGCTGCCACAGCCTCCTCATCCATATTCAGGGTTGCTTCCAGCAAACGGTCAGAAGTTTGGATGAGCCTGGCAAGCTCTTTGTGCTTTCCTGTAGTCACAGCACGGACAAATTCCTCCCGCACCTCCTCATTTGGAATATACACGGATTTCCTGTCAATATCATAAGCCAGATAACCGAGATGAACCAGCAGAGTAAGAACGTCATCCTTGCTTTGAATTGAGTTCATGTCATTCTGGAAAGTAGAAACATCATTTCTTATATGCGCTCCGCCCAGCATCTGGATGACCGCTTCCTTCAGGCCATCCTCATTCATCTCAATATAAAATTTCAGCGATTCATACGTTTCCGAACGTGTCCAGTAATTCCCGATCCTTTTGCGCTTTATTGCATCGATCACCGATTTGGGGCTGTAAATATGAGTATTGGTTCCGAGCACATATCCATCATACCACCTCTGTACCTCCTCGAATGCAAGACCCGATCCGGCACAAAGCTCCCGAACCTCTCCTTCCGTAAATCCCACAAATCTTTCCAATGGCTCCGGCTGCGTCATAGTATACTCCTGGAAATCAGACACAGCGGACTGCGTACCGTATTTCTTAATCGGAAGAATCCCCGTCATGTAAGCGGCGGCAAAAATATCATCTGTCCAGCTGCCCTTGAACAAACTCCTCAATAAATCAATATATTCCTTCTGGAGGCCTGCATCATCCTTCGCCTCACGGAACAATGCATCCCATTCATCAATAATCATGATGAATTTTTCTCCGGTCTCTCCCGCAATATGCGCCAGCGTCTCTGCGAGATCCTCTCCCTTAGAAACGGTTGGGAAAGCCTTTTTAAGCTCCTCCATCACTTCTGTGCTGATATTGCGCACAACCGCTTTCCTCTGGGCAGCTCTTGATATAAAAAGACTAATATCCAGATAAATTACAGGATACTGATTCCTGTATTTTTCAAAAGAAGGGTCTCTGGAAACAGATAGCCCGGCAAACAATTTCGAAGAATCACAGCTCTTATCGTAGTACGCACACAGCATCTGGGCTGCAAATGATTTTCCAAAACGACGCGGCCTGCTCACACAGGTCAGCTTCTCTTTCGTATCCAGAGTGCTGTTAATAAAAGAAATCAAATCCGTTTTATCTACATAGATTCCATTTACTGCCGCCGCAAAGCCGGCGTTTCCTCTGTTCAAATACAGCCCCATACCGCACACTCCTTTCTGATGTTCTCAATATTCCTTATGGACCTCTGATTCCTCCAGCTGATACAGCCGCAGAAACTCCTTCCGGTCCGCCTCACTGTGAAGCGCCATCACTTCTTCGAATCTCCCGGTCTGCAGATCCCGGAAGCCGGCGACCTGTTCCCCGTTGCAGATCGAAGCGCGTATGACCGGCTTCTGATGCTCCCGGTCATACGTGCGCGTCTCAGCTTTCTTTCTCCCAAACATCGCAAAATCCCTCCTGCTTACGCACTCTGGTTCATCTTCACAAGCTTGGCTGCCTGGTCCGCCGCGATACAGCTGTCAATGATCTCCTGCAGATCTCCGTCAAGCACCTTGTCCAGCTTGTACAAGGTCAGATTAATCCGGTGATCCGTCACTCGGCCCTGCGGGAAATTGTAGGTGCGGATTTTCTCCGAGCGGTCTCCGGTGCCGACCTGGCTTCTTCTCGCCTCCGCCTCTGCGTCATGCGCCTTTTGCATCTCCAGGTCATACAGCTTAGCGCGGAGCACCTTCAGCGCTTTGTCCTTATTTTTCAGCTGGGACTTCTCATCCTGGCAGGAAATGACAATTCCGGTCGGAATATGTGTCAGGCGCACCGCAGAATCGGTCGTATTGACACACTGGCCGCCATTTCCAGACGCGCGGAACACATCGAATTTGCAGTCATTCAAGTCAAGCTGCACGTCAACCTCCTCCGCCTCCGGCATAATCGCTACCGTGATCGTCGAGGTGTGAATCCGCCCGCCGGACTCCGTCTCCGGCACGCGCTGCACCCGGTGCACGCCGGACTCGTATTTCAGCTTTGAGTAGGCCCCCTGGCCGGTAATCATAAAGCTGACATATTTCATCCCTCCGATGCCAATCTCCTCAGCGTCCATCGTCTCGACACGCCACCGCTGGCTCTCCGCATAATGCACGTACATGCGGTAAATCTCAGCGGCAAACAAAGCCGCCTCATCTCCGCCCGCACCCGCGCGAATCTCGACAATCACATTCTTCTCATCATTCGGGTCCTTCGGCAGCAGCAGGATCTTCAGCTGCGTCTCCAACTCCTCGATCCGCCTGCGCGCATCGGAAAGCTCCTCCTTGAGCATCTCGCGCATCTCTTCGTCGGACTCTTCCTCAAGCAGCACAAGACTGTCCTCGACCGTCTGCCTGCATGCTTTATATTCCTTGTATGCATCCACGATCGGCTGCAGGCTGCTCTGCTCCTTCATCAGCCGCTGAAACCGCCCCGCATCCGCGATCACAGACGGATCGTTCAGCATATTCAGCAGCTCGTCAAACCGTATCAGCAAATCCTCTAACTTGTCAAACATATGATTCCTCCTGGTTTTTTCGCTCTCTACCGGATCTTCCGCAGTTTTCTTTCTTAAAGGCTCCTGCGGAATCCTACGTCTCACCATATACTGTTTGAAACGTGCTTCCGCTGCGCTATGGCTCCCCGCCCGCGCACCTGGAAATCACGACCCGGTCGTGTCCTGCCAGATCACGCACGACTTCTATGTCCCGATACCCTGCCGCCCTAAGCAGCTCAGACACCGCCTCCGCCTGGTCATACCCGATCTCAAAAAGCAGCAGTCCGCCCGGCTTCAGATGTCCCGCAGCCCCGGCGATGATCCTCCGGTAAAAAAACAGCCCGTCCTCTTTTCCGTCCAGCGCCTGATACGGCTCATGCAGCCGCACCTCCTCCGAAAGTCCTGCAATCACTGCCGTCGGAATATAGGGCGGATTCGAAACAATCATCTCATACTGCTGCGAAACCGCTTCGTATAAGTCACTCTGTATCCAGCCGATCTGTGCCCCCATGCGGCGTCCATTCTCCCGCGCAACTGCAAGCGCGTCCCCGGACACATCCAACGCATCTACCGCAATCCCGGGACATAGCTTCCACAGACTGACTGCGATACACCCGGACCCTGTACACAGATCCAGCACCCGCATGCCCGGGCGCAGCCATTTCAGCGCCGTCTCAACGAGTGTCTCCGTATCCTGACGCGGCACCAGCACATGCGAATTCACAAGAAACGGAAATCCCATAAATTCCTGCTCCCCGGTCAAATGCTGCAGCGGAATGTGCCCGCCGCGCTGCCGAAGCAGTTCCGTATACCTCTTGCAGGCTTCCTGCTCCATCGGCAGCTCCCGGTCCGCAAGGAAACGTGCACGGCTGATGCCCGTCACATATTCCAGCAGCAGCCACGCATCCACAGCCGCATCTGTGATTCCGCACCCGGCCAGATACTGCTCGCCTGAAGCCAGCGCCTCACGAACTGTGGGACATCCATTCTTTTTTTCCTTCTTCTCCATGTTCCACTCCACACGCATGTTTCCCGCTTTGTTTCTGCGGTTCTGTCACGCACAGATACAAGCAAACATCCATAAATCATTTTCTGTACTGGATTTTTCTTACAGCCTTCGGAAATTTCATGCACAGATGTATGAAAATTTCTCATGCCTGCTCCGGCTCTCCGTCCGTTTCTTGCTCTGCCTGGCTCTCTTCCTCCTGCTCTGGCTTGTCCAGCTCATAGTGCGTCCCAAACTGCTCATTCTCAAACCTTTTCCAGTCAAACACTGCCTCAACCGACGCAATCGCGACCTCGATCATCGAATCGTCCGGCTCCTTCGTCGTCATATGCTGCATCAGCATACCCGGCTTGCTCAGCACATTGACCACCTTGCTGTCCGAGGTACCCGCAAGGCGAATAAATTCATACGATACGCCCGCAATCAGCGGCAGAAGCAAGAGGCGCAGCACAATCCGCCAGAACGCGGTATTGACATGGATAACCATGAACAGCGGCACACTGAATACCATGATAAAAATAACGCTGATAATCATAACAATAAACAGGAAGCTTGTCCCGCAGCGCTTGTGCTCCCGCGAGCTGATCCGCACATTTTCCACATTCAATTCCAGCCCGTGCTCGATGCAGTTGATACACTTATGCTCCGCACCGTGGTACATAAAGGTACGCTGGATGTCCTTCATCCTGGAGACAAGGGACAGATAGCCAAAGAAAATCAGCAGCCGGACGAAGCCTTCTGCGATCACAATCAACACTTCCGACTGGATGACTGTCCGCATCCACCTGGAAACAACATACGGGAGCATCATAAAAAGAGCCACAGAGATCACCAGCGAAAAAATCACCGTCATGGTCATCAGCACATCGTCGTCCTTTTTCTGCTTTTCCTTTGCTGCCTCCGCCGCCAGCTCCCCGGCTTCTTTTGCCAGCTTTTCCTCACACTTCGCAAGCACCTGCTCTGCCTCAGCCAGTTTTCCTTTCGCGCGGAGCTTCTCTGCCTTCTCCGCCGCCTTTTTCCTCGCCTTTCCCTCTCGCTCCGCCTTTTCCTCTTCTGTCTCTTCCGCGAACAGGGATGCAGAATACATCAGAGACTTCATTCCCAGTACGAGGGAATCAAAGAAATTGATCACGCCCCGGATGATCGGCAATTTTGCAAACTTCTTATTCTGAATCTTATTGCTGCTGCATTTCTGTTTATCTACCACGATCTGCCCGTCCGGGGTCCGCACCGCGACCGCATATTCGCCGCCGTTTCGCATCATGACTCCTTCGATGACCGCCTGTCCGCCTATCCCAGATGGTTTCATCCCTTTCTCCTCCATTCCAATCATGTTCCTTTTAATTCAAAAACAGGTTGAGATTCCGAAAAATCTCAACCTTATCTTTCCTGGCATTATTTCGACTCGATACCGTACTTCTTGTTGAACTTCTCGATACGTCCACGTGCTGCCGTAGCCTTCTGCTGGCCGGTATAGAATGAATGGCACTTGGAGCAAACTTCTACGTGAATGTCCTTCTTCGTAGAGCCAGTCACAAATGTGTTGCCGCAGTTGCACGTAACTGTCGCCTGATAATACTTCGGATGGATTCCTTCCTTCATGATATTCACCTCTTCTTAAATTTTTGTGAACTGCTGACTGCGCCACGACGGTGCAGCCGATTCCCGGCCAATGCTGCTCTGATGAAGCCACAGCAAGATATCCCGGGCTACCCCTGCAAGTCCCTGCAGTTTTACAAATATAAATCACCGCGAAACAGTTGCATTCTAGCACAAGTTCTGACAAAATGCAAGCATTACACGTATTTTTTTCTCCGGACTTCCTGTACCAGCTCCCGGTTTGTCCGCGTGCGGACAAACAGATTCAAAATATTTTCCACCGCATCCTCTGACTTCATCCCGTTGAGTGCACGGCGCATGATATAGACAGCCTCCTGCTCCTCCTTGTCCAGCAGCAGATCCTCCCGCCGTGTCCCGGATTTCGGAATATCGAGAGCCGGGAAAACACGGCGCTCCGAAAGCTTACGGTCCAACACCAGTTCCATATTTCCCGTTCCCTTAAACTCCTCATAGACCACATCGTCCATCTTACTGCCAGTGTCAACCAGCGCAGTCGCCAGAATCGTCAGGCTTCCGCCCTCCCGCATATTCCGTGCCGCACCGAAGAAGCGCTTCGGCATGTGCAGAGCAGCCGGATCCAGTCCTCCGGACAGCGTTCTGCCGCTTGGCGGAATCGTCAGATTATACGCCCGTGCGAGGCGCGTGATGCTGTCGAGCAGAATCGTCACATTTTCCCGGTGCTCCACCAGACGCTTTGCCCGCTCAATCACCATCTCTGACACGCGCTTGTGATGCTCCGGAAGCTCATCGAAGGTAGAATAGATTACCTCGACATTTTTCCCGTGAATCGCTTCTTTGATGTCCGTGACTTCCTCCGGGCGCTCGTCAATCAGCAGAATAATCAGCTTCATGGTCGGATCATTTTCCAGAATGGAGCGGGCGATATCCTTGAGCAGCGTCGTCTTTCCGGCCTTCGGCTGCGATACGATCATGCCGCGCTGTCCCTTTCCAATCGGGGAAAACAGATCCACAATCCGCATCGCGATTCCCTGCGCCGAACGCTCCATGCGCAGCCGCTCACTCGGGAAAATCGGCGTCATATCTTCAAAATTGTACCGCTTCGCTGCCTCAGAAGGCTGCATTCCATTGATCGCCTTCAGATACAGCAGTGCACTGAACTTTTCCTGCATCGTTTTCACGCGGGTATTGCCGCTGATGATATCGCCGGTCTTCAGACCAAATTTGCGAATCTGAGACGGTGAGACATAGACATCGTTCTCACCCGGCATATAATTTGCACTCCGGATAAAGCCGAAACCGCCATCCTGCATAACTTCCAGGATCCCCGTCACCTGCTGCCCGCTGTCAAGCTGTGCGAGATCCCCCGGGAATTTGTCCAGGCGCGCATCTGCGCCCTGCCCCTCCGGTATCGCGAAAGCCTGCGTATTCACAGACTGCGGCAGCTGTCCCTGCTGCACTGCCATCTGTTGTTCCGGCTGCTGTCCCGCCGCCTGCTGGACGGATGGCTGCTGTCCTGCCATTCGCCGCTCCACTGCCTGCTGCATGGATGGCTGCTGTCCTACTATTCGCTGCTCTGCCGGCCGCTGTGCAAATGTCTGCGAACCCTGGCTGCTTCCTGCTAAGCCTGATGGCGTACCTCCCTGCGGTGTCGTGTCCCCTGCGGCCGGGTGCATCTGCCCGGAATTCGAGAAGTCCGGATTGGCACGCGCCGCAGAATACTGACTTCCGGCTGCCGCATTCTCCGCATTCTCCCGGCGATAAGGGGAATGTATCGGACCGCTGCTTTCCCGCCGAGCACCAGTGCGCGGATTCATCCGCTCACTGCGTCCCTGCGGCCGGTACGCGCCCTCTATTCTCGCGCGTCCCTGGACTCCATCCGGCTTCACGCGTCCATTATTCCCGTCCGGCCTCATACGCCCCTGGCTGCCGTCCTGCCGTGTATAGCCTGCACTCCCGGCCTGTCTCCCATACCCGGTGCTGCCATCCTTCCTCACATATCCTGCATTGGCAGCCGGTCTCCCAGAACCTGAACTGCCATCCTGTCTTGTATTGCCTGAATTCCCGGATGCCCTTTCCTGTGACTTTCGGGTCCCCGGGTGCGTCATCCGGCCTTCCTCCTGCTGTGTCTTCATTCCTGCGCCACGCCTCTCATCAGCCTGTTGTGTATTTGTAATCCCGCTGTCTCCCGCTGCTGCATTCTGTGACTGCGATACCACAGCGCTTCCTGTACGCTCTGCAACCCGCGTTGCCTCTTCACTGCCTGTGCGCGCTTCTGCAGCCTGTGTTGCCTCAGCGCTGCCTGTGCGCGCTTCTGCAGCATTCGCTGTCTCTGTACTGTCTGTGCGTATTTCTGCGGCCTGCGACGCCTCAGCATCGCCGGTACGCACTTCTGCAGCCCGCGTTGTCTCTGCCCCGCCTGTGCGCACTTCTGCGACCTCTGCACTATACCTGAGTTCTTGTGCTCCCTGCCGGATTTCTTCCCTCCTGCCGCTTTCTGCAGACTGCGATTCTTCACGCTCCGCGGCCTCCTCCGGCTGCTTCTTCGTCGATGGACGGCCCCGGTGTCTCTTCACCTCCGTTTTCCCTTCCACCGCTTTTTCTGTCTTTTCCGGAACGGATGGCTGGCTGGCATCTTCTGCATCCTTTGCGCACAGTGCGTCAATCACCGCATCCTTCTTTTTGGCTGACAGACCTTTGATTCCTCTGGATTTTGCGTACTCACGAAGCGAACTCAAAGACCAGGATTCATATTTTTCTCTCATATGCACCTCAATTAAATTTGTATGTTATGATGATGTGTTTATTTCCTTCCATCCGAACAAGATGACTTCGCCTGAATTTGACAATTTCATTTTGTGGGAAAGCCCACTCTCAGCAGCATCCCTGTCTGAACCTTCCGGAAATCAGAGATACACATCTGCATGAGCAAAAAACTTCTGGACAACGCATAGAAGTGATTTGCAGCTATCGGGCAGAATTGCGATAAAACGTATTGCGAAGCAATTCTTGGGCTTTCAGTTCATGAACGGGCTAAGTGTTTGATATGCTATCGGCTCATTACCGTTTGCGGCCAACCTCATAGATAGGATTGTTGCTCGAATCTCACTATCACTCTACCACAGAAATTCCAAAATGGGAAGCCCTTTTCAGAATAATTCTTTCACTCTGCCCGCTTTTTGATTACAGTTCAGCCATGCATAAAA
>DKWE01000111.1:5548-18698 GCA_002491565.1 Lachnospiraceae bacterium UBA7160 | reverse complement strand
GGAGTGCGAAGCACGGAGCAATCGACTTTCATGTGTAGTGGTGCCTGCGAAGCAGGCATGTTAGTTTACGATCCATGGCTATTTCCACAGGCAGTCTGCCTCCCCCGTGCGCTGCAAGGCATTCGTTTCCACATACCGCTCTGGTTGCTGCTCTGCGTTCACCGCTTCTGTGCAGCTTTACCGGATCGCCTCAAAAATCTCCTTGCAGGCCGGATAGATCTGCCGGAACTGCTGATAACGCGCCTCGTACTTCTCTGCAAGCTCCGGATCCGGCTCCACTGTATCGACAATCTTCACAAGCTTCGCCGCCGCGTCCTCTACAGACGCAAACTCACCGCAAGCCACCGCAGCCAGCATCGCTCCGCCGTATCCCGGACCTTCTTCGCTCTCGATCACATCAACCTTGAGATTCATTACATTTGCTATAATCTTCTTCCACAGAGGACTCTTCGCGCCGCCGCCGCAGATTTTCGTCCGCTCGATCCGGATGCCAAGCGCACGCGCCACCTCAAGGGAATCGCGCAGTGCAAATGCCACGCCCTCCAGAACTGCCTGCGTCATATCTGCGCGTGTGGTATCCATCGTCATGCCGATGAACGTGCCGCGCGCATTCGGATTGTTGTGCGGAGAACGCTCGCCCATCAGATACGGAAGAAAGTAAACGTGATTCTCTCCAAGCTTCGTGATCTGCGCCTGCTCGCCCGCGTAATCCTTTGTGCCGATGATCTCATCCATCCACCATTTATTGCAGGAAGCAGCGCTCAGCATGCATCCCATCAGATGATAATGTCCGTCCGCATGCGCAAACGCGTGCAGCGCGTTGAACTTATCTACGCCAAACTTTTCAGAGGAAATAAAAATTGTGCCGCTCGTTCCGAGAGAAATGTTGCACATGCCCTCTCCGACCGTGCCAGTACCAACTGCAGCTGCCGCATTATCGCCCGCGCCGGCCACAACCTTCACACGCTCCGGTACACCGAGTTCCTGCGCAATCTCCGGCAGCAGGGTGCCGACCGCCTCGTAGCTCTCATAGATCTTTGCCATCTGCTCCTCGCGGATCCCGCAGATATCCAGCATCTCCTTCGACCAGCAGCGGTTCTTCACATCAAAGAGCAGCATGCCGGACGCATCCGACACATCCGTGCAGTGCACGCCGGAAAGCTTATATGCCAGATAATCCTTCGGAAGCATGATCTTTGCAATCCGCGCAAAATTCTCCGGCTCATTCTTTTTGACCCAGAGTACCTTCGGCGCTGTGAAGCCGGTGAACGCAATATTCGCTGTATATTTGGAAAGCGTCTCCTTGCCGATGACATTGTTCAGGTAATCGGTTTCCTCCGAAGTACGGCCGTCATTCCAGAGAATCGCCGGACGGATCACCTGATCCTCCGCGTCCAGAATCACCAGCCCGTGCATCTGGCCGCCGAAGCTGATGCCGGCAAGCTCGCTCTTATCGCTCCCTTCCAGCAGTTCTTTCAAACCCGCCATCGTCTGTGCATACCAGTCCTCCGGCTTCTGCTCCGACCAGCCCGGATGCGGGAAATAGAGCGGATACTCTTTCGTGACAATGTTTCTGATTTTTCCTGTCTCGTCCATCAGAAGCAGCTTGACTGCCGATGTACCGAGATCCACACCTGCGTATAACATACTCTCCTGTTTCTCCTTTCGTCCGGGCCGCTCCGGATGCGTATTGTACACGGCCACAACTCAGCCCAGCGGCGCCCCGTGCAGGGCAGGCTCGGCTTCGCCCTCGGTCATAATCTCCAGGCACTGTTTCAGATTCGTCAGCTCGACCTCCGTATGCTCTCCTCCGTTTTCCCCGTCGCGCGTCCACGCCACAGGCTCCTCTGAGGTGATCCGAAGCCGTTTTGTCTTGAACCGGAGCACAATTTTGCTTTTCTCGTCATGCACCAGCACGGATGTAATCGCATCCTGCCATTCCAGCAGATTCTGCGGCGTGCGCACAAGCATCACTTCAAACAGTCCATCATTCAGCTCGATATTTTTGCCTGGAAGACCCTTAATCCCTCCAACAGAATTCGAATTCGTCACCATACCGAATACAAAGCTGCCCTCGCCGGTAAATTCTTCGCTCTCAATATGCAGCTGGCAGCTCCTCCACGATCCCATCCGCTTCATGCCCTCCAGGATATAAGCCATATGCCCGAGTGCATTTTTCATGTCCTGCGGAGTCTGATAGGAGACATCTGTGAGCAGTCCGAACGCTGCAACATAGACAAAATAGTCTTCGTTGAACTTCCCGATATCACATGCAAACGGAGTCCCTTCCATGACAACATTTGCTGCCTGCTCCATCTGCTTTGGTATCCCGACGCTGTTCGCAAAGTCATTCGTGCTGCCAGCCGGGATATAGCCGATCGTGTGCCTGACTCCGCTGCGCATCAGCCCGGCAACCACCTCGTCCAGTGTCCCGTCCCCGCCGCCGCAGACAATCAGATCAAACTCCTGTGCCCGGCGCTCCACCGTCTCACAGGCATCCATTTCCCGTTTCGTCGGATAGACTGTCACATCGTACCCATGTCCCGAGAAAATCTCGACAATCGGAGAAAGACTGCTCCTGATCTGGCTCTTTCCGGAACGCGGATTGTAAACAAATAAAAGCTTCTCCATTCGAACACTCCATTTCTGCTTGCAGATTGCTGCCCCGGCATCTGGCACAATAGACAGAAAGAACCGTATTCTGTTTCGTTCATTTGTCTATTTTACTACATCATGCAGGGAAGCACAAGCAAATTATTGCGAAAAAAATATAATTCCTTGCGGACTTTCCAATTCAGGTGACACTGCCATTCCGTTACCGTATCCGGACACATCCTTCACTCATAGTGTCTTGGTATGGATGCCCCAGTAAATCCTTCCCCAAGGCGCTATGAGCTGGATGATGCCAGAGAGCGAAATAACAGTTCCGGCCGGACTGAGACTAATTTTACATCATCCTTCAGCTGCCCGCAGGAGCCGCCCGTCCTTGATGACAGCCTTTAGATTCAGATCTGCATCCAGCAGCACGACATTCCCCTTCTTGCCCGGAGTGATAGAGCCATACTGCTCATATACGCCAAGGCTCTTCGCCGGGTTGACTGTCGCGCAGGCGATCGCATCCGCAAGAGGAATCTGCATCTGCCGGACCGCCATCCGGACACAGTCAGGCAGCGGCGTCACAGAACCTGCCAGCGCTCCGTCCGAGGCAAGCGTCGCGCGGTTCCCCTTCACCACGACCTCCAGCCCGCCGAGCGTATAGCTCCCATCCGGCATCCCGGCAGCACGCATGCTGTCACTGATCAGAATCATCCGGTCCGTCCCGAGCATCCGGAAGGTCGCACGGACTGCCGCCGGATGAATATGCACACCATCGCAGATCAGCTCCGCCATCGCATGCGGGCTGTCCGCCACCGCACCGACAACTCCCGGTTCCCGGCTCGTAAAGGGCGGCATCGCATTGTAGAGATGGACCGCATGATCTGCTCCGAGGTCAAACGCCGCCTTCGCATGCGCATAGTCCGAATTCGTATGCGCCAGCGCAACACTCACCTTCTCATCCTTCATCTTCTCCACAAATTCCAGCGCTCCCGGCTCCTCCGGCGCGATCCCGATAAACTTCACCAGTCCGTCCGCAGCCGTCTGGAATCTCTGGAAAATCTCCGCATCACAGGGAATGATATTCCGCTCATCCTGTGCACCCTTTTTCACCTTGCTGATGAATGGTCCTTCCATATTAATACCGAGCAGGTCTGCACAGTCGGAGCCGTCTGTCTGCTTCTTCCAGTCGGCAGCCGTCCGCAGAATGTGCTCCAGCTCCGGTACCGGAAGCGTCATCGTCGCCGGTGCAATCGCCGTCACTCCAATAGAAGCCTCATACTGCGCAATTTCTCGGAGCGCCTCCGGCGTCCCGTCACAGACGTCATATCCCCTGCAGCCATGAAAATGCAGGTCAATCATCCCTGGCACTGCATAGCACCCGCCGCCGTCCAGGACCTCCTCGTCCAGGGTCTGCAGCGTGTCAGCATATTTTCCTGCTGCGTCCAGCTCCCGCTGCGTTTCCATATCCCAGTCCGCTGAGCCTGGCTGGCTCTGTGCCGTCTCTTTTCCCGCTGTCCCACAGGCATTCGTCTCCCGTACCTCGGCAAAGACACCATCCCGAATCACGATTTCTCCCTCACGAAACGTGCGGTCCTCAAAAAATATTTTCACATTTTTAATTCTCATGTTCTGTCCCTCCATATCCTCCAGTATAGCATTGACCCAAAAAATAGCAACGACTTTATAAGAATTTCATTATTGACATATGTCAGAAACTAGTGTATGCTTGTGTACTGACCGTATTATATGTTACTGCTCACGCCCACAAGCAGGCCGCAGGTCTCCGCTGCCGCTTTGGTCAGCGCTAAACGTGTGCCACCGATCCAAAGCGCCAGCCGCTTCGCGTCTGCCCGGCTACAAATGTCCGCTTTAACTAACTGACATTTTCCGTGAACAGTAATGAAAAATCATGCTGCAGTTCACATCCACAGTTCAGTCAGCACGACGGTTCAGAAACGGAGGTCCGCCCATGGCACGGCCACAAAAGAAACGCTTCATCTGCTGCCTGCCGCAGCACGCCTGCTTTTTACCGCAGGGCGCCAATACTGCCCCGGAGGTTCTTCTGACCATTGACGAGTACGAGACGCTTAGGCTCATCGACCTCGAAGGCAGCACACAGGAGGAGTGTGCCCGGCAGATGCAGGTCGGCAGAACCACCATCCAGGGCATCTACAATGATGCCCGGCGCAAGGTCGCAGACGCCCTTGTAAATGGAAAATGTCTGCGAATCACCGGCGGCGATTACCAGCTCTGTGACAGCTATGAGCGCACCTGCGGACACGGCTGCGGCAGACGCTGCCGCAAGGCAAATACTCCGATGGCAGTCTCACAACAAAGAAAGGAAGGAACTAACATTATGAAAATCGCAGTTACCTACGACAACGGAGAAATTTTTCAGCATTTCGGACACACAGAAGCATTCAAAATCTATGAAGTTACCGATGGCACCGTCACCGCCTCCACGGTTGTCGATACCAATGGCAGCGGGCACGGTGCACTCGCAGGCTTTTTGACCGCATACGGCGTCGACACCCTGATCTGCGGCGGTATCGGAGCCGGCGCGCAGAACGCGCTCGCTTCCATGGGCATCCGTCTCTACGGCGGCTGCAGCGGCAGCGCAGATGAAGCGGTAGCCGCGCTTCTTGCAGGCACGCTCACCTACAATCCGGACGTTCACTGCAATCACCACGACCATGAGCACGGCGAAGGACACACCTGCGGCGACCACGGCTGCGGCGGCCACCACCACGAAGACGGCGGTCACTGCTGCCACTGAGCAGTACTTCACTGCAAATCCCCGTTACAGGTTCTATTTTTATAATTTCCTGATATACTGCTTGCCATTCCCTCAAACTTCCATTATAATAGATTTATCTATATTATTTTAGGTTTTCCTAAAATCCAGCAGGAACCGGGCGCTGGTATTCTGGCTGGTTTTGCCTTTTGTACCTAAAGTACAACACCCGCAAATACCTATACCAAGCCACTTGTACACTAGTCACCGCCCGGATTCTGCGCCACCATGTGAAAGGAGTTCACTATGAGGAACAAAGCAATGCAGCGGAACCGTCGGATCAGTCGGATCCTCGCAGGGGCACTCTGCCTTTCCCTGACCGCAGGACTGGCGGGCCAGGCACAGGAGGAGGAACTCATTGTAGAGGAATTCACGGAGGAAGCGCCCACCGAGACGCCACAGGATATCATCGAGCCGGCAACGGAGGTGGAAGATCCCACCGCTACAGAACCGGCTGATGCAGCGCCGCCTATCATAGAATTCGAGGGAGATGGGGCAGAAACGGAGGCGACCATTGTGGTAGTTGGCGGAGAAACAGAGATGGAAGCAGGTACAGAAGCAGACACCATTGTCATCGAGAACGCGGAGGAAGTGGAGCCTGCAGGCGATGCGGCAGATGCCCAGGCAGTTTCCCCGGTGCATGTCTGTGTGCATGATCCTTCTATTGTCAAAGCAGAGGATGGCGCCTACTATGTTCTCGGCTCGCACACGGCTTCTGCAAAGTCCAATGACCTGATTAAATGGGAACAGGTAAATTTTGATTACAAAAACCCGCACACCAACGCAGAGAATCTCGCCTTCTACGGGACACTGCAGGAGACCTTCGCCGTTCCTTTCCAGTGGGCCGGCTACAATGACGGCGACTGCGCTGGCGGCGGCTACGCGATCTGGGCCCCGGACGCGATCTGGAACCCCTACTATGAGTGGGAGGACGGCACAACCGGAGCCTGGCTGCTCTACTGCTGCACTTCTTCGACCTGGCGCCGTTCCTGCATCTGCTACCTCGCAGCAAAAGAATTTGAGGGTCCGTACACCTATGTAGACACCATCGTCTATTCCGGTTTCACCACAAATGGAACCCGCGACGGCAACAGCTCCCGCGACACCACCTGGGACAACGACTATCTGAATCTGAAATCGCTGGTTGAAAAGGGCAGCGCAAACGGCGGCATTGATGAGATCAGCGACAAGTGGTTCGACGCAGGCGGCAGCTGGAACAACCTGTATGCGCCGAACGCAATTGACCCGAACCTCTTCTTTGACGCCTCCGGCGAAAAGCTGTATATGTCCTATGGTTCCTGGTCCGGCGGTCTCTTCCTGCTGGAGCTTGACCCGAAGACCGGCGCGGCGATTTACCCTGGCACCGATTCTGTAGACGAGGTTTCCGGCAATTTCGTGGACCGCTACTTTGGCGTACACCTTGCAGGCGGCAACCACCAGTCTGGCGAGGCTCCGTATATCCGCTATGACGCAGAGACCGGTTATTACTATCTCTATGAGACCTACGGCGGACTGACCGCAGAAGGCGGCTACAATATGCGCCTCTTCCGCTCAGAGAACCCAACCGGTCCGTACCTTGACGCAAAGGGCGGCAACGCGGCGGACAGCGGCGACAGCAATGACAACTACGGAATCAAGCTGATCGGAAACTACAGCTTCTATGACCAGATCGGCAAGCGCGCTGCAGGACACAACTCCGCACTGATCGACGAGGATGGTTCGCATTATCTCGTTTATCACCAGCGGTTCGATGTCGACCCTCAGCTCGAGGCACATGAGGTCCGCGTGCACCAGCAGTTCCTCAACGAAGAGGGCTGGCCGGTCACTGCTGTCTATGAATACCGCGGTGAGCAGCCAACTCACTATGAGGACAGCGAGATCGTCGGCTCCTACGAGTTCATCGACCACGACACAAAGACCAACGGAAACATGCTTGATACGCAGATGCTCACCCTGAACGAGGACGGCACCGTCTCCGGCGCTGCAAAGGGCACCTGGACTAAGAGCGATTCCGGCAAGGGCTTTGATTATGTTACATTTGAAATGAATGATGTCGTTTACAAGGGCTATTTCTTCCGCCAGCACAAGGAAAATGCGGAGGAGCTTCCGGTCATGACCTTCTCGGCAATCGGCAGCAACAATACAAGCATCTGGGGCAGCATGATCGATATGCAGAATGAGGATATGCTCGCCAATATGGCGGCTGTTTCCGTCAGCCAGATGATTCCTTCTGCAACGCGCGAGGATCTGGAACTCCCGACCTCCGTCATGGGCGCCGATGTCGCATGGACAAGCTCGGACCCGGCAGTCATCAGCGAGACTGGTAAGGTCACAGGAAGCAGCGAGGAGGACACCCGCGCAAAGCTTACCGCGACTGTCACCTACGGAAATGCGACCGCAGAAGTCTCCTGCAAGGTTACGGTTCGCCAGAATCCTTACCTGATCTGCCGCTATGATTTCGAGGCTCCGGCGGATGGTACGGCCGTTGCCCCGGCAGACGGTTCTCTTGCGGAAGCTGCTGAACTGGTTGGTTCCGCCGCTATCACCGAGGATGCGGCACGCGGCAAGGTTCTCCAGATCACCAGCGAGGAAGGCGCGAAGAATGTCAATTATCTGAAGCTTCCGGAGGATACTCTCTCTGCAATCCGCCCGGCAGGCTACACCGTCGCCATGTGGGTAAATATCGGCGCAGACACCTTCGAGCACAGCGCACTGTTCGAGGCAGATGCTGACAATCAGTATCCGCTGACAAGAATCGGCGCGAATCTGATCGCACGCATCAATGCCAACGCATACAGCGATGTGCAGGGTGCGCTGCTTACCACCAGCGGCGAGCGCGATACCTGGCAGCATGTCGTTTACACGGTAGATCCGCTCGGCATCCGCGTCTACTTAAACGGCGAGCTGGTCGGCGAGGAGGAAAAAAATCTCGCAGAGTGCTTCAAGAAAAATAAGACCGGCATCTCCGGCGCAAAGAATGTCTACGTCGGCAGCGGCGCGATCTGGGGCGATGAGGACGTGCGCAGCGCGATGTTCGATGATGTAGCTGTCTACTTCGGCGCTCTGACCGCGACCGAGGTACAGGCACTTTACAATGAGGGCTGAGACAGGGAAACTCCTGTAATTGCCATCACAGCACATTCTCTATAAAACGGGGCTGCAGCAAAATTGATTTTTGCTGCAGCCCCGCCGCTGTGTCTGCTCGGAACTTCCCCCTGGGGATACGTCGAGCTTACTTGATTATAAAATGGAAGGATCGTATTCCTGCGTTTTTTACGGTAATCGCATGAAAGCACTCACTCCAGATACGCGCCGCGCATCGGTGACACTGCATGCTCGCTGAACAGCTTCAGCACGCCTCTCTTATACTTCGGCTCTTTTGGCGTCCAGTTCTTCCTGCGGTTGGCGAGAATCTCCTCGATCTCCTCCGGGGTCTTTCTCTCTCCCTGCACCCCGATGATATTCAGCTTCCGCTCTATCACATCGATCTCGATCAGATCACCTTCCTCCACGAGCGCGATCGGTCCGCCGTCCGCTGCCTCCGGGCTGCAGTGTCCAATCACCGGCCCTGTCGATGCCCCGGAGAACCGTCCATCCGTGATCAGCGCGATGCTGCGTCCCAGCTCCTTGTCACTGCTGATCGCCTCTGAGGTATAGAACATTTCCGGCATTCCGCTGCCCTTCGGACCCTCATAGCGGATAAACACCGCATCCCCTTTCTCAACCTTATGCTTCAGAACTGCGTCGAGGCACTCCTCCTCACTGTCGAACGGACGCGCCCGCAGCACGGCCCGGAACATTTCTTTCGGACAGGCAGTGTGCTTAATCACTGCTCCCTCCGGCGCCAGATTGCCGCGCAAAATCGCGATGCTGCCGTCTGTGCCGATTGCCCGGTCATAGGGGCGGATGATATCTTCACGCGTCACGCGGCAGTGATTCCGCTCATTGAAATCCTGCAGCCACTTCTCACAGCGCTCATAGAAGCCGTTTTTCTTCAGCTCCTCCAGATTCTCACCGAGCGTCTTCCCCGTCACCGTCATCACGTTCAGGTGCAGATGCTCCCTGATCTCCTCCATAATCGCAGGTACGCCGCCCGCATAGTAGAAGCACTCCGCCGGCCAGCGCCCTGCCGGACGCACATCGAGCAGGTAGTGCGCACCGCGGTGCAGACGGTCAAACGTATCTCCTGTGATCTCGATGCCAAGCTCATGCGCGATTGCCGGAATATGCAGCAGACAGTTCGTGCTGCCAGAGATCGCGGCATGCACCAGAATCGCATTTTCAAAGCTTTCCAGCGTCACAATATCGCTCGGACGCATATGCTCCATCGTCGCAAGCTTCACCGCCTGGCGTCCCGCCTCACGCGCAAATGCGAGAAGATCCGGACTCGTCGCCGGCATCAGCGCGGAACCCGGCAGCGCCAGCCCGAGCGCCTCCGCCATAATCTGCATCGTTGACGCTGTTCCGATGAAGGAGCACGCGCCGCAGCTCGGGCAGGCATTCTGCTTCGCCCAGTCAAGCCGCGCCTCATCGATCTCCCCGCGCTGATACTTCGCGCTGTACATGCCGAGCTGCTCCAGCGTCAGAAGCTCCGGCCCCGCGTTCATCGTACCGCCCGGCACGACAACCGACGGAATATCCAGCCGCAGCAGGCCCATCAGGTTCGCCGGCATTCCCTTATCACAGCTTGCCAGAAAAACGCCTGCATCCGACACGGTAGCACTCCCGTGAATCTCAATCATGTTTGCAATCATCTCACGGCTCGCCAGCGAAAAATTGATGCCGTCTGTTCCCTGGCTCTCGCCGTCACAGATATCCGTACAGTAATACCGTGCGCCAAAACCGCCTGCCTCAGCGATTCCCTTCCGCACTTCCTCCACCAGAATATTCAGGTGGCCGCTGCCCGGATGGCTGTCTCCATAGGTACTCTCCACGAGAATCTGCGGCTTTGCCAGATCCTCCGGCGTCCAGCCCGTCCCGATCCGAAGCGGATCCAGCTCCGGCGCGAGCGTGCGCATTTCCTGACTCTTTAAACAACTCATAGTTTTCATCCTTTCTGATACCGTCACTTATAAACTATAACAGGGTCTGTCGTTTATGCAAAGAACGAAATAACCAGTGCAACAATAAATCCCGTTCCGCCCACCAGCGTCTCCATGATTGTCCAGGTCTTTAAGGTCGTTTTCTCATCCATTCCGACCAGAGACTTGACAAGCCAGAAGCCTGAATCGTTAAAGTGCGAGCAAACGGTCGCGCCGCCTGCCACTGCCGCAGTCACGCATGCCAGATACAGCGGAGAAAGCTCCGAGATCCCCGGAATCGCCGCAATAATTCCAGCTGCCATCGTCATTGCAACGGTCGAAGAACCGACACAGATACGCACCAGCGCAGCCACCAGGAATGCAAGCACCACAAGCGGAAGCGACATGGAGGAAACGGTATTGCCGATCACATCTCCGAGCCCGGAATACTGAAGAACATAGCGAAGGACACCGCCGCACGCTGTCACCAGCAGGATCATGCCCGTCGGTTCCAGAGATTTCGTCATGATTTTTTCCAGCTCTTCCATATTATACCCGTGTTTCAGTCCAAGTACAAGCATTGCAACGATTGTCGCAATCAAAAGTGCCACAAACGGCTCTCCGAGGAAATTGAACAGCGGTAAAAGCCCTGCCATCGCCGGAATCACTCCGGAGACAGATTTCAGAATAATCAGTACCAGCGGGATCAGAATAATACCGACGATCGTCCAGAACTTCGGAAGCTTCGACTCATCGAAATCCTCCTGGTTTGCCACATGCTCCGGTACCGGAATGTAATACTTCTTTCCGCAGATGCTGCCCCAGACAGGTCCTGCGACGATCATTGCAAATGCACCGCAGAAAATACCGATCAGGATGACCCAGCCGAGATCGACGCCAAGCATATTTGCCACAAGGATTGGTCCTGGTGTCGGCGGGATAAATGCATGTCCAACCGCAAGACCTGCCAGCAGCGGAACCGCATAGAACAGCGTCGAGCGCTTTGTCTTTTTTGCGAGAGAGAATGCCAGCGGAATCAGGATGATCAGACCCGCGTCAAAGAATACCGGCATCGCAATGACCATACCGGTGATTCCCAGTGCCCACGCTGCCTTCTTATCGCCAAACCACCGCACCATCGTGACCGCCAGGGTCTGCGCACCTCCTGAAATCTCCAGAATTGCGCCAAACATGGACCCAAGACCGACGAGCAGCGCGATCCCTTTCAGCGTGTTACCAATTCCATCATTCACCGCGGTAACGATATCCGCAGTCGGCATCCCCGCAATCAGTCCGATAGCAATCGCACCGACGAGAATTGCGATCATCGCCTGCACCTTAAACTTAATAATCAGCACCAACAGCAGAATCAGGCCGAGAATTGCGGCAATCACGAGTCTGGTTGGATTTAAAACTGTCTCTGCAGCCATTGTTAAATTCCTCACTTTCCTTTTCTACAACCGATTGCGCTCCACGCCCCACTGCCACAAACTCTTCCGCATCCTCCAGCTGTGAAACAGCAATCTCCACACTAAATCGTCAAAAGTTTTTCCTGTTTTGGAAGTATCTCCTCCTCGCAGTTCATTCTTTCAAGCTTATTTGCTTTTTATTTTCGTCAGACGTTTCTATTCTTTTTTCACTCCTTTCCGCTTTATTATCTGACGTCATACTAATTTATGTTTTAAACATATCATTTTTCCTTGATCTCGTCAATACGTCTGATGTATTTTCTTTTACTTCTCTTTTATGCACAAAAAAAGGGAGATTTCCGGGGCGAAATCTCCTTCTTTTTGGTAATCTTTACCTGGCTGCCGCTTTCTGCTATTCCTCAGCTGCAGCCTCATGTTCTTTCCATAATCTCCGGATTGCCTGCCGGTTATACGTCAGATGTGTAATCATTGCGCAGCGCGCTCCGACAGAATCATGGTCTGCAATCGCATTCACAACTGCACGGTGTGTCTCGATCGTCTCATCCCTCAGCATACGGTGCGTCAGATTTGCAAAGGTCATGACCGCCGTATTGATGATCGGCACCAGTGTTGCAACCACCCGGTTCTTGCTGCAGCGGGCAATACCGGTATGAAATTCAATATCCTTCGAAATATGATTTTTCCCGCTCCGGTACAGGGCCTCCGTCTCATCGCAGAGCCGGACCAGCTCCTGAATCTCTTCCCTGGTCGCCTGTTCTGCTGCACTCGCCGCAATCTCCGGCTCGAGCATCAGACGCACATCGAGCAGCTCCAGAGCCAGCTTATATTTATCGGACAGCTTTGACAGCCCCAGCGGATCCTCCCCCGGCAGGCTTGTCCCTGCCACATACGTACCGGAACCGCGGCGCACCTCCAGAATCCCCTTGGACGCAAGCGCCTTGACCGCCTCGCGCACGGTACTTCTCCCCACGCCAAATCGCTCTGCCAACTCAAACTCATTTGGAATCTTCTGTCCTACCTCCAGCCTCTCCTGTAGTATGTAATTCATCAGCTCTTCCTCGATCTGTTCTCCGAGAAGCCTTTTATCGATTTTTTCAAACTGGTACATCCTTTGCCCTCCAATTTGCGCCGGCAGACACTCATAACCCTTGATATCAGAAAAGGAAATCGCCGTATCGGGATTTCCTTTTCTTAGTAGCGGAGGGGAGACTTGAACTCTCGACACTACGGGTATGAACCGTATGCTCTAGCCAGCTGAGCTACTCCGCCATATTTGATTGTGGTATGGGGCCTATAGGGCTCGAACC
>DKWE01000111.1:0-5214 GCA_002491565.1 Lachnospiraceae bacterium UBA7160 | reverse complement strand
CCCAGCTGAGCTAAGACCCCATATGAAGTGATCTGGGGAGTGAAATCATCCGCTCCTCAACTCACTTCGCCATTATAATACAAACTCCTGTCATCTGTCAAGCACTTTTTTTAAATTTCAGGAAATTCTGCGTATCTTCCGCAGCTCCGCGTGATCCCTCCTGGCGGCAAGCGCTTCCTTCCACTCTACCTTATAAACCAGCCCGTGCATCACGAAGCTCATCATGATACCGCAGACTACATCAATCACAGAATGCTGATCCAGGAACACTGTGGATGCGCAAATCAAAACCATGATAACAAAATGCACCGCAATCGTCACTTTTCGGTACTTCAGATGATCGAGGCTGCACACCGCCTGGAAAATCATGACGGTATTCATCACATGGATCGAAGGACAGACATTCGTCGGTGTGTCAATCGCACGCAGGAAACGCACCATATTATAAAGGAAGCCAGTCTCATGCGCATCCTGCGCCAGCCTCAGATTCAGCCCTGTCGGAAAAATATAGTAGATCGCAAGGCAGACCGTCAGCCCCGAAAACACCATCAGACACAGCTTCTTGTAATCTTCCCATCCGCGCTTCATAAACCACACAAATGCACCCGCCACATAACCATACCAAAACACATACGGTATAATGAACAATTCACAGAACGGGATTATCTCATCCAGCCTGCAATGAATAATGTACTTCGGCACAACATGGGTCTCCAGCCACTCAAACACAATCAGATAAAATATCAGGTACAGCACAGATACCATATAAGGATACCGCCTGAACCACGCTCCGATCCTTTCCCTCTTTTCGTTCATAAAATCCCCCATTCTCATAAAAACTCCCCTTCTGCTCTGCACTCATCCCCAGCAGCGAGTGTAATCATACCATCTTTCCTGTTCACCCGCAACGATATTTTCGTGGAAAAATGAGCGCCATCTGCCGCATCCCTACAGCACTTTTACAGCTCATTCGTGAAACGGCTGAAACGTAACGCTATTCTAGCATGGTTTCTATGCTTTGTCATAAAGTTTCGATTTTTTTAAGAAAAAGATACGATTTGCGTTATATTTTTGCTTTTGAAACGTTTGTATAAGTAGATGGCCGTTCGGGAGCCCCGAAGGCTGGCACAGCCAGCCTTCGCCTCCTGAACGACACTGCCGGATGCCCTTCAGGCCAGTGTCTTCTGATGCCTCTGGATAAAATCATACTGAGTCAAATCGTTCACTCAGGATGGCTCCAGGTGCAGCAGGCGGTCATCCGCGGTGGATAGCTGCGGTCTCCAGATGGCAGGCAGCAGCAGCCCGGTTTGCTTTCGCGGACAGCCGGGACACCGCTTGCCCTGCGGCGGCTTATCACTTTTCACTGCCGCGTATCCGCGTTCGCCGGCACCGGCAGGAACGACCCATTCCTGTCCGCTGTCGGCATTTTCTGCCAAACAGCCATCGGCAGGCTCTGCAGATTTACTTCGCCCGGCGCTTGCTGTCAGACAGTCACAGCGTTGGACGCCGTCTCCTTCTGCCACATCACAGACTATGATTTTTTCCCGCTTTGTGCTGCCCGCAGGAATCCCACGATGTCTGATACTGCCTCCCTCTGCTCCATCGCAGGCTGCGATTTTTCCCCGCTTCACACTGCCTGCCGGGCGGCCGCGGCGCTTTCCGGCAGCAAGCACCTCTGCGGCTGCCGCAGACGGATCCGTTCCGTCCGGACTTCTGTGGAATCGCTTCAGCATACGGATCGCAAGCCCCCGGTCTGACGAGAAATACTTCTGGATGGTCCCACACTCTACTCCATGCCAGCAGTAACCTCCGAGATACATCCTGTACGAGCTCCACCAGTAATCCTCCGGCCATCTGGCATATCCCTCACGAATCGGGATCAGATGAATCCTGCGGCAAGCCTCCACAAGACCTGTACCTGCAGTCAGGCGTTCCACCTGGCCCAATCCAAGATGCAGACGTTTGCCTGCGCCTGGGTAAAGTGCTCCTGCATACTGCTTCAGAAACGCACGCGCAAACCCGGTCATCAAGGCCCTAAGCTGCTTCCTGTTCTCTGCCTCTGAAATAAGATATGCAGTCTGGTCCATCACGCAGAACGCATATACCGGCCAGTTTTGCTCCTCATGCACTGCCAGGATGCCGTCCAGGAAATGCTTCTTGTGCCGCTCGTCAGCCAGAAGCCAGGGACTTCCCTCCATCGTGAAATAGTAAATATGTGCCATTATTAACTCTCCTCCCCTCGGATCCGGAACCGCCAGCGACCCTTCACCGCCGTTTTCCTGGCTCCGGATTCCTTATTTCAAAGAGAATTATATCTCATTTGAATAGTTTAATCAACATAGTGTTTCAATATGTGTCTCACATTTTTTGTATCGTTATGTTTCCTTTTTGTCGCCCTGATGTAAAGAAATTTGTGCAGAAAAGGCAAAATAAGCAACAATTTGTCGCTTTGAATCCTGTTCACCTCCGAATGAAGGTACTGCCTGCATTGTGTCGGAAGATTCTCAGGATGATCGTGTAAATCAAACTTATACCAAAAAAAGCCGACGGATTTGATTTCTGAAAAAAATCAGTTCCATCGGCTTTTGTTTTACAGCTCTAATCTACTTATTAAAAACATACTTGTCCAACCGGTCACAAGCTTCCTTGATTCTGGAATACGGGGAAGCCAGGTTCATGCGGATATGGCACGGACCGCCAAAGCTTCTTCCGTCCTGCCAGCCTACTCCTACATCCCATCCTGCCTCTAACAGCCCGTCAATCGTCATTCCCTTCTCTTCACAGAATCTGGTGCAGTCAAGGAAAATCATATAGGTCCCTTCCGGCATAGTTACTTCTACCCCGTTAAAGTGATTCTGAATATATTCACAGGTATAGCGGCAGTTCTCCTCCAGCACAGAGATCAGCTCATCCGTCCACTTCGATCCTTCCTCGCTGTAGCCGCCGATCAGGGCGTGCATGGATAATACATTCTGCGCATTGTAGTGGTTCATACCCATACGGTCTCTCAGATAGCTGTTGTAGATAATATGGTAACTGCCAATCAAACCGGCCAGGTTGAAGGTCTTGCTCGGCGCATAGACAGCAACTGTATGCTCCCTTGCCCAGTCAGAAACCATCTGCGTCGGAATGTGCTGATGTCCGGTGTAGGTCAGATCCGCCCAGATCTCATCACTCACAACAAAACAATTGTTTTTCTCAAAGACCTCCATCGCCTTTTCCAGCTCCCATCTCTCCCAGACACGTCCCGTGGGATTGTGAGGGGAACACATAATCGCAAGGTGGATCTGATTCTCTTTGATCTTTTTATCCATATCCTCGTAATCCATGCGGTAGACGCCGTTCTCATCCTTTTTGAGCTGGCTGAAAACAGAATTGCGTCCCAGAGCCTCAACGTCTCCGATAAATCCAAGATAATAAGGAGCGTGAAGAAGTACCTTGTCCCCAGGATTGGTCAGTCTCTCGACAACCGTGGATACACATCCGTGCACGCCATTTTCATAACCGATCGCTTCTCTCGTCAGGCCAGTTACCTTATGGCGCTTCTCCTGCCAGCGGATAATCGAATCAAAGTACTCGTCTGTCTGTAGGAAATACCCATACAGCGGGTGGCTGATTCTCTCCTGCAGCGCTTTCGTGATCGCGGGGGCAGTTGCAAAGTTCATATCGGCAACCCACATAGGAATCGAATCAAAGCCCTCCTTCGGAGCGCCTGGCTCGTTTCCCCAAATCTTTTTCCCCACGCTGTCAACTGCGGTGGAATCTTTTCCGTGACGGTCAATGATAGATGTAAAATCGTATTTCATAAAGAACCTCCTATTTTGCGTCCGCACTGCTCTTCCATAATGAAGCTTTTTGTAACTGTTCAGCAGCCACTATCATACGGAACAGATACCTTTTTCTTGTGCTTCATCTGACTGGTTGCTTTGATAATTTTTCTCTCACATCACTAATATTTTGCATTACCATAATACAATAATTATTTTATCATGTAAATACTTTTTTTATCAAAATTGTACACAAAAATGTGCGTCTATTTTTGGGAATATTCCCATTTGCATTTCACAATCGATAATGATATACTTCTTACGATGATAATTTTTTTTTCACAAAATACGACTAAGGAGGCACTCTATGAATTATATTGAAACATCTAATGCACCTGGCGCAATCGGACCTTATTCCCAGGCAATCGAAGTAAACGGCATGATTTTCGCATCCGGCCAGATACCTGTGAACCCTGCGACCGGCGAGGTTCCGGAGGGTATCGCAGCGCAGGCAAAGCAGAGCTGCGAAAATGTAAAGGCGATCCTGGAAGCTGCCGGTACTGACCTGACGCATGTTGTCAAGACCACCTGCTTTTTGGCGGATATGGGCGACTTTGCCGCATTTAACGAAGTATATGGAAGCTATTTTACCGGGAAGCCAGCCAGAAGCTGCGTTGCAGTAAAGGCGATTCCGAAGGGAGTTCTCTGTGAAATTGAGGTTATTGCCGTAAAATGAAGGATCAGGACCTTTTAGAGCTGTATATCGGGTTTGCTCCCTTCCTCTCCACCATTTTGGGGGCCGGCTGTGAAGTGGTTGTCCATGACTTAAAGGACCCCAACCATTCCATCGTCGCTATAGAAAACAATCTTTCCGGCCGGAAGATCGGGGACCCGATGACTGATTTTCCCTTGGAACGCGCCAGAGAAGAAAATTTCGTTGCGAATTATCCCGGAAGAGGGAAGGGAAAAGAGTTTCTGTCGTCTTCCTTCTTTATTAAAAATGAAGACCGCGTGATCGGTATCTTATGCGTGAACAAAGACGTGGGATATGTTCATGATATTCATCTTCAGTTTTCCGCTCTGCTTGAGCATTTCAATCTGCTGCCGCCAGTCGAAGAAGAAATTAAGGAGAATCTGGATGGATCGGTCGGAGAAATCATGAAGCGGAGAATCGAAGAAGCCATTCTGCAGACCGGCATTCCTCCCTCCCGCATGAGCCTGGAGGAAAAGAAAGCGATTACACAGGGCTTAAAAGAGAATGGCATCCTTTCTATGCGCGGCGCTGTCAATGAACTGGCGGAGCAGCTGAGTGTATCTGTCCCTACCATTTACCGGTATATGGCCAGATGAGTTTGCTGCCCGCAGAGATCATGGACACTACGATAAGGAGGCTACCTAAAATACAGTTAAGACACAAGATTATGGAGGGTGTTGCAAAATACTCCAA
>DKWE01000031.1 GCA_002491565.1 Lachnospiraceae bacterium UBA7160 | reverse complement strand
TGCCAGTTCCGACACTTCCGCATAACCATTGCATATTTTAGCATTGTATTGCAGACTTGTCAATAAAAAAATGAAAAAATATGACAAAAAAAAATTTTTGAAAATAATTGAAAAAAACTGTTGACAATCCGGAAAAGATATTGTATGATAATGACCGTGAGTTGCGGGAGTGACTTACAGGACGCGGAGATGGCGGAATAGGCAGACGCGCAGGCTTCAGGTGCCTGTGGTAGCAATATCGTGTGGGTTCAAGTCCCATTCTCCGCATAAGGCTTTCTGAGTAATCAGAAAGCCTTTTTTTATCACAGACAGTTGCAGTTTGGTCAGCGCCCTCGCGGGACAGTGGATGCGTGAACAGTTACGGAGACCTATCTGTTTCCGATTTATTAAGAAAAAATGATTTGACATTTACAGAGAATGCGGGGATAATAAACTGAAGACTGTTTTTCTGACAACGCAGGTGGGAAGGGAACTGTCGGCTGTACAAATGTATGAAGAAAATGCAGGAGGGACTTTGTAATGCCGAGAAAGGATGATTATCGACCAAACTCCAGAGGAGGCTCGAGAGGCGGCTCTGGGAAACACAGGAAAAGGCCGGGGATGAATATGAAGAAGGTATTCGTGCTCAGCTTTTGTATTGTGCTTGGCATCGTATTTATTAGTGGAGGGATTATTTACAAGCTGGGGCATGACCTGTACAGCAATGTAAATTATGTTGCAGATGATGATGTGACTGTTGTAGAGACACTGCCGGAGATCGCGGAGCAGGAGACGTTGAGCGCGGATGAGCGCCAGGGTGTTGCGGTCAGCAAGGATGAGCTGCAGAGTATTCACAGTGCGCTGGAAGGGCTGAATAGTGTCGAGACAAAGTCCGATGACGATATTTACAATATTCTGCTGGTTGGTGTGGACCGTCGTGATAAAACCTGGAACGGAAATTCCGACGCGATGCTGCTCGTCTCCATCAACAAGGAGAAGAATAAAGTGTCGATTGTTTCACTGATGCGCGATACGTATGTGAATATCGATGGCGTTGGCTATTGGAAACTGAATGGAGCGTATGCGTATGGCGCGGGCAAGCTGCTCTGCAAGACTGTAACAGATACGTTCCGCGTCAAGGTAGACCGGTATGTAGCGGTAGACTTCTTTGATCTGATTGATATTATTGATATCATTGGGGGCGTTGACCTGGAGATCAGTGCGGCTGAGGCAGAAGTTGCCAATGGCTACATTCTGGATATGTGCAACCTGATGAACATTGATGGTATGGAACACCAGCTTCCGTCCGAGGGAGGCATGATTCATTGCGATGGAGTGCAGGCAGTGGCATTTGCGCGAAACCGTTTTGTCGGAAATTCGGACTTTGAGCGGACAGAGCGGCAGCGCTACGTGATTTCTCAGCTTATGAAGGAAGCAAAGCAGATGAGCCTGGCACAGATGACGGCTGTGATGAAGGAAGTATTGCAGCATGTGACGATGAATGTGCCGGAGACCGAGATCTGGAGTATGATTTCGGAGGTACCGGACATGCTGGATTATGAGTTCGAGATGAGTCGCGTGCCGTATGACGGTTTGTATAGCACGATCTGGGTGGACAACCAGGATATGCTGGTTCCGGACTGGGATGAGACATTGAAGAGACTGCAGGAGCAGATTTACGGCTGATAGCTGAGAAGAGAGTGTCGCAAAATAGCAGAAAGCTGCAAGCTATGGTACATGTCCAAGCGGACAAGTACCTGAGCTTGTGCTTTAACTGCATTTTGCGACACCCTTTTTGTTTTTGTGTTGTGACAGCCCTCCGCTTCAGCCGGTGAAGGAAAACGGGGTTCCCTGCGCTGGTGAGGCGTATGAAGCACAAGTTTGTTCGCTTCCACGGTAAAAGACCCGACAGGGGAGCTGCCGGGCCTTTTGAGGGGAGTATAAATAATTAATAAGGGGTTTGTAAAAAAAATGTTTTGAAGGGTAAGTTTTTTTTACAATATGAATTATAGTACAGTTTCCAAAATTTTGCAACCCTTATTTTATAATGTTTTGCCTGTGTATATTTTCAGAATTTCCAGAGATACTATCTGCTGTAACAAAGTAACAGCGGTGTAAGCCGTGCGGCTGCGGATCACGCAGCAAAAAAAACCAGGAGGCTATTATTATGGCAAAGAATACGACTTCTAACACATCCAATTCTGAGATGGAGAATCAGTCCCGCAACGCAAACAACCAGTCCAGAAATTCCGCGTCTGGTGTTTCTGATTCTGGCAATGGCTCAAACAGCAGAAATTCATCCTACAATAAGACATCAAACAGCCAGAATTCAAATACGCAGAATTCCAACAGCCGGAATTCCTATAGCCAGAATTCTACAGGCCGGAATGCGAACAGCCAGAATTCCAGCAGTTCGAACAGCACAAAGAATTGCCACACTTCTTCCGAAAACTGCGATTCCGAGTATTAATGCAGCCGGGGCAGCGGTCCAGGCAGGAAATCGACAGGCTGAAAAGTACAGCCTTTCAAATGAATGTGCAGGCAAGGACGGGAACAGCCCCGTCCTTGTTTGCATATGTGAAACGCGGCGAAGCGCGGAAATTTCATAGATTTTTACCTGTATCTATGAGAGTACCAAACAGATACCTTTTGATATTCTCGTCATATTATAATAGTACCGGAAGAGCAGATTCCGGTAAGGAGGTCGGAAGTATGCTGGATACGATTTCGGCAAAAGAACTGGATTGGTATGCAGAATACGCAGAAGATGGCGGCGTTCTCCTTGTAGATCTGCGCCCGCGCGAGGAGTATCTTGCGGGGCATGTCCGCGGTGCAGTGAATGTGCCGCAGGGAAGGTTCGGCAGAATCTGGCCGGACAGAAATCAGACAGTAGTTCTGTATTGCGACCGAGGCGCGCTGAGCATGGCAGTAGCACGCGATCTTGCGGCAAGGGGCTGCAGGGTGAAAAGCGTGGTGGGCGGCTATTCGGCATATCGCGGCAGTAAAATTGTAACGGGAGAATGATCAAATTTGATTGACAGAGCGGCGGGCGGGCATTAAGATAAAATGAGCGGCGGCAAACGAAAGAAAGAGAACTGCCGGATCAGGAGCAGTGACAGGAGGAAACGTATGAAGTTTTTGATTGCGTCAGATATACATGGGTCGGCAGCGGGCTGCAGACGGCTTTTGGAGGCATATGAGAGAGAAGGAGCCCAGCGGCTGGTTCTTTTGGGCGACATTCTGTATCACGGGCCGAGAAATGATCTGCCCGGGGAGTATGCGCCAAAAGAAGTGATTCGGATGCTGAATGAGAAAAAAGATGAGATTTACGCTGTGCGCGGCAACTGCGAGGCTGAGGTAGACCAGATGGTCCTGGAATTCCCGGTGCTTGCGGATTATATGATCCTGTTGGAGCAGGGGCATGCGGTCTATGCGACGCATGGCCATGTCTACAACAGGGATCATTTGCCGCCAATGAAGCGCGGTGATGTACTGCTGCAAGGGCATACGCATATTTTTGGAGCGGAGACGGAAGGTGATATTTTGATTTTAAATGACGGTTCCGTCTCACTTCCGAAACAGGGGAATCCTGCGACGTACATGACGCTGGAGGATGGGGTATTCCGCATCATGGATTTTGAAGGAAACTGTCTGAGGATGGTGAACATATGAAGGAATTATTCGAATTGATGGCTCCATGCCATTTCGGCCTGGAAGCGGTGCTGAAGCGGGAGATTCAGGAGCTCGGCTACGAGATCAGCTGTGTTGAGGATGGCAGAGTGACATTTCTGGGGGATGCGGAGGCAGTCGCAGTAGCAAATGTGTTTTTGCGGAGCGCAGAGCGTATTTTGCTGAAGGCAGGGGTCGTGCATGCGGAGACGTTTGATGAGCTGTTTGAGGGTGTCAGGGCGCTCCCATGGGAGCGGTATCTGCCGGAAGATGCAAAATTCTGGGTGACGAAAGCGACTTCAGTCAAAAGTAAGCTGTTCAGCCCGTCGGATATTCAGTCCATTGTGAAAAAAGCGATTGTGGAGCGGCTGAAGAGCGTCTACCATACGGAGTGGTTTCGGGAGGACGGGGCGTCCTATCCGATCCGCATCTGCTTTATGAAGGATGAAGCGGTAATCGGACTGGATACAACCGGCGAATCCCTGCACAAGCGCGGCTACCGGAAGCTGACGGCAAAAGCTCCGATCTCAGAGACGCTGGCAAGTGCGCTGATTCTGCTGACGCCGTGGAAAGCAGACCGGATTCTGGTAGATCCATTCTGCGGGAGCGGCACCTTCCCGATCGAGGCAGCGATGATGGCGGCACATATTGCTCCAGGCATGAACCGCAGCTTCCTTGCGGAGAATTGGAAAAATCTGGTTCCGAGGAAGCACTGGTACAGTGCGGTGGAGGAAGCGCAGGATCTGGTGCAGCTGCAGGTTGAGACGGACATCCAGGGCTATGACATCGATGGGGAGGTCATAAAGGCAGCGCGGGAAAATGCGCGGCTGGCCGGTGTGGAGCATTTGATTCATTTTCAGAGGCGCAGTGTCAGCGAACTGAATCATCCGAAAAAATATGGCTTCGTCATCACGAATCCACCCTACGGAGAGCGGATTGAGGACCGCGCAAATCTACCGGGACTGTACCGCGAGATTGGACAGGCATTTGCGCGGCTGGACAGCTGGTCTGAGTATGTGATTACCTCCTATGAGGAGGCAGAAAAGTATATTGGCAGGAAGGCGGACAAAAACCGGAAGCTCTATAATGGGATGATCAAGACCTATTATTATCAGTTCCTGGGGCCGCGTCCGCCGAAGAAAAGAAGCGGGGAATGCGTTTGAAAAAATGGAAATGGATGACTGTGATGCTGGCGGCGGGTGTCAGCAGTTCAGGTTGGATGGGCTCCTGGACGGCCATGGCAGAGCAGTCTGCCGGGCTTCAGGAATCTTCCGCGGCAAAGCAGGAAGACAGGGCTGAGATACAGCAGGGCAGGCTGCCAGATTGGCGGCCGGAGGAAACGGACTTTACAGAGTGGCATCTTCTGCCGGAAGAAACGGGTTTTGCGCAGTGGAGCATCCTGCTGCCTGCGCGATGGAATTCTGCGGAAAACGGGCGCAAGCCGGTGGTGAAGAGCCAGGGCTCCTACGGCACATGCTGGGCGCTTGCGGCGACTTCTGCGCTGGAGGCGGCAATCCTCCCGGACGAGAGGATTGTTTTTTCCGCGGATCATCTCGCCTGGAACAATGCGTTTTCGGTGCCGATCGATGCAGGCGGCGATTACCTGATGACGATGGCCTACCTGAGCGGCTGGCAGGGACCGGTGCTGGAGGAGGAGGATCCGTACGGGGATGGGGTTTCTCCGGAAGGCCTGCTGCCTGCAGTGCATGTGCAGGAAATGCAGCTGCTCGACGGTGCTTCGGAGGAGGAGATCAAGGCTGCAGTGCTGGAGTACGGTGCAGTGCAGACCTCCCTGTACATGAGCCGTGAAACGGTATCAGAGAAGCGGGCCTATTACAATCCGGTCGTGGCAGCTTATTATGATACCAGGAAGCGGGAGCAGAATCATGATATTATTGTCCTTGGGTGGGATGATACGTACTCACGGTTCCTGTTCCGGCAGGTGCCTGCGCGGGATGGGGCGTGGATTTGCCAGAACACCTGGGGTGAGGAGTTCGGCATAGACGGGATATTTTATGTCTCGTATGAGGACGCCAATTTGCTGAGGACATCCATTGTCTATACGCGGGTGGAAGACACGGATAATTATGCGGACCTGTATCAGACGGATGACTGTGGCTGGCAGGGAACGCAGGGGTATGGGGATGCAGATTGCTGGTTTGCAAATGAGTATACAGCGCGCGGGGAAGAAGCGCTGGCTGCGCTCGGATTTTATGCCACAGGGCCGGATACCTCGTATGATCTTTATTTTCTGCGCGGCTCCATCGGAAGCGATGCGGTGCCGGAGTATCTGCTGAGTGGCGAGTGCCCCTATGCCGGATATTATACAGTAGATCTGGATCAGACCGTTGAACTTGCTGCCGGAGAAGTTTTTACAGTGATGGTATGCATCCATACGCCTGGAACCGGCAATCCAGTGGCTGTGGAATATCGCGCGGACGCGTACACACAGAAGGTCGTGACAGAGGGGAAGTACGGCTATATCAGCCGTGATGGAGAGAGCTGGACGCACACGGAAGAGGAATACGGCACAAATGTGTGCCTGAAGGCTTATGTCGTGCGGTGAGTCCGGGAATGCAGGGGTGACAGTGGATGCATGAACAGGAACGTATTATGACTGCTGCAGCCTTGTGTCAGAAACAGAATAAAGAACGCTGCATGTCCATGGTAAATGAGGGCGGGTATCTGAAAGAAAAAGGAGAGATGAACTGTGGAGAAGCGGATCGTTTTCGCAACGGGAAATGAAGGAAAGATGAGAGAGATACGTGCAATTCTGGGAGATCTCGGACTTCCGGTGCTTTCGATGAAGGAAGCGGGGATTTCTGCAGATATCGTAGAAAATGGAAATAGCTTTGAAGAAAATGCCGTCATTAAGGCACGCGCAGTCGGGAAGCTGTGCGGAGACATCGTGCTTGCCGATGATTCCGGACTGGTGATCGATTACCTGGACGGTGCGCCGGGGATTTATTCCGCACGTTTCATGGGAGAGGAGACCTCTTATGATATCAAAAATGCAGCGATTTTAAAAAAGCTGAAAGACGTGCCGGAGGCAAAGCGCAGTGCGCGCTTCGCCTGTGTGATTGCCTGCTCGCTGCCGGATGGCCGGGTCTTTACCAGCAGCGGAACGATGGAAGGCCGTATCGCTTATGAGATCGCCGGGGAAAACGGCTTTGGCTATGACCCGATTTTTTATCTCCCTGCATGCGGCTGCACCTCAGCTGAGATTTCCACGGAACAGAAAAATGAGCTCAGTCACCGCGGTAAAGCGCTGCGCGCCATGAAAGATTTATTGAAGGGCTATTTGCAGGCTGATTGCGCTGCGCAGTAATTTCCTGCAGCGAGCCTTTGTTTTGTAAAATGTTGCAAAAATAATATAGGAGAGCTTGGAAAATAGCTGCGCCAAAAGCGACAGCTATGGAAACACGGAGGAGCATAATGTATGAAGATACTGGTAGTGAGTGATACACATGGAAATGAGGACAATCTGAAGAAGGTGCTCCAGATGGAAGGAATGCCGGATTATCTGCTTCACCTCGGAGATGCAGAGAGCGGCGAGCACGCCATCGAGAGCCTGGTTACTTGTCCGGTCTGGATGGTAGCCGGAAACTGTGATTTCTTCACGCGCCTCCCAAAGACGCGGATCATAGAGATTGAGGGACTGCGCATTCTGATGACCCACGGCCACTATTATTATGTGTCGGTCGGCACCCGCGACCTCATGGAAGACGCGAAGGCAAACGGCTGCCAGGTTGCTATGTTTGGCCATACGCACCGCCCCGTTCTCGATCAGAGCGATCCGGAACTGACTGTGCTCAATCCGGGCAGCCTTTCCTATCCCCGCCAGCCCGACCGCCGTCCAAGCTATGCGACGATCACAACCGAGCCAGACGGAGCTGTGCATTATAAGCTACACTACCTGCAGAGATAGAAGATGATGGATGCAGAAGAGAGGATGATGTTGGCGATACTGGTTATAAGCTGTGCCCTGGCTGCTCTTATTACATGGAAGAGCTGGCCGTCCATGAAAAGGCGGTTGGAGAAATCACGCACAGGCCGTCTGTTCTTACAGGCAGGAAGAAGCGGGAGAAAGCCAGTGTTCTTTGTACATACCTGTATCTGGCTGGCAGTTTTGGCGATTCTGCTGTTTTGCCAGGCGTTGTGTGAGGGCTGATGGAAAATCTTAGCCACAGACAGAAGTGAAGCGTTACAGTTCATGCCAGACGCGACCCAGAGAAGTATGTCTCCAGGTTCTGCAGACATACTTCTCGTCCGGACCGCCAGAACTGTAACAGCGAAGCAGCTGGCCTGTGGCTGAATTTTCAAAACCCTCTTGACTTGAGCCACTTACTCGTGCTATAGTAAACACGCGTATGGAAGCAGGCTTTTTTTTTGTGCCTGAAACAAAAAACGACAGCTCCGGCTGCCGACCCAGACAAAACAAGAGAGCGAGGTGGAAGTTGTGCGCGTACGAATCACATTGGCATGTACAGAATGTAAGCAGCGTAATTACAACATGACAAAGGACAAGAAGACCCATCCGGACAGAATGGAGACGAAGAAATACTGTCGTTTCTGCAAGAGACACACGACACACAAGGAAACGAAATAAGTCGGTAGAACCGTGCAAAGGAAGTGAAGGTATGGCAAAAACAGAGAAAACAGAAAAAGGCTCCAAAATACAGAGCTGGTTTGACGGCCTGAAAGCAGAATTCAGAAAGATTATCTGGCCGGATCAAAAAACGCTGGTAAAGCAGACCGGCGCCGTTGTTGCCGTTTCTATCGTACTTGGAGTGGTCATCGCGGTTCTGGATTTCATCTTCCAGTATGGCGTGGACATTCTGGTAAACATGAGTTTCTGAATGAAGTAAAGGCATAGGTGATTGTATGGCAGAAGCAGGCTGGTATGTAGTACATACCTATTCCGGGTATGAAAACAAAGTAAAGGCCAACATCGAAAAAACGATCGAAAACCGCCACCTGGAGGATCAGATCCTTGAGGTACGGGTGCCTGTTCAGGACGTGGTGGAAATGAAGACCGAGACAAAGACCGTAGTGAAAGACGGGGTAGAGCAGGAATTCAAGACGAAGGTAAAAAAGGTCGTCAAGAGAAAGCTCTTTCCGAGCTACGTGCTCCTCAACATGGTCATGAACGACGATACCTGGTATGTTGTGCGCAACACGCGCGGCGTGACCGGATTCGTTGGTCCGGGATCGAAGCCCGTTCCGCTCACAGAGCAGGAAATGTTCAATATGGGCATTCAGGAGGAAAGCGTGATTCTCGGTTTCTCCGAGGGCGATACGGTGCTGGTGACTAGCGGCATCTACAAAGACCAGATCGGCGTGATCCAGAAGGTCAACCTGAGCAAAGAGGTCGTTACAATCAATGTCGAGATGTTCGGCCGCGAGACCCCGTTAGAGATCGGGTTCGAGGAAATCAAGAGGGTCAGCAAGGAGTCACAGCTTGAGGCTCCGTCTGATTCCGAATTCATGTAACAAGTTATTATCCGCGGCACAGTCCGCCGGACGTGGGAGGGAGCACTCCCGCCATTACCACATAGGAGGTGCCTGA
>DKWE01000006.1:63448-78101 GCA_002491565.1 Lachnospiraceae bacterium UBA7160 | reverse complement strand
TGGCTTACTTTCACAGTAAATACTTATCCCTTGATTTCCGCATTCCTGCAGGTTTTCCGCAACTTGCCTTTCACCGCAAAATGCCAGGAGCGAGAGATGCCAAACAGATGGGCGTATTGTGCCCCTGGAGTCATAAGCGCATTATACCACATAGTTCCTCTTGTTGCATACCCTCCGACAAATACTTTGCCCTCTCAGGACTGATAGTGTTACTGTTCGCGGACAGAATGGCCGTGAACACCGCCTCAGCCCTTTACTGAGCCGACCATAACACCTTTCTCAAAATATTTCTGTGCAAACGGATACGCGACGATCAGCGGAATTGCTGAAATTACCATGCAGGCAAGCTCAATGGTCTTGTAGCTGGATGCCGATTCCGACATCGCGGTCAGCACAGAGGATGCCGAAGTTCCGCTCATCGTGCTCGCCAGATTCGCTGCAGACTGTGCGGACTTCGTCAGTGACAGCGTATAGTAGGACAGCGTCTGCAGACCTGTGGAACGTGTATAGTACAGGGTCTGCGTGTAATCATTCCACATCGCAACCGCAGTAAAAATTCCGAGCGCGCTGATGACCGGCTTTGAGAGCGGCACAACAATCTTAAAGAAGATCAGCGGCTCCGAGCCTCCGTCCAGCTTTGCAGATTCAAAAAGCGAGTAAGGAATCGCTTTGAAATTCGCATTGTAAATAATGACATTGTAAAACCCGCCAAACAGACACGGTATGATGTATACCCAGTAGCTGTCGTAGAGATGCATCGCATTAAACAGAATAAAATACGCAATCACACCGCCATTCAAATACATCGAGATAAACCCGATGGCAGAGTAAAACCGCCGTCCGGTCAGATTCGGCCTCGAGAAGCCGTACGCAAACATTGACGTGATCACTGTCTGCAGCACTGTCACAAGCAGCGTCCGTGACAGTGTAACCAGCAGCGCCCGGATGATTTCCGGATCTCCCAGCACTGTCGCCCAGCTCTCAAAGGTAAACTCCCGGATAAACAAAAGTGTATAGCCATTTTTGGAGATATCCTGCGCGCTGTTCAGAGAATTGATCAGGGAATACCAGACCGGATACACTGTAATTACCATAATCAAAACCATAATCACCGTCAGAATGATCTGAAATCGTCTCTGCTGTCTTGATTTTAATTTACCCATCGTCCGATCCTCCCTTAAAATAATCCGCTGTCTGTCAACTTGTTCGACACCTTGTTCGCCGTTGCCAGCAGGATCAGCGCCAGTACCGATTTGAAGATATTGATTGCTGCCGCCATGCCGAACTGAAGCTGCTGCAGACCGACCTTGTAGATATAGGTATCAATCACTTCGCTGCGCTCCAGATTAAACGAATTCTGAAGCACATAAATCTGGTCGAAATTATTGTTCAGGATTCCTGCCACGGCAAAGATCACCATGATCACAATGGTCCCCTTGATGCCTGGCAGCGTGACATGCCACATCCGTTTAAACCGCCCTGCCCCGTCAATCTGCGCGGCCTCATACAGCGTCTGGTCCACACCCGCAATCGCAGCCGTGTACAGAATCGTTCCCCATCCAATTTCCTTAATGATATTGGACGTAATTGAGATTGTCCAGAAACAGCCGGGCTTCGCCATAAAGGAAACCGGCGTATCCAGAATCCCCAGCTTCATCAGAATCGTATTCAGGGCTCCTCCGTCCGCACTCAGCAGGTTGATTACGATGCCGCCGAATACCACCCAGGAAACAAAGTGCGGCATGTAGGTAACGGTCTGCACGATGCCCCGGAATCGTTTGCTCTGAACCTCATTGATCAGCAGTGCAAGGGTGATCGTCAGCGGAATTGTAATCAGCTGACCGAGCAGGTTGATCCCAAGCGTATTGATCAGCATTCTTGAAAAGTCATGGTTTCCGAAAATGATCTTAAAATTCTGAAAGCCGTAAAATGGGCTGGTAAAGATCCCGGCGATTCCATCGGTAACTTTGTAATTCTTAAATGCGAGAATCAGCCCAAATAATGGAATAATATTGAACAGGATCAGCAGTATCGTGCCTGGCAGCATCATCGCATGAATCTGCAGCTGCGTGTGCAGATCATAGCCCAGCCTGTAATTTTTCTTTTTCTTATTTTTCATACGCTTCCTCCAAAAAAGAGGGTGCTGCATATTGCAGCACTCTCTTTTATCCCTCCGCCATCTGACGCATCCAAAGCAAGATACTTCAGACAGCCTCGACAATACCGATTAGCAGCTGCAAAGAGTTACTTATACAGGTCTGCGTTTTTATTTTCAATCGTCTCGCCATATTTCTCAAAATTCTGCTGCAGAATCTTATCGAATTCTGCGTCAATCTCGGAAATAGAGTAGTCATTTAAGGTGTCAAGCATATTCTGATACTCCTGCTCAAACGCCGCCTCGCTTGCAGCTGAGACAATTTTGGCTTTCTGAGACTCCAGATAATTCTTTACCTGGGAAAGCTTGATGCCCAGATCGCTCGACGGCTCCAGTACCGTACCCCTCGTAAAGTCGAGCAGGCCGGAATCGTACATGTAGGTTCCTTCATACTTTGCAATGGCAGAGGTGATCACCAGGTGATAATAGTTGTCCATCGTATCATCCGGCTCTACTGATCTGCTGTATGCAAAGTCTGTGTTTGCAAACGGCCACAGTGCAATATTCTTTGCGTAATCATTCTCGTAGCGCTGCTGTCCTTCTTCGGTCCGGATCGCGATTCCTTCTACATAGTTGAAATCGACACCCTCCACACCGTATTCATTCAAGGTCAGTCCTTCCTCGCTCGAACCAAAGCTCAGGAGCTCTGCGACAGCCTCCGGATTCTCACAATCCTTTGATACGAAGGTCTGAATCCAGCCCTTCCCTGCCTGCATATTGATCGGAGCCACCGGCGTCGCGCCGTTTGACGCAAGGATCGGTCCTGCAGACACCCACGGCACCTGCTCCTTCTTGCCGCTCTGCGCCGGATTTCCGATCCAGCAGAAGACACGGCCGCCCTCCAGATCTACTTTAATCGCTGCCTCATCCAAAGTCATGGAATTGACATCCAGATACTCATTTGTAATCAGCGTATTGACAAACTTCAGTGCATTCTTGTATCCCGGATCCAGCTCCATGTGACGGTAGCTGCCATTCTCATCCACCGGAACGACACCAAACGTCTCACTGATAATTCCATCCAGCGACTGATTGATCCAGTCGTTTGCATGCAATACCACCGGAATCACTGCCTGCCCGTTCACCGTGTAACCAGAGGTCTTCACCTTCTCGCATGTGTCATAGAACCCCTGCTCCGTCTGCACATCCTCCAGGGTGATGCCCAATTCATCCATGATCGTCTTGTTGAACATAATCGCACAGTTGTGTCCGTACTCCAGACCATCCAGATACAGGCCGTTCGGTGTGTAGACCTCGCGCATGTCCGGAGACTCCAGATGGCTCGGCAGAGAATACCAGCCCCCATAAGTATCAATTACCTTCTGCTTGATATCCTCCGGGAAATCCACGAGCAGATGGGAATCCGGATCGTACTCTGTCAGGAACTCCTCCATCGGGTAAACCATGCCTGACTCAATCAGCTGATTGATCGTGTCGTCATTCGCACTGGAAATTACATCCGGCAGATCGCCCGTCGCAATCATCAGGCCAAGCTTCGTATCCGCATCTGTCGGCGGCTCCTCAATATTCAGAGTAATGCCGAACCGGTCCTTCAGTGTCTGCGTCAGCGGGGAATCGGTTACTCCGCTGCTCCACCCCGTCGGTCCCCAGCCGGTCACTGTCGAATACCAGTAGATTTCCGCGTCATACTTCGTATCGCCCTCTGCCGCAGATACCGTTCCTGCGCATACCAGCGCACCCGCAAGCGCCAGTGTCATCATGCTTCCTGCAAGTTTGTTTTTCATCTTTCTTTTCCTCCTACAGCTTTGTTCACGTTCTTTCCTGTCTTTGTTCCATGCATCGAACTTGTCTGTATTGTACCTGCTGCGGAGAAAAATTGGTATGGAGATATTTTACGTTTTTGGTATTTTTTTTATAAAATTCCGGTGCCTACAGGCTCTTCCGGTACGCGCTCGGGCTGAGTCCTGTCGCTTTTTTGAATACTTTTGTAAAGTAGAAATAGTCATTATAACCTGTCAGCTCTGCAACACGCTCAATGCTCTCATTCGTCGATCGCAGCAGCTCCTGCGCTCTCCGGATCCGGATATCAAGCAAATGCTCACTGTAGTTTTTCCCCGTATGTCTCTTAATGATCTGGCTGATTGCGCTTGCGCTTAAGCAAAACTGCTCTGCCATCTGCTGCTGCGTCACTTCCTGATAATGTTCCTGCATATACTGAACCATCCCCCGCGCGAGTCCCGCCTCCGAGCGGTAAGCCTGCTCTTCTGCCGTTCCCGCGTCCTGTGTCCCGCACAGCTCCTGCGGTCCCTCATTCCGGATGCCATGCGTCTCCCGGATCCGTCCGGCTGCTTTTTCCAGGCATCTGCGCAAATCCTCCTCATAAACCGGTTTCAGCAGATAATCGACGCAGCCATACTGCAATCCTGCCCGCGCATATTCAAACTCAGAATATCCGCTCATAAATACAACCTCTGCAGCGAGCTTCTCCTCCCGGATCCGCTTTACCAGCTCGATCCCTGTCAGTCCCGGCATCCGGATATCGGACAGAACGAGATCCGGCTTCAGACGGCTGATCCGCTCCCATGCCTTCACCCCGTCCATCGCTTCTCCGCAAATCTCAAAACCAGCCTCGCTCCAGTCTATCATTCCCTTCAGTCCAAGAAGCACCCACGGTTCATCATCCGCCAAAAATACCCGAAACATGTCCTCTCCTCTCTGCCCGGCGCTCACACTTCTGTGTATTGCCTGGCCTGGATAAACCGACGCCAGAAATTATATATTTTTCGCAGCCTTTGGCTGACAAGTGATCAAACCTCCACGAATCAGCGGCTACATCCACTTGAGTTGCCAGGTTTCCCAGCCGGCACCTGTACCGGAAGCTCCAGGAGGAATTCACTTCCTTCCCCTTCCCGGCTCTGAATATCCAGACGATACGTATCACCGTAAAACAGCTGCAACCGCCGCGCAACATTCGCCAGGCCAATCTCGCGGTGGCCACTGCTTTCCGGTTCCCCAAATACGGTCCTTGCTGCGCTATCCTCTTCTCTATTTGCCAACCCAATCCATCCGGGCGCCTGACCATCCTGCTCTAGTTCCCCATCCGGATTTTCTCTGACCCCCTGCCAATATCCGTCAGGCGCCTCAAACTTCCTTTTCTGACGTTCTAACTCCTGTTCCGTCATGCCTACTCCATTATCACTGACCCGGATCTGCATCCGGCCATCCTGCGCTCTGACATCCAGCAGCACGCCTCCCTTATCCACCTTTGGTTCCAGACCGTGCTGTACGGCGTTTTCCACCAGCGGCTGCACCAGCATCTTGGGAAGCATACACTCCTGTGCTTCTTCTGATACCTGCACTTTAACCGTGATTCTGCCCATGAAGCGATATTCAATAATAACCGCGTAGTCACGAATCGAGCGCAGCATCGTCTCCACTGTGACAATCTCCCTGCCACGCACATTATACTGAAACATCCGTGACATCGCCTCTGTCAGCTTTGCAATCTCCTTTTCCCCGCGGTACAGCGCCATGCCGCGAATACACTCCAGTGTATTGTGCATAAAATGTGGATTAATCTGATTCTTATATGCGAGTATCTCTGTCTGCTTTTTGGAGTATTCCAGTTCCAGATAGCGCTCCTGTTCCTCAATAATTTTTCGGTTCAGCTCCTCAATCCGGTCCAGCATTTCATTGACCTCTTTCTCCAGCTCCCCAAATTCGGAGGAGTCCCAGACCTCCATGCGCTGCCTCGTATCTTTCGTATAATTGACCACAAACGCAAGCTGCCGTTTGAGCGGCTTCATCACCTTCCAGTACATCGTACAGCAGAGATATACCAGCGCTGCAATCGTCACTACATAGGTCAGGATATTTACCACTTGCACCCGGTTCATATAGTACAGGTAAGAATTATTCTTTGCTGTATAGAGAAGCTGCCATCCTGACTTAGAAAGCTGCTTTTGAAAGTACAAAAACCCGCTTCTCCCCTTTCCGTCCCTGGCGTATTCCATATAGACCGCATCATTTCCCGTCTCTGTCAGGACCGTCCCCTGACGATCTAACACCGCTATATAAATATCCTCCTCAGAGTACGCAGCCGCCGCCAGATCAACGATTTCCCGCAACCGTTCGGAAGAAAACAGCAATACCACGCTTCCCGCTCTCTTAAGGCTTCCGCTCTCCTGCTTTTCAAACACCGGAATCACCGCCTGGAAATAGGAACCGGACTCTCCCTCTATCTGCACACAATCCGATATCTCCATCGTATCCTTCTGCTTTGACAGCTCTGAAACCGGCGCATATTTCGTTCCTTCCATCGCGATCAGCTCCCCGTCACAATTATAAATGCTGAGCGCCACAATATGCTCTTCCAGTTTCATTAGATTAGATGCAAACTGCTGCACCTCTTTGAGCTTGTTCCACCTTCCATTGAGGACATCGGCATGAATATAGCTGGCCACTGTATCATTGATATTCACACTGTTCGATATTTTCACAATGTCCTGCTCCATATCCTCCAATGCAGAAACGATCTCTTCAAAAAAAGTCTGGCGCGCATGGACGGCTTCCTCTCGATACCATTTGTGAATAATCAAATAATTCGCGATAAAAGCAACTAAAATCGCCAGACAAACACTTACTGAAATTGAAATACTGTTCTTCATCAGGCCGCCTGACAGCCTGAACCGCTTTCCTCTCCCTAAATGCTTCATATCCCTTCCCATTCCCCGCCGCGTCCGCCCGCCTGCATGCGGGCAGACACCAGTTTCGCTTCCATCTCTCTGTTACGCCCGCGGCTTCAGGTAATCCTTCACCTGTTCCAGCGTGTGCTCCACCATCTCCGGCTGATACCGGTAATACAGCTTCTTATTTTTCATTTCACTTTCCACAAACCCGTTCTCGAAAAGCTGTCCCATGTGATGCGATATGGTGGCGGTCGTCAGGGAGAGTCTTCGCGCAAGGTCGCTCTGGTAGGTCGAGCCATCCTTCAGGATCGCGAGAATCTCCAGCTTTGTCGGATCCGCCAGCATCTTCAGATGGTCGCAGAGCTGCCCGGCGCTGAATTTTCCAGGCAAAAAGAAATCCATGGCACAGAGCAAAAGACCGATATAAACGGTAAATTGGATGCCTCCCTGCTCCTCCCGCCCAAAGATCTGCGCGGAATTGCAGGCGGAAAGCCATGGCAGCAGCATGGTGTCCTCCGGTAAATGCATTCCCGTGTAGCGAAACAGCGTATCGCTGCGGTTCTCCTGACTGGCAACCCGGTCCGCATACTGATAGAGCGGCTCATATTTTTTCAAAATCGGAGCGATGCGCTCTGCAATCTGCTCCAGAACGCCGCAGAATTCCGCAATCCACCGCTCCCCGTCCATCAGAAGCTTCAGCAGCGCAACCTTCAGCGTATCCTCCGCCCGGCTGTTCAGAACAACTGAAACCGGATCCTCCACTTCCTCGTCCGACAGACTGTAGAGCGCGGATGCCACAAGTCCTTTTCCACGGTCTTTACAAAATGCAGCATAGATACATTGAGAGGGCGGAATCTCCTGCCGGACATCATAATAGTGCTGAAACAAGTCAAAGTCGAGTCCGGCTCTGACTTCCCCGTCGCCTGGAGACGCTGCGTCCACACACAGTGGATTCTCCGGATTCAGGTTCAGATCCGCGCAGGCGTCCATCATCTCGATGCACGGCTGAAAAATCTCTTCGATCAGTTCCTTTTCCCTGTATTTTTCCATCAGTCCCTGCATCGTTGTACGACAGTCATCGCCGGAACGCTTTCGGAACAGGACTCCGTATGCCTCCGCGTATCGGTTTGGAGCTATTTTTTCCATGGGATAACCTCAATTTCTTTCTTTTTTGTGGATTATACCATGGCGTCAAGTATTTTGCAATTTCCACGGAGCCGGAATACCGCAAGAACTGCCAGGGAGAGCACCCCTGCCGCGCCCAGCAGCACCGGGATCCCGGTAATCGGCACGACCGCAGCAAGCAGGAAGGACATGACCGGCATGGACAGCGTGACCGCCGAATTGAACACCCCTGCTGCACGCGCCAGATACGCCTGCTCTACCACCTTCACGAACATGATATTGAGAAACGCGCCGGTCAGCCCGGACGACAGCCCCATGACCACAAACAGAAGCGCCCAGGCTGCCGTTCTGCCCGTGCCGGTCAACCCCGGGAGAAAAGCAAGCCCCAGATAGAGCAGCCCACTCACCCCGAACATGAACCAGGTGAGCAGAATCGACGGACGGAAATGCCCGGAAAGCTTCGGATACAGCCATACCATCACCAGGCCGCAGACTGTCAGGATCATTTCCGCTGCGGAAAGATAGGTCGGCGGCTCGTGCAGAACTCCGCTGACATACGCAGCTGCCAGCGCGCTGAACACACAGGCCAGCATATTTGACAGCAGCGCGACCGTTACAAAGATGCCAAACGCCCGGTTCTTCCTCAGATACTGAAAGCCTCCCTTCAGGTTCGTCCAGTATCCGCTCTCCCGGACAGCTTCATCTACCACCTCATCGACCTTCATTCCGGCGATGAATAGCCCGGAAAGAAGAAACGAGGCAAGATCGATCCCCATGGCAAGCGCCGGTGAAAAAGCGGCGAGCACACCTCCGGCCGCCGTTCCCGCCAGTGTGAAAGCCTGGTCTGTGATCTGGTTCAGATTGATCCCACGGTCCAGCTGATCTCCCTCAAGAAACTTTGGCAGATAGGCTACCCCTGCCGGGATACGGAACGCCTCTACCGTATTGATGAAAAAGGTAAATGCCACAAACATCCAGGGCGTCAGCCGGTTCTGCAACAGAAGCCCGATAAATCCGGCCAGCAAAAGTCCGCGCAGCCAATCCGCCCACATCATCACAGACTTCTTTTTCCACTTATCGACCACCGGAGCGACGAGCGGCTGAAACAGTGCAGTCGGCAGAATGTTCGCGGCAAATACCAGCGCAGAGATACTCGCGCTCTCCGTCGCCGTATATGCCAGCCAGGTAAATGCGATGGAGTCTACCCCGTCGCCCAGACGGTTGACTGCGTTCGCCGCCAGCAGCTTACGGTAGTTTCGGTTTTGAAGCACTTCGCGGTACATAGATACTCCTCCTTGTAGATAACTGTCTAATCTTATATTTGATGTGCATCTGTAATCAGATTATCATATTCATCGATATCTGTCAAATGTTTTTATTAGATATTTATCTATAACTCAGTTGCCGCGCTTCTGGGACTTATTGCCTGCCCCTTTTCTCTACTTCCATGGCAGAAAAATCCCTCTGAACACATTTCTGTCTTCAGAGGGCTCCGATCATTTGCTTTCCTATTCCACTATTTCTATTCTGCCTTTTCTTTGCGTCCTGGCTTGTACTGTTCCTCTCCTGTTTCAATAAAAAGAAGAAAATCATTGATCTCTTTTTCCGTCCAGCCAGCCGCACGCAATCCTAAGAGCAATCTCGCAACTTCTGTCATATTCATATCGTTCATAGTAACCGCCTTTCTCCTCTGGTTCAGCCTTGCAGCTTCCCTTAGGCTATTATCATTTGGTTTCCCGCCTGACCACTACAGCATATCACTCTTTTTAGTGATTGTCAATTTGTGTTTCACAAATTTTTGAGATTATCGCTTCTCTGTCCTCAGCCGTCTCGACATATTTTATAATATCTCTAGGCTGCATTTCCAGCACGCAGCACAGCCGATTCAAATTTACAAGGGAAATATTGGTATCTTTTTCTCTGAACTTTTTCATCGTTGCCTGACCAAAAATACCAGTTTTTTTGGCCTTTGTGGTATTGACCCCAACTCTTTCCAGTTCCTTAATCACATCGATTTTATATTCCAGCATACCGCACCTGCTTTCTCTGGCATTTAACTATACTATAGCATACATGTCCGGAAAGTCAATAATAATATCACAATAAATAGTGATTCATATGTTGCTAATCACTAATTATTGTGATATATTTCTGTCTCACCCCTCGCTTACCCACACTGCCTCATGTCCATACAGGACGCCTCTTCCTGCCCTCCTTGCATGGTCCGGATACTGGTAAAGTTCCGTAGGATATACTTGTGGCAGCACGTAGGGCGTGGAGCGGTGATTTACGATCACCATGCCATTACCAAATACGCCGGTCTCGATTCCCCGCTCGCAGATACCGCTTGCCGGTGTGATGTGGCGGTACAGGATATCCCGAAGCAGCGTTGTCTGCGACTGGATGATCGGATACATCTCCTTGTTGCCCTGCTCATACGGCACATGCGGGATATTTTTCGCTGCGTAGGATGCCCCGATCTGCACGCCGAAGGAGTACACTGTGCCTTTTACCTCTCTGCTCTCTTCCGCCGCCTCTCTTCTGAAATGCTTCTCAGTTCCTTCGACGATATGTGTTCCACCCATCTCTCCCGCGCAATCCTCCTCAGACCTTCCGGCGATACGTGTCCTATCCGTCTTACTTGTGCACCCCGTCTCAGTCTTCTCGCTCCCTCGACATGCAGTGTCCATCCGCTCTCTCAGCGTCTCCCCCGCATACGCTGCCACGCAGCAGCCTGCATCATCTACATACGGCGCAATCACTTCGCCCCCGTGATAGCGGCAGAAGCGTTCCCCCTGCGCAATTATTGTCTTACCATAGCGGTACGGCTTCTTCAGACACGGCTCTCCCTGGATGCCAAAGCAGCGTTCCGCCAGCTGGTCGCACGGGCCGTGGAGAACCACGCCGCCTGCTGCGGCCCAGTCCTGGATGCTCTGCTCCGCCTCCTCATGCTCTGCCGCAAAATAGCAGTCATTTGACGGTACAATCAGCACTCGGTAGTCCCACAGCGCGCCCCGCCTGATCTCATGGCAGCTGATCACATCGGTCTGATAGCCCAGATCACAGCAAAGCCTGTACCAGCCCAGCAGGTCGAGCCGCCGGATTTTATTATTTCCAACTTCGAACGGCTCCAGAGCTGCCATCTCTGACGGGAACAGGATGGCGATCTCCTTCTTCCGCTCTCCCTTCCGAAGCGCCAGGACCTCCTTACACCATGCATTTGCCAGGCGCAGAGACTCCAAAAAGTCCTCGTCCATGCGGTTCATCACACCTCCGTCGTCGAGTCCATTCATTCCATAGCACGTATAGCCGTCCATCCCGCAGGCTGTCATAGAGCCGATGATCTCTGCCGGAGACAGCTGCGCATAGAGATCCTGATAAATATATCTTCCCCAGTAAATTCCCCCGATGAAAGGCTTTCCCTCATTCATTACCCGCATCATGCTGTGCTGGCAGGAGACGACATAGGCATCGGCGCAGCCGTCAGGCGTGACCGGAACTGTGATAAAATGACAGGAATCCACATACGGCGCTACCCGGTACAGATCAATCCCGCGCATGGCCGTGTCCCACAAATCGCTGAATTCGTTGTCCAGGTCCTGCTGCTGCCTCCCGTAGATATTGAGAAAATAGCCCCACTGTGTGAAATCCGGACACAGAAACAGGTCCGGATTCTTTTCTTTCAGCATCGGGCCGATCTGTTCAAAGTACAGCGCAAGCTCCTCCATCTTCCAGAATGCATTATCGCGCCACACATAAAAACGCGGGGTGCGGTTCTCCACATCCTCCTCCGTGTAAAACGAATCCGCTCCATACCGCACACCATACCAGTACTCCTCCGGGTGCAGCTGCTCAAAGCTTGCCGCCGCTGCTCCATACGTCCGGTTCAGCGCTGCAATGTCTCCGTGATACAGTTTTTTCAGAAAAGAGCGATAGCGGTTCTGCCCTTCCTCGTCAAAGCTTGGCGATACCACCGGGTCCCACATGCTGCACACTGGAATCACTTCCCGCCTCTCCTGCCCCTGCCCATACAGGTTTTTCCACTGTTCCCCAGCAGCCAAACTGTTCAGACTTCTCTCCATGCTCTCGCAATCTAAATCATTCCGTCTTTTATCCTGGCATTCGCTATCCGAACTTTCCAGGCTTTTCTTTCCGCACTCACTATCCCATTCATTCTGTCTTTTATTCTGACATCTGCTATCCGAACTTTCCAGGCTTCTCTCCCCGCACCCGCTGTTCAAAGCATTCCGCTTTTCCTCTCCGTCCGTCCCCAGCAGGCACCGCTCGCAGCCGTCCCCGTACCGCTCCATGATCCGGTCCGCGTGCTCCTTCATCGAATTCCGTGCCTTCTCCGACCAGTATTTGTACCATCTTCCGGGCGTTCCGTCGAGATACACGGTCTGCTCTCCAAAGATCGGCGGGCTGTAGCGGATATGCGGGTACAGATTGTCCCCATTCATATAGAGCAGAAGAAAATTGTACGCAAGGCCGTGCCTGTGCGCAGAACGCCCCATATACTCCTGCATCTTCACATACTGGCTTGCCTCTCCTCCCTCGTACCGTTCTTTAAAATCCTCCCAGGCCTTCGTGTCAAACATCACACTGGTATAGCCAAGCTTCCGGATCAGCGCCATCGTCTCGTCCACAAAATTCTCGTCGTCAAACGCAGGGCTGTAAAAATTTCCAAATATCACATTCATATAGGGGGTATTGGTCCCCTTACTGATCAGCTTCATGAAATTCACCTCTATAGCATCGATTCGTTTTTCCTTTGCATATCTGCTCCCGGCTGGCAAAACACACATCCCCTATCCAGCCGGAACATCCGTCCGGATCCCAACGCAGCTTTCTATTCCATATGAAAAAGGGCTGCTGCACCAAGAGTAAGCCAACTGTCTTCGTGCAACCGCCCCATTTTTGCTATTCCTGATTCGTATCTGTTCAGTACTCTCACAGATACGAGCAAAAATCCATGAAAATCACCTCAGATGATGGGATTTTTGCTTGCAACCCCCTCACGCCTCGCGGAACAGTGGCCGCTGCTGTGAACCGGATGACATCGTTCCAGTCTCCTGCTACTCCGTCTCTGCCTCCGCGCCCTGCGTTTCAGCTGCCCCAGCCTCTGTGCCAGCCTCCGTCTTCTCTGCAGCCGGGTTCGCCGCAAGGAATTCATTGACCTGCGCCTGTGCCGCGTCCATCACATCCTGGAAGCCTGCCTTCATCAGCTCCTCCTTGATCTGCGGAACAACCTCTGCCGGATCCTTCACGCCAGTCATGACCTCACTCTTGTAGCGCAGCCAGATCTCACGGCAGTTCGCAAGCTGGTCTGAAACCTCTGAAGTATCAAAGGTGAAGCCGAGCATCGCGGAAGCTACTGCAGACTCGTTCAGCGCCTTGATCTCGCCCCACTGGTCGCCTGTGTCTGTCTCAATCGGTGTAACTGTGAAGAAGGTGCCCTGCGTATAGCCTGCCATCGCCCAGTCTTCATTAATCTTGTGTGCCTTCCGGACGCCGTCTACCTCCACATAATCAAAGTTTACGCCCTCTTCGCCATAGTAGAACATATCACGTAAGGTCGTATCTGTGTTCACCAGGTTCAGAAGCTGCAGGCACTTCTCCGGATACTTTGAGTTGGTAGAAACCATATTCAGAGAACCACGCACTGTCTCATTCGAAAGGATGGTATCGCCGACCTTTGCTACCACGACGTCCTTGCCCATCTGCGGTCCCCAGGATGTAACGCCCGCGGACTCCCAGCCCTGTGCGATACGCCACATATTATAGACACGTCCCTGTGTCAGTGTCGAAGCGTCCGGGTTGATGATTCCCTTCTTGTTCCAGTCATAGAAGGTCTCCAGAGCAGAGTAAATATCCGGCTCCTCCAGTGTGAAGCAGACTCTTCCTTCCGGATCATCGTACCGCACGCCGAGGATCTGTGTTCCGCCGCCGATCTGGTCATACGGGTCAAAGATCGAGTATACACCGTCATTCTTGATATAGACCGGATAATCATTCTTCTCCGCTTTCAGCGTCTCGAAGATCGGTGTCAGATCCTCCAGCTCGGTCAGGTTCTTGTAGTCGATATTGTACTCGTCCACCAACTCCTTATCCCAGATCGCGTAGTTGGAGATGGAACTGTCCTTATAGGTAGGCACCGCATAGATTTTTCCGTCGACATCCACCGCTTTCCAGTACTTCTCCGGCATCAGTTCATTGAATTCCTTCATGTTTTCATCGATCAGATCCGTGATCTCGGCGTAAGCTCCCAGCTTGATATCCGCAATGTAGTTATTGCCGTTTCCGAAAATGATATCGTACGGCTCATTCGTACTGATGATAACGTTTCTGCGCTTATCCCAGTCGCCCCACGGAATGACTTCCATCTCCAGGTTCACGCCAATCTTCTCGCCGATATAGCTGTTCACCTTTCCAATCCAGGAATCGTAATTGTCCGGCATGCCATTTCCGATGGTGATCCATTTCAGATTGACGATTTCCTGCCCCTGGACCTCCTCCGCCTTCTCGGTAGTCTTCGTATCCTTTGTATCCTTCGTATCCTTCTCCTTGCTGTCGCCGCCGCAGCCTGTGAGCGCACCCATCGCCAGCACTGCGCTAAGTCCGAGCGCTAAGATTTTCTTTGCTTTCATGATTTTCCTCCTGCTTTTTATTATGTCGGTCTGCTGATACAGACTCTTCCTCAAATATCCATGCAAGCATGGCTACT
>DKWE01000006.1:26696-63214 GCA_002491565.1 Lachnospiraceae bacterium UBA7160 | reverse complement strand
TCCATGCAAGCATGGCTACTTGGCTCGTTGCTCGCGGGAATAAATATCTGTAACTTACTTCATTCCTTTGGCAGTCTGCGCTCTATCTCAGATGAAACCTGGAAATTGGTCTTTTTCTTCCACAGTCTATACTCTGGCCTGACAAATGCAGCCGACGCACAATTTTCCAATTCCACTCGATATTTGCAGAACACTTCTTTTTCATATCTAAAACTATCAGGATCCGTCTTACTCCTTCACCGACCCAACCGTCAGACCGGAAATAAAGTATTTCTGGAAGAACGGATAAGTGCATGCGATCGGAACAATAATGATAATCGCAATTGCCATTCGTACCGACTCCGTCGGCATTCCCATCTTGTACTGCTGCAGGGAAAGTCCGCCGTATGGGTTGTTTGCAATGTACTCAATATTTTCCTGAATTTTATTCAGCATCGACTGCAGCGTCTGCAGGTTCTTGTCCTGAATGTACAGGGATGCCTGGAACCAGTCATTCCAGTATCCGAATGCTGCGAACATGCCAATCGTTGCCATGACCGGCTTGGAAATCGGAAGTACGATTCCCGACCAGATCTTAAACTGCCCCGCTCCATCGATCTTCGCCGCCTCGATCAGGGCATCCGGTACTGTCGTCCGGAAGAAAGTACGGCAGATGGTAACACTGAAGGACGAGCACGCCAGAGGCAAAATCAGCGCCCAGATCGTGTTGCTCAGTCCAAGGATATTGTTTACGACTACATACGACGCCAGCATACCGCCGTTAAATACCATCGGGATAAAAATAATCCAGGTATAGAGACCCTTCAGCTTAAACGTCCTTCTGGAAGCAACATATCCCATGGAGGTCGTCAGTGCGATCGTGATAACCGTACCTACTACAGTCACCAGCACCGACATAAACAGCGCCCGCAGAATCGTGCCCCGCTCATTCCAGAGAAACATGTACGCTGCATTGGAAAACTCCTGCGGGATAATCTGGTATCCGCCAACGCGGAGCGCTTCCTCGCTCGTAATCGAAATCGAAAACACAAACAGCAGCGGGAAGATGCACATCAGTCCCAGAGTCAGGAAAATGACATTGAAGATCACATTGGTCGATTTCTTGATCTGGTTAAAGGAAGACTGTTCCGTATACTTCTTTTCTTTCAATTCTCTCACCCCTTCCCTAAATAAGCCTGTTTTCGTTATCAATCTTACTTACCACCCAGTTTGCAAACAGAATCGTGCCGCAGCTGCAGACTGCCTGGAAGAAGGATGCCGCCGCCGTCTGGCCGATCGGCGCAGTCGACTGAATGGAGTTGTAAATAAAGGTGTCAAACGTCGATACCGTCGTATACAGGGATGCCGGGATGCCTCCTGTCACCTGATAGAACAGACCGAAGTCCGAGTTGAAGATCTTACCACAGTCAAGGATCAGCATCATAACGAATACCGGCTTGATTCCAGGCAGCGTGATATGCTTCATCTGCTGCCATTTGGTCGCTCCGTCCATGACCGCCGCCTCATAGAGTGACTGGTTGATACTCGTAATACTTGCCAGGTACATGACCATGCCGTAGCCCATTCCCTTCCAGGTATTCAAGATGACCAGAATAAACGGCCAGTACTTGCTCTCCTGGTACCACATGACCGGCTCGCCGCCGAGCGCCTTAATCATCCCGTTCAGATAACCTCTCTCCGGAGTGAGCAGCGCGTATACAAAGTAACTGATCACAACCCAGGACATAAAGTACGGCAGGAACATCATCGTCTGATAGACCTTGGAGCCGCGCTTATTCCTCATGTTGCTCAGAATCAGAGCCCCGCCTACTGCAACGCTCGCGCTGATAATGATAAACGCAATATTGTACAGGATCGTATTCCGAAGCAGCATTGCAAAGGAATTGGACGTAAAGAAATACTTAAAGTTTTTGATTCCTACCCAATCGCTCGTGAATAAGTTGTAAAGAAATCCATGGCCCCCAGGAGCCAGCTTGTACTCTTTAAACGCAATCACGACGCCAAACATTGGCAGGTACGAAAAGATCAGATACCAAAGCAACGTCGGCAGTGATAACAGTGTCAGCTCCGTATCGTCTTTGGTCCACCTGTTCCGGCGTCCCTTCGCCGCTTTCTGCGGTGTTTTCTGTTTTCCCATGTCTTTTGAACCTCCGTTTCTTGCTAATCTTGATTACAGTGCCAACCGTCATTCTCCACGTTGTGCTTGTATATAAGTGAAGACAAGGCTGCCTGACACCTAAACCAATATTCTGATTTGTATCTATATTAGAAAGTCCGCGAACCGCTCTGCGCCTGGCGCCTCTGCAATTCGATCCGATATGCTGTCTCACTGATCCGCAATGCTCTGAGACCGGGCTTTCTTTCTAAACATCTCCCTCTGCCGCCGACGGGCGTGCGGACGGTGCAGGGGATAAATGAGTTCCATGTTTCCGGAATTTGTCATACCGTGTACTGTCTCATATAAAATTGAGACAGTACAACCGGTTCTGTATCTGAATTCTTATTTCTCCCTCTTCCACTTATCTACCTGCGCCTGCATCTCATCAATGACATCCTGAATCCCTGCAGTCGCAAGCTTCGCCTGAAGCTTCGGCAGATACTCATCCGGATCCACGCTTCCTGTATAAAGCGCTTTTCCAAACTCGTCTAAAACACTTCGGAAGCCTGCCACCTCAGCACTCACCGGCTCCAGATTAAAATCAAATCCAAAAGATGGCGCTTCCTCTGACGCATCGTTAAATTCTTTAAATACAGCCCACTTATCAATCGGCTCATTTTCCAACACATACGTGTGAAACAGGCTGCCCCAGGTCCAGTATGCTGTGGAATAATCTCTTGCAGCCCCTTCTATCAATCTGATCTTGGTATCGTATATATATGGTTTTCCTTCTGCCGCCGCAAGTTCCTCGGCCGGCACTTCCGCCCGTTCCCAATGCACGCCCTCGATACCATAGTTTAAAAGATTTCTCAAATATTCATCCGTCTGAATCAGATTCAGTAATTCGAGCGCTTTTTCCGGATGTTCACTTGCCGCATTTACCGCAGTCAGCGCTCCTCTGGCTGAGGTGTTGGTGATGCTGGTATCCATGATCGAGGAGGTCACAACCTCATAGCCCAGATCCTTTCCCCAGACCAGCGCCGCATACGGCTGTCCGTCACCTTTCGTCACAAACCGCTTTCGTGACTTGTCGTCGGACGCCACGGCTGCATCCTTGTTAATATACCCCGCCTCATAATACCTCCGCATGGTCCGCAGGGTATCGATCATCTGCTCCGTCTCAAACACATTCCGGACCGTCAGGGTCTCATCGCCATACTCTATTCCCACCGGGTCCTGAATCTTATCCATATAGGTAGGTGCGGTATAATCCTTCGTGAGATACAACGGGATCACATCCGGCTCCTTCTCCCTGATCAGCTGCAGCCAGGGCTCCAGATCCTCCAGTGTGTGCACATCTTCATAGGGGATGTTATATTTCTCTACATACTCCTTTGTGAACACCCACATCGGCATATTTCCAATTTCCTTTTCATGAGGAACTCCGTAAATTTTGCCCTGTACCTTCGCCGCTTCCCAGAATCGGCTGTCAATCGACTCATACATCGGCAAATCTGCAAGGTAGTCATCCAAAGCAAGAAAAGCGCCCTTGTTTGCATTCTGCAGGTAATCATTGGCCCAGGAGCTGGTAAAACAGAGATCCCATCTGCTGCCTGTATTGATCACCACCTGCATCTTCTGGTTGTAATCGGTTCCTGTGACATAGATTACCTCCAGCCTGACCCCGATCTTCTCCTCTGTATATTCATTGACCTTATCCAGAACCAGACCTGCATCCTTTTGCTCGTCGCCAAACTGATACCATACGAGCTCTGTTACTTCATTTCCTGCTTCGCTCTCTTCTCTCGTGTCCATCCTGCATCCTGTCAATATGCCAAGCAGCATTACCCACATTACTGCTAATCTCGCTAATTTTTCTTTTCTCATCTCGTTCCCCTTTGTGTAAAATGATTATAGCATTTCTAAACTTTTTCTAAAACTTGCAAACTTTTAGATTCATTGTACAAATTCTAGGAGGTTTTGTCCAGAATGCGGCTGCTGTTTGGATTTGTATATCCGGACGAGAAGTATATCCGCAGGGCTGCAAGCTCTTATCGTTCGTCTACAAGTTCTAAGGTTCCAGAAGACCTCCGCAGCTGCCTGCGGCATGAAAAAAGCTGCCCGGTCACAGCGCCAGACAGCCTTTCTTCCTATTTATAAATATGTCAGTTCCTTCGCCCACTCGTCCTTGTTGCTGGAACTATACTATCCTTAATATCGCTTCATCTCCCGCAGGGAGGCCGGCGCCACGCCGTAATGCTGCTTGAACTTTCTGTAAAAGTAGCTGGTATCCGGGTATCCGACTTCCTTTGCGATATCGCTCATCTTCTTGTTCGTATTCAAAATCAGATCCTTCGCAATCTCGATCTTCTTGTTTCCAAGGTATTGGGTAAACGAGCAGCCCACCTCCTTCTGAAAGATCTGGCCGAGGTACGAGGCATTCATGTGATACTTATATGCCAGTGTTTTCAGATTCATATCCTCCCTGTAATTTTTCTGGACCTCCTCCATGATCTGGCGCACCACCGGGGTATACTGGGACCCCTCTCCATGCAAAAATTCAATGATCTCATTGATCTCTGCGATAAACAGCGTCTTAATCCCAAACATATCATCTGCCTCGTAAATAGTCTCCAAAAGCTCCGGCAGATTGTGCAGAGAGCCGGACGAATCCAGCTTGTACTCTTCCTTTATCTCCTGCAGCAGCATGGCCATCTGCACCGCCATCTGATACAGGGAATCCGGAGAGCCGCCTGTCTTGATATTATTGATAAACAGATCCTCTATATAGGCAACCGCCGCCTCGCTCTCTTTTTTCAGGATCAGCCTGCGAAGCTGTGTCCGGTCGATGGAGATGTCTGTGCTGGCTCTGGACTGGATATGTGTTTCGTCCACACAGCTTCCGTATCCCTCCACCACCAGATACTTCTGCAGCCTTTTTGCAAACTGATAACTTGCAGGAAGTTCCCGGAAGCTGTGAAACACCGGACCGATGCTGAGAAAGGTCAGGATCTCATACTGACTTTCAATCCGGTTCTGGAGCGTCAGAAAATACTCCTTCACCTCCCCGGCATCCTCGCAGCCCGTCAGCAAAAGAAGCAGGCAGTCCGGCGGAAGATGCACGACCCGAAGCTGCTCCTGGTTCTTTCCTATCCCGACAATCATATCGGTTATGCGGTTCTCCTTTACACTGTCCGTACTCCATTTCATCACGGCGGCCCAGCAGGGTCCGTCTTCCATGTCAAGCTTCAGCTCCTCCCGGTAGGCATCCATATCCTCGGGAGCCATTTTCCCTGTGAGGAACTGCATCCAGGCTGTTTTCTCATCAATATACCGGATTTTTTTCTTTTCCAGCTCCTCCAGCTTCACAATCGCGGCACGCAGCTGCTGCTCCAGCTCCTCCTCATTGATGGGCTTCAGGATATAATTCTCCACCTCCAGGCGAATTGCCTCTCTGGCATACTCGAACTTGTCAAAGCCTGTCAGAATGATAAATCTCACTGTTTCTTCCCTGCTGCGGATTTGTTTCAGAAGTTCCAGACCGCTCATCTCCGGCATATCGATATCCGTCACAATGATATCGACCGGTTCCTTTTCCCACAGCTCCAGCGCTTCCCGCCCGTCATAGGCCATATGGGTCAGGGTCAGCCCAAGGGCATCCCAGTCAATGATACTTTTGATTCCCTGCAGAATCAGTTCCTCGTCCTCAACAATCATTACCTTTCTCATTCCGCACTCCCTCGTCCTGCTGTGCCTGCTCCGCCGCGCTCTGCACTTCCTGATCTTCGTCCTGCTGTGCCTGCTCCGCCGCGCTCTGCACTTCCTGATCTTCGTCCTTCCGGCTTTGATCTGCAAACCGCAGAATCACCCGCAGTCCGCCCTCCGGTACTGCCTCCATGCGCAGTCCATAGGCACTGCCGTACACCGCCTTCACCCTGCGGTTTACATTTGCAATCCCGATCGCCTTTTTCTGATCCATTCTGTTTTCCTGCAGCTGTTGGTTTTTCTCGCGAATCTCTTCCTCAGACATCCCGCGCCCGTTATCCTCCACCACAATTTCAAAATCATCCCCAGGCTTGCGCACCGAGATCCGGATGTAGTTGTCCTGATCCCGCATCCGGATACCGTGGATAAAATAGTTTTCCATGATGGGCTGCAGTACGAATTTAATAATCGGTACATTCATATATTCCAGCGGGCAATCCACATAGGACTGGAACTGTCTCGGATAGCGGTATTCGAAAAGCTCCAGGTACTTTTTACAGTAGTGGAGTTCCTGCGCCATAGTGATGACATCCGCTTCCTTCAGCTGGCTTCGGAACGTCACCGCCATGCTGTAAAGCATCTTCCCGACCTCCTGGTCGCCATTGCAGATCGCCTTCATCCGGATCGCCTCGAGCGTGTTATACAGGAAGTGTGGATTGATCTGGCTCTGCAGCGCGGCCATCTCCGCATTTTTCTGCTCGATCTCCGCAAGATAGCTCTTCTGAATATGCAGATCCAGCTTTTCACACATCTCATTAAAATGCTGTGCGATGACCTCCAGCTCGTCCCCGTTCTTTTCTGCCGCAAGCCGCACCGTCAGATCGCCGCCCATCACGCGGGTCATCCCGTCCAGAATCCGGTTCAGCCGCGCAGAGACACGCTGCAGATAACTGCGCACCATAATTTCTCCGAGAACAAAAACCAGAAACCCCGTGCCGAAAATCATGAATACATTCTGGAAGGGAAGCTCTGCCGCCTCCTTCTTCTTCATCGCACTGAGGATGATGCAATCCTCCTCCTCTGTACACAGCACATAAGAATTCAGCTGTTCTTCCAGCGCCTCTACCTTCCGCGCTACTTCGAGCACCTCCCAGGGTTCGCCCACGCCGGAATCAAAGATCACACTTCCTCTTCCATTATAAACAACCAGCTCTGGCTTTTCATAATACGTGCAGACCCGCTCAAAATCTGCTGTGTCAAAGGTCAGCACCATGGCTCCCACGCTCTGCATCGTCACTGGGTCCCGGATCTCCTTCAAAAATGAAAATTCCCCCTCCGACGCCAGATTGCCGCTCCGGATTCGTTCCAAAACAGCCCCCCCATCTTCCGTGTGGTACGTACTTTTGCTCCGGTTTATGGAGGTCAGATCCAGTTTGCTGTAGCTGGCAAAGGCAAAACGCAACAGGGAAGGATACGCCTCAAAGGCCGTGGCACAAAAATCCTCCAGGCCTCGATACGCCAGCAGGTAATTTTTCGAATACGCATCCAGGCGGTACTGCTGATACTCCTCTGGATCATCAGTCAGATAATGCAGCAGGTCCTTCATCTCCATATCGGACTTGTACAGCTCCTCATGCAGATAGTCGGAAACCTCGCGGCACGTTTTTACATACTGCACCGCCTCCTCCTGCATCATCTGCAGATGCTCCAGACTGTTTTCCTGGTACCGGTTCCTCATGCTGTTCCAAAAATAGAGCATCAAAACAAATACAACGCAGAAAATTACGGCTGTGTACGTAAAAAGCAGCTTATTGTATAACTGTTTGGAACTCTTCTTCCCCATTGCATCACCCTTTTATTCATTTTACAGCTTCAGCAGAATCGTCTTGATCTCATATGCGTGGAGTTTCAGCGTGATCTCCTTCTCCGGCGACGCCTCGCTGACCGGACGCTCCCGCAGATCGCACTCCATCCAGGACGTAAACGCAAAGCCCGGGCGCAGCGTCACCTTCTGGGCCGAGCCTGCGAACTCATGGAAGCGGATGACAATATAGCTTCCATCCTCAGACTTCTTGACGGCATCCAGCTCCACCTGCGCATTATCAAAGGTTATAAAGCTCTCATATCCCAGCTTGCTGATACCGCCGGTCACACGCATCGGGTCATTTAACGCATACGCCTCCTGTACCACATTCCCCTCCACAAAGTCTCCACCGTGCGGAAGCAGTGCATACGTAAACTCATGCAGTCCCTGGTCCTGCAGATGATCCGGATGCGTCCCAGCCCGCAGCAGGCTGATACGCATCACGTGATCCTTGATGTCATGGCCGTACTTGCAGTCATTCAGAATGCTGACGCCATAGTTCCGCTCCGACAGATCGGCCCACCGGTGCGCCACACTCTCAAATCTCGCCTGATCCCAGCTGGTATTCCAATGATTCGGCCTCCTTACATTTCCATACTGTACATCGTAGGTGCCGAAGGTGCTGCGGATATCGACCGGAAACGCCGCCTTCAGAAGCTGATGCTGCTCATGATAGTCCACCGTCGTCCGGAAGTCAATTCGCCTGCTGCCGCTGTAGAGAATCATGTCCTGCTGAATGGAGGAATTCATATAGCTCCACTCCATGCGGATCTTCATCTGCAGCGCACCGCACTCTGTCACCTCAAACCGTGTCAGATCCGTGATCTCGCGCATCTTCTGCTGATAAAAGATGTCGATGTCCCACGCGTCATTGTCAAGCGGCTTATCCTCGAACATCTGAAGCACATTGGCACGCTCGCCCTTCGGCAGAACTTCTCTTTCAAACATTTTATCATACAGCCGCGTGATCTGGCCATAGTGATTGATCGAAAGCTGGTAAAATGGCGTCTCGATGTCCCGGCCGCTGATCAGGAACCTTCCCTCCGGCTCCTCCGTTTTCTTCTCTTCAAAGAAGATCGTTTTCGCGCCTGCCGCGGGAACCTCCGGTACCTCCACATAGGTCACAGCCCCTGCCGGCTGCGCCGTCAGCTCATGGCCCTCTGCATCCCGGTAACTGCCGGCCCGCTCATTTGGAACCGCCACGATTTCCGTCCGCTTCCACGCGGATGCATTCCAGACCGTGTAAGCATCCGCCTGCGCCTCCGTGATCTGCGCAACCGCCTCCTGCTCTACCTCGCGGGCCACCGACTCAATGTACGCGTAATCCTTTCTGGAATCCTCATACACCTCATGAATCGAAGAGCCCGGTATGATATCATGGAACTGATTCGTCAGAATATGCTTCCAGCCTTTCGTCAGCTCTTCCTGCTCGGCATACTCCAGGCTGCCCTGCCGGATACCGCTCATCACCGCCAGCCACTCCGCATTCCGGTACAGAAGCTCCATCTTCCGGTTCATGCGCTTATTGTAGCCCTGACTGGTATAGGTTCCTCTGTGGTACTCCAGATACAGTTCTCCGTCCCACGTATGCACATACTGGTCTGTGTTCTCCACCGTCTCGTGCAGATTCCGGAAAAATTCTGCAGCGGTCGAAATCTTCAGACTCGGCAGCCCCGGAATCTTATCGATCCGGCGCCGGTTTTCCAGCATGTCGCGGTTTACTCCGCCGCCTCCGTCCCCGTAGCCGAACGAAATCAGAAGCTCCTTGTTCATCTCCTTCTCACTGTACGCATCCCAGGTCCCTTTGACCGTTCTCGGCAGCAGCTTTCCATTGTACGTGTAGAACCAGCTTCCCGGCTCATTCCACGGATCCGGCGTCGTGATGAAGTGAGTCAGGACTTCACTTCCGTCGATTCCTTTCCATTTGAAGGTATCGTGCGGCATGCGGTTATACTGGTTCCAGCTGATCTTCGTGGTCATAAAGGTATTGATCCCCGCCTTTTTCAGGATCTGGGGAAGCGCCCAGGAATACCCGAACACATCCGGAAGCCACAGATACTCGACCTCTTTGCCGAATTCCTCCTTCAGAAATTTGCTTCCGAGCAGGATCTGCCGCGTCAGGGACTCCCCGCTCGTCAGGTTGCAGTCCGCTTCCACCCACATCGCGCCGTCCGCCTCCCAGCGGCCCTCCGCCACGCGCTCCTTGATCTTTGCATAAATCTCCGGAAATTCTTCCTTCATATATTCATACAGCTGCGGCTGTGTCTGAAGGAAAATATACTCCGGATACTGCTCCATCAGTCTCAGAACGGTCGAAAACGAACGGGAGCATTTTTCCCGCGTATGCTTCAGTCTCCAGAGCCATGCTACGTCGATGTGCGTGTGCCCAACGCAGCGGATCTCCACCTTGGAGTGCTTCTCCATCCCGTCAATCGCCTCATTCAGCAGCGCATCCGCCTCGTGGACGCTCTCATAAAAGGCCTCGCTTCCCGGGTACGCCCAGTCAATGCAGTGGCACGCGCGGTCGAGCGCTGTGCGCAGCTCATGCTGGGTCGGATCGCAGTCATCCAGTTCCCGGATGGTCTGCCAGACCATCGACGCCAGATAATAGAAGTCATCCACCTTCTCATCGAGCCAGGCAAGGTCCGCTCGCGCGATGCGGTGCTCCTGCGGTGTCGGCACACCGCCTCCCTCCAGCCCGGACCACAGCCGGAAAGTCACATCCAGCACTGTACCGCAGTATTTCTCATCAAAGAACGCTTCCTTGTGGTTGACGTCCACGCCCTGGTACATCTCCCCGTTCACATACAGCATGGATTCGAAGCCCGAATTATTGCCCGCTCCCGTATTTCCAAAATCAAAGATTCCTACGATCTTCTTTCCCCGCCACTCGGCTGGTATCGTGATCTCCTTATGCATCCACAGGAACCGGTCACGGCCCTTCCAGGTATCCCCGACCCGCAGGGTATCCCAGCCCGCAAAGCTCTGCGGCAGGGTGGGATTGACCACTCCCTGAGTATCCTCCTGCACCGCAAATGCATCCAGGTGAATCACATCCCGATACCGGTACTCCTGCAGTTCACTGATACGACGCTCTAATTTTCTGTCTGTCAAAAACATAGCTGCCTCCTAAATTGCGGGCGGTGTTTTTAGCCCGCTGAATCGTTTCTATTATAGGTAATTTTTATTTTTTGTCATCGCAGGGTCTGCCTATCCTTTATCGTGCAAGCTTGTGAACGCACGAAGTATGAAGCAAGCCGTCTGGCGTTCTGACATGTTCCTATTCAGACTAACAGCACTGCCACTTTCGCCATCTGCCATGTTGTTATCAATGGACAACGCCATCGAACCCCCACATCCTATCGTAAAGTTCTGCAAATGTCTTTGTGTTTTACACTTCCACAGTGATTATCCGAACACCCTACCGCTCAACCCGGTATCCGCAATACTCCATCACCAGCTCCACAAACATACTGTTCGCCCAGGAAAACCACTCTCTGGTGTACTTCGTATCATCCTCCGCGCAGAAACCTTCGTGCATGAGCCGCTTTCCTCCGTCTGTCGAAGCCGCCAGCTCGATCATCGCCCGCTTTTCCTCCATCGTCTCTGCCGTAAGTCCCTGCATGCAGAGGGCAATATGCCAGATATAGCCAACCGGCGTATGAGGACTTCCGATCCCCGCCGCTTTTTTCCCTTTATAATAGTAGGGGTTCGCCTCACTTAAGATCATGGCTCTCGTATTTTTTGCCACCTTCCGGTCCTTTCCCTGATATCCGAGATAGTCCATCGAGAGAAGGCTTGGCACGTTAGCGTCGTCCATCAGATGGAACTGGCCGTAGCCGTCCGCCTCATACGCATAGACGTCCCCATATCCCTCCGTGCGCGTGATCCCATACGTCTCAATTCCTTCGTAGATCTCCTCCCGCAGCTTTGCCGCCTCCCCGGCAAGCGCCGCATCCTTCAGAATCTGCTCTGCGATCTCCCGCAGATAGCCGAGAACCACCACCGCAAACATATTTGAGGGGATCAGATATCCATACGTGCATGCGTCATCACTTGGCCGGAAGCCGGACCAGGTCATCCCGATCCCGGATTTTACCAGCGCGCCCTTTCCATCCCTGGAAAGCGTATCCGTATAGTACGTATTTCTCCGGATGAAGCGGTAAGGCGACTGCTCCTCATGGCGCTGCTCGGTGCGGAACACCTGCAAAATCTTGCCTGCGCCCTCCCGGAAGTACGCGTCGAACTGATCCGTTCTCCCCGTATTCTTCCAGATCAGATAAGTGAGCTGAATCGGATAGCACAGGGAATCAACCTCATACTTCCGCTCCCACAGCCAGTCGTTCATCTCCGTCTCATCCTTCTCCCAGCAATTCCCATTCGCCTCCGGGTTGAACGCATTGGCGTATGGATCAATGCAGACGTAACGGAACTGGCGTCGCGACACCGCCACCAGAAGATCCGCGATCCCCGGATCCTCTTTCGCCAGAATCAGATAAGGCCGGAGCTGCGCCGCCGAATCGCGCAGCCACATCGCCGGGATGTCGCCGGTCACGACGTAAGCCGTCCCGTCATCCAGCAGCCGAACCGCTCGATCTAGCGTGCTGGTAAAGCAATTCTCAAAAATCTCATATACCTGGGGCGTATCCTGAAAGACTGTTTTTACCTTGTCCAGAATATTCTCCATATGGCTTTGTCCCTCCTGTCTCAAGTCTCTATAAATCCACTTCTCACTCCGTTTGGCGCTTTTGTATCTGTGAAGGTGATTCCCCATCAGACTACTCCCACTTCAATCGACGATGCCACCACATCACCTCATTCAGCCGCCTTGCCGATGAAAAATCATACCACAAAGTTTTGCCAGATATAAATGATACAGTACACCAGACAGTTACACGAATTTTTTATAGGAACAGTATATCGGATTTCTTTCATGAAAGATAGTGGAAAGGTACTAGAAATTCTGTACAAATTCTATGAAAGGGGCTGCACAGCAAGCAGAGTAAGTTTTATAGCGTAAAAACAGCCTGCCTGAACGCACAGACAGACTGCAACCTGTTACTTTTCAATCAAGTCCTCCATTGTACAGCCTAAAACCCTGGCGAGCCGATACACGGTATCCACACTTGCTTTGTTAATATTCTTATTTCGCTGCTCATACATCTGAATCGACCGAAGACCGACACCGGAACGTTCCGATAGCTCCGCCTGGGTAAATCCATAAACTGTGCGGATCCGCTTTAAATTGGTTTCGGAAAAATACTCTTTCATTCGTGAATCCATAATATCAGCAAACTTTGTAATATCTGCTTCGTGGAGCGTATAATACATTTTCTGCAAATCCTCAAAGGATGCCACTCTAAAAATATCGCCATACTTTCTATCGGAGTGCCACTGATAATAGGCAACCGCCCAGCCAATCCAGTATTCCCTGGAACGTCCAAAATTCTCCTGTGGCTCGACATGAAGTTCCTGTCCCTTTGTTTCCGCCACAATTTCTATAACAATTTCAATACCACTTTTCCCCGCCAGGCAGGCAGGTTCGCCATTTTCCATACGCTTGCTTACAGAACTTGCAATGAACAGTTTCACAAAGTCATTACCGGGAATGTCACAGGTATTGACTGCATAATGAAAAGCATCACCAAGTACCGTCTGTGCCTTACTCAGATATATTTCTTGGTATGCGCGGGTCATCATTTTTAATGCCTCCTCTCATAATATCCTGAATATACAGCCCGTCACTTTCTTCCTCAAGCATTTTCAGATAAACCTGATTAGCCTCATCATCTCTTGCTTTGCGCAGGACATAATACCGGTCTTTCTCTGCAATATCATACCCTTTATATTTCAATTTGGGAAATGCGAACTTTGATTTGATGACGATTTGTTCCCCCAGTTTTCCAAGTCGCATAGCTTGTGCAAGCTGTTCCACGGATATCCCATTGTTAAGAAAAGACTCTGCATAATCAAAATAAGAATCGTCAGCACGATAACCGATAATGAGATCAAAGGCATTTACATTGACACCAAAATTATCTATCAAGTATCGCTTTGCTCGTCTTGCCACAGGATTTTTGATAGAAAACAGTCGATGTTCCACCAGAACAGCAATCCAGTTAAGAATGGTGTAATCGGGACTGTTCAAATTCAAAATATTTAACAATTCGGTGTCCAGTGTGTAACGGTTGGAAAACCCATCACGCATGGAAGACACCGCCCATTCTTTTGCAAGGTCTTCACTTGCAGTACAGTAAAATCCAAGACCATAGTCATTGTTCTTTCTGCCTTCACCGAACATTGGCTGCTCCACGATTTTTTCGGAACCGTGGTATAGTGTAATCAGCTTATCCATTATCCCGAACTCCATTTGCTTTTCTATGATTATATCGCCAAAGTGATAGTTAGTCAAATGCTGTAACCGGAATTACTAATATTTAATACTTTGACATAATTTTTCGCTATTATAGCATTATCTGGAATATCTTTTGTCACCTCACTGCTTCAAAGAAACAATCATATAGTTTCACTTCTCCACACTGTATTCTCTGCCAGTATTCTATTAGGCATTCCTCCAACCAGCAGGCATTCCTTATGAAACTTTTTTGATATGATACTTCCATAAGCTACCACACTTCCATCCCGTATTTCTGCTCCCTTTAAGATATGTGAAAAAGCCGCTATCCATACATGGTTGCCAATAACAATAGGTTCTTTGTCTTTGTTTTCCAAACGCTTCGAATGCGTAAGATAATGATTATCAGAATCCAGTATTTCTACATTCCATCCCCACATATTTCCATCGCCGATCGTAATAGTACTGTTGCATGATATAGAACAGTTCTTGTTACAATAAAAATTTTCCCCCATTTCCAGTATTCCTTTATCGACAATCAAAGAAACGCCGCTAGCCATAGTACATTTTCCATGAAAGATAATACAACCTTTCGATCCTATTGAAACGTATGATTTTCTTCCCCAATCACGGCTGCCAGTACCCCCCCAGCCAAGTTTAATTCCAAATCTTGGGCAGAGATAATCAAGCTTTATATTAGGATATAACTCACCAAATCTTGTTCTATAGCCAATCAGAACCGGTAACCGGATTGCCTCTTTTAATGGGAAACACTTAAAATTAAAATAAATCGTATTTGGTAAACTAAGAACTATTTTTATTTTATACTTTATATCCATACTATCACTCCCTATGCTAAAAACTTTCGCAAATTTTCTACAAATTTCAGAAAATCATACGGTTCAAGCCACAGATGCTTCCACATTGCGAGCTTAATCCTTCTCATATAAAGTGGAGCTTTCCCCAATCGCTACATAGATATATTACAGGAACCGTTTTGCGAACCCTGTAATAAGATTTCGACGCATTCTGCACCTTTTATCGAAATCTGCTTCGCAGCTTCCGATAAGCTATATTATAGTCTGCCCAGCTTTTATAGTCAATCGGGAACTATCTGTCTGGCAAAATCCGTATAGTAAAAAAACAACTCAAGCCCCACGTTCATGTACATTTGTAACATTCATGTTCTTCAATATTGTTACCAGGTTATTTAGTGTAACATATATTTTCTGGTTATCGAGCTTTTCGTTGAAAAAATCTTTGAGACGGATGCTGCCTTGCTGTCCTTTCCACCCTTTCGTTGTAATCAGTTGAAATAGTATGCTCAGCTTTGCCAACATGGTACTCCCCATCATCTTCCGAATTTCTTCCTCGACGTAAGCCGGAGGAGCAACCGTGATCTTGAGCAGTTCAGAGTTTTTCCCGAATCTTTTAATGTTTCTGGTCGTGACCTTTTTGCCATACTGAAATCACATCAGGGCATAATAGAGTTTTACTGTTCTTATTGTAAAAAAGCTTCATACCGTCAACGTTATAGTCGATATGCAACTTAATATGTAGCTTAATATGTGACGCATTCAGCAAACCGTTAAGTGGAATTTGACAAAAAAGCACCGCATTTCTGCGGCTTTTAAACTTTTAGTTACAAGTGTTGAAAATCCGCCGGGCTACTCTGTCAGATATGTCTTGCGGAAATTGCCAACAAATTCATTCCTGACAAAAGATGAATAAGCACGAATTATCTTGCTTAATAACAAAAAATATTGTATACTCCTAATACTAAGAAACCATGTGGAACCACAATACAGACTGTGCTGATTTACATTGTTCCGGGGAGGGAGAGTGTAGTGAAAAATAACCGAATTAAATGGATCGATATCGCAAAGGGCATAACAATTTTATTAGTCATCTACGGTCACAGTATGCGGGATGAAATGCGGACAGCATCTCCGTTCTTAGACTATACCTATCGCTGCGTTTATATTTTTCATATGGCTTTTTTCTTCTGGCTCTCTGGTTATTCTTACCAAATGGGCAGAACTGTTTTCCATAAAAACTACAATCTTTCATTTGTTCGGAAAAAGATACAAAAGCAATTACTTCCCTGGATCTTATACACAAGCCTGATTTATATCGCGTTTACTATAGCTACCAATAACGGTAATATTTCTTCTATGCTTGCAAGCGCAGGTTATGAAAAGATGCCTCTATCGCGTTACATGATGGATGCAATACAAGCCCGCAATAACTGGGCTTATCACCTGTGGTTTATTTATGTGCTTTTTATTATATCGATCCTTGTTTTCGCTTTCGAACAAATCGTACATAATAAGAAAATCTTATATAAGGGATTGACTGTTCTATGCCTGGTTGGGCTTTTCCTTGTGAAAGCCTTTGATCTTGGGAGCTGGGAACGACTGACCGGTTATATTTGCCTGTTTATTCCCTATTACTTAATAGGGATCTTACAGCAGGGCAAGGAAAACGATCTACGCTTCGTATCTGTCTGGGGCTGTTTTGGGCTTGCTTATATCTTCTTAAGAGCACTGCTTTGGTCGGGCTTTTCCGGTGATGCCATTGACACAGGAATGTTTTGGTCCGACCTGTTGGTATGGTATCTTGCCTACCTGCTCCTTCCTGGCTGTTTTCTTCTTATGCGAGAAGTTTGTTTACGCATCGCGAAGCATCCGCATATAGCAAATCCTCTGGCACATATCGGGAGAGAATCTTTTCTAATCTATCTCTTCCATCAACCATTTTGCTGTGCATTTGTAGGAACCGTCCTATGCAATATATTAAATGCACCGATACTTGTTACTATGGTAAGCTGTATAATACTCAGTATAATAATTCCTTATTCCGTAAGAATCATCACGGCTAGAATCAGAGACATCGTTTACAAACGCTTGCGTTTACAGAAGGATTCCAGCTGAAAATTCCAATCTGGATAAACAGTAATCAACTGGTACAGCTCAACGAATATCATCCATATGATACAGACAGGGCCATTTGACGTGTTGCACGCAAAAGAAAACTTATAGGAGTACAAGTTATGAGCATACCCAAAGTAATCCACTACTGCTGGTTTGGCAGAAATCCGCTTCCGCACCAGGCAATCAGATGCATACGAAGCTGGAAAAAACACTGCCCTGAATATAAAATCAGAAAGTGGACAGAAGATAATTTTGATGTTACTTCAAACGCCTATATGCGCGAAGCCTACGAAGCAGGCAAATGGGCCTTTGTCAGTGACTATGCACGCCTGAAAATTCTCTACGACTACGGCGGAATTTACCTGGATACAGATGTGAAGCTTCTGCGTTCTCTTGATCCTTTGTTGGAACAGGAAGGCTTCATGGGATTTCAGCATGATGGCCTCGCCGCCACTGGTCTTGGCTTTGGAGTACGCAGACATCATCCCCTGATCAAAGCACTCCTTGATGACTATCAGGAGCTTTCTTTCCTCCTCGGAGATGGAAGTTTCTGTACAGCCCCATGTTCCGAAATCAACTTCCCGACTTTGCAGCGCTTTGGCCTTCATAAAAATGACGGGACTATCCAGAAAATATGCGGTATTTCTTTTTATCCCCCGGACTATTTTGATCCAATGGATTTTCAAACGGGGATCGTGAAAAAAACTTCAAATACATTTTCCATCCATTGCTATTCTGCATCCTGGCATTCGCCAGAGTGGAGAAAATGGCATAACAGACAGCTATGGAAAGGAAAAGTGCAGCAATATGGCGGCCCAGTTTTATACAAAGTTCTGGATAAGGGCTGGAAACTATGGAAAAGAAAAGATACCACTAAGTAACCGCTGTATATGCTGTCGGCTTTCAGAATATCCTTGCAAATTATTCTTTCTGCTGTTAAAGTATAACCTAAGAGCAGATGACTACTATACTGTTTAAGAATTTACCGGATAGCAGACAAATAATTACAAATGGAGAATAAAATGACCCCTACACCTTTGATCAGTATTATTGTACCAATTTATAATACGGAAAAATATTTGCGTGACTGTCTGGACAGTATTATTAAGCAGACCTATCACAATCTGGAAATTATTTTAGTTGATGACGCTTCTGTCGATCACAGTGCAGATATCTGCCGCGAATATCAGGAAAAGGACAGCAGGATCCTATTCCTGGCAAAGACACAAAACGAAGGTGTCTCAAAAGCCAGAAATGATGGAATCGAAATGGCATCCGGAACTTATCTCACCTTCCTGGACAGCGATGACCTGATGGCGCCTGATATGGTTGAAAAATTATTCCTTGCGATTCAAAAAAATAAGGCAGATATGGCTATATGTTCTCACACATTATTTATTTCTGACGGAGACATCTGCAGGCATTGTGTACTTCCAGCCGCCGAAACTATGGATAAATATGGAGTATACCGGCTTTTATGCTCTGGAATACTCGACTGCTATCCCTGGGCAAAGCTTTACAATAGAGAACTTTTCCGCAAAGTCCGCTTCCCTGCAGGTAAAAAATATGAGGATGTCTTTGTATTTCCCCAGGTCGTAGAATGCTGCACTGCCATTACAAGTATCGCAGAGGAACTGGTAATGTACCGCGTTCATCCTGAGGCCTTTACCAAAAGTGCTTACCGCATTCAACATATGGATGCAGTTGAGGCATATTTATTTATTTTTCACTACGCAGTGGAGCATAAGATAGATTTCCTTGCCGCATGCATGAGATTGCACGCCTATAACCGACTGATTGATGCAATCAAACGATGCAGCTTCACAGCCGAAGAACAATCCAGGATCCGTCAGCTGAGAAAACAGGTCGTCTGTGACTGTGGCTTTCATATCAAATACACTGCCATGGTATATGCTTATTATTGGATGCGGCAGTTGCACATACCGATTCCGTTCCGATAAAAGAGGGTTCTGCTGCGATTTAAAATATATCTGTTTTTCAAAGAGAAGGGAGGGGCATACCCTGTGAATGAATCCGTAAGTATTATCATTCCTGTCTATAATACAGAACGTTTCCTGAAATGCTGCCTGGATAGCGTGATGCGCCAGACGTATCCTCATCTGGAAATTCTTCTGATCGACGATGGCTCTACGGACGAAAGCGGACAGATCTGTGAGGAGTACGCCTCAGCGGATCCAAGAATCCATGTCATCCATCAAAAAAACGGCGGACTATCGGATGCCCGAAACAAAGGGATTGCCCTGGCGACAGGTGACTATCTGGCCTTTGTAGACAGTGACGACTATATTCATGAACGCTATATTGAGCTTTTGCTGGAAGCATGCACAAAAGAAGGGTGTGATGCAGGAATTGCAAATTACCAGAAGGTGACTTCAGATACCTGCCGCTGTGCCGTGCCAGATCTCATTCCGCAGGAAATCCTGACAAATGTCCAGGCAAACATGCGTATTTATGATTATCCGTATTATATCCGGACCAGCACGGCATGGGGAAAGCTATTCCGAAGAAATCTCTTCCATAAGATCCGCTTCCCGAAAGGCCGGATCCACGAAGATGAGGCTACTACCTATCAGCTGCTGTATGCGGCCAATCAGGTCGTATATATCGATGCGGCTATCTATTATTACCGACAGAATCCAAACGGTATTATGTTGTCCGGTTACTCGGAACGAAATCTCCAGTATTTTGATGCGATCCGGGAACGCCTGACTTTCTACCAGCAGCATAAGGAAAAGGAATTATACGATCTGACTTTAAACCGCGCCTTCTTTGACACCATTATCCATTATAACAAATCACGGCTGTACCTGCGCGATTCAGAAACACTGCAACGGAAATTAAGAGCCGGGCAGAGGAAATTATACTGGCGGCTGCTTTGTACAAATACGTTTTCCATACGGCGAAAGCTTCGCTATACATGGGCTCTGCTTTGCCCAGTTCAGTATTATCGGCAGGAGGTACGAAACAGTCAGATCAAACAGGACTCATAATCCTCCTACCTCTTGCTGTCAGCAACTCTTCTGCCCACGCAGCTTATGGAGAGCCTCCTGCATAATACTTCTCCCCCGCTGCTTCAGATACACGAATTCTCTGCATCTGGAGTAGCATATCAGAAATATGACGATATATACCACCGTACAGATCATGCACTTCAAAACAAACCAGCCAAGAGTTTCCCCTGGAAACAGCCTGCAAAGCTGCCAGGAGAAAAAGGCTGCAGCTATAACTGACGCTACCCGGAGCGCATACGTCTGAAAGTACTTTCTGAGTTTTTGCTTCCATTCCTCCTGAATCCCATAACGGAAAAAGACATACGGCTCCACCCAGAAAACAGTAGCCATGCTGCTGATCACCGTTCCAAGGATGATCCCGACTACTCCATAGCTCCTTACAAGAACCAGGGAGGCGATCAAATTGATCGCAGCTTCTGCCAAGGCTTTATACCGGTCATACCAGAACAGTCCCATCGCATAACGAAATTTTAAACAAATCTGACGCAGCCCGGTAATATAAAAGCTGGTAATCAGCACCAGTACCATAACCATAGAAAAAAGATACTCTTCCCCAAACATCAGCTTAATAAAGGGATTAATCATCACAAAAATACCGACCGAAGCATAGCCGTATATTCCAAACAGAAAAAAATCCAGCGTCCGGTAGATCTCATACACTTTCTGCTTGCTCTCAAGTGCAGCGAGATTTCCCACACTTGCTGTGAATGCACTGTATACCCAAGATATTAATCCATTCACATTCGTAAAAATCAGCTGATAATTAGAATAAATCCCTGCACTTGCAAGCCCTACAAACGCTGACATCAGCAGGTTGTCTGTCCCATTCAGCACCACTCCTCCAAAGCTATGGATGCTGAGCGCCAGCATATCCCTTGCAATTGCCCTGCGTGTTGCTTTATCCGGCAGAGCCTTCTGTTCCTTCAAAAACGGATAGTCCCTGTCCACCTTTCTAACTACAATCAGGTTAACCGCAAGCTGATTCAGTATTTGAATCACCAGGAAAAGAATAAAGTTCTGCGTCAGTACCAGAACAAGGATCTGCAGTACAATCTGCACGGTGTACATTACATGCCCCCACACGATCCGGTAATAGCTTTTCTGGTATGCCGTCAGAATCGTATTTTTATAAGAAAACAGATAAGAGGACACGGAATTCAGCAGATACAGCAGATAAATCAGCGATAAGTGTTCAATCCCCTGACTGTCCTTCACCAGAAGATCCAAAAATGGAAGCAGAGACAGTCCCAGGAGCAGCACCACAACAGCAACACAGCGGTACAGCAGGCGATAGAAGTTCATGAGCCGGCAGATCATGTCCTGATCGCCCTCTGCCACTGGTTTGTAGATTTTATAAATAATCGCGCTTCCAATACCCAGCTCAGCCAGGCCAAGCACGCTTAACACATTGGAAAATACTCCATTTATCCCCAGATATTCGCTGGAAAGATAGTAAATGAATATCTTTCTGCTAAAAAAAGCCAGGAAAATCCGAAGCAACTGGCCTGCAATCCCAGTCAGCATGTTAATCAATGAATACTTTGTCCTCATGTTCCTCCTCAATCTTTATTCTGGCTCTGCGCCATCCTTTTGCTGCTCAGTACCAGTTCATATCCACGATCACAAGCTCCGGCGGGTTATTGATCCGAGGCACCTTGCTGGAGTCGCCCAACCCCCGGCTGATTACCACAGAAATATCGTGAATCTTATGCAGTCCTTCCGTGAGCTCCGGAAACCAGCCCTGATCCATCGTATAGAGTCCGCCAATCCCCGGAATCCGAACTTGTCCGCCGTGCGCATGACCGCACAGCGCCACATCAATATCAGCATCCTGCAGCGCTCCTGAAAAGTATTCCGGATAATGCACCAGCAGCAGCTTAAATTCTTCTCCCTGCTCAAAAGCTTCAAAAAAATCCGTACCATACTTTTCATATTGCATCGGTGGATTTGCCAGACCACCGATCTTAATTGTATTTCCCTTCAGTTCAATCGTTTCCTGTTGATTGACCAACAGGTGTACTCCGGCATTGACCAGATTCTCCTCAATCGTTGACTCATGAAAGACGATTTGCCCCAACTCATGATTTCCTGGCACATAGTAGACCGGTGCAAGTTCCACCAGAGCTTCGCACAGCTCCGTCACAACATGATGTTCAAACTGCTCCTGCAGATTCATGTCGCCTGCAATTGCGATCAGGTCTGGCTTTAATGCCTCGATCCGTCCTATCAACTCACAATTCTTTTCCCCGAACTCCCGCAAATGCAGATCTGAAAGCAGGACTACGCGGATATTGTCTGTAAGCTTTTCCGACTGTATCTGGTAAAAGCTCTCCACAAAATCCTCCTCCCTCTGCATCAGCCACAGGACTATGCCCGCAGCAAAGCTCAGCAGGCACAGCAGGATCAACACTACTACTTTCCATCTTTTTTTCTTTTTACGCCGTACCGGTTCCTGATCAGATTTCTTTTCCTCCGCCTCGGCCGGAGGATGCTTCTTCCATTTTTTCATTTATACCTCCTGCTCCTCTTTCCCTGTCATCGCCTTCTGAAGCAGTGCCCGGATCGTATACACATTATCCATCTTACTTTCTGATTTTCCAACTGCGTACTTCATTTTCGAGTCCTCATGCTCCATATTGTAGCTTTTCACCAGGCGCACCATAAAATCACTGTAACTTTCCAGCTTCTCGGAAGAACACTTTTCAAAGAAACCGATAAACTGATTTCCTCCATTGTATGCTACCATACCTTTATAATCAGTCGCAGCGCTGATCATATCGCAGAAATTCTTCAACATCTTATCGCCCTTCTCTCTTCCCTCCAGACGATTAACCTGGTTCAGATTAGACAGCTCCAAAACCATACAGGAAAACGCAGGCGGAAGCGTCCGCCCCGAATAACTCTGAATATATCGGTCGCACGCACTCCGGTTCGGTACACGCAGTCTGGAATCTGTGTAGAAAAAGAATTCTGCAAAATCCTGCAGTCTGCCGAGAAGAATTGCACCTACACATCCAAAAATAAAGAACAAAACGATCCCAAGCACCATATACAGCTTCACATTCACGCTTTCTGACACGCTCGTACTTGACAAACAGGTCACATGCTGTGCACCCAGATATTCATTGTATTCCACCATAGTTATACTAAGTGTTTCATATAATTCATTTAACTCTTCCACGATCGCGGCCAGGCTTTCCTCTACATCTTCCTTATACGCAGCGCTGTCCACCAATTTTTCCGGCTTCTCTTCAAACACATCAATAATGTACTGGCAATATGCGGCATCAATGATTGCAAATGACCGACTGTTCTCCAGCATCACGTAATCCGCAATCAGCTGATCATACACGGTTGTTCTGTCCACAATCTCCTCTTCTTCACCACGAACTGCGTCATCATACACATGTTCCAGAATATTGCCATTCAGGTCTCCATTTCCATCGGTAGAATCGGAATGATAGTACAGAGAGCCTTCCTTATTTTTCTCTCCATAGCTCTTAATGATATCCAGGACATCCTGAACCTTATCCCCATCTGTACTTTCTGACAGATTATAGGAAGCGATTCGCTCCTTATATTTTTTAATCAATACGTCCTTATTGTCTGTTAATTTTGCACTCAGAATTTCTGAAAATAGATATGGAATCTTTACATTGCTGATATAGTGATATTTGTCATAAAGGTCTTCAAAGGTCATCCCTGTCTTTGCGGAGTAAAACTCCGGGCTTCTTTTCTGCTTCGCTCCCAACTCCTTCATGATATCCGACACGGAATTCTCGATAATCTCTGCCCTCTCAATATAGTCGTAGGTACCTTTGACCGCATTCATCACATTATTGGGAATGGAAGACTGATCCACATACTTTTCACCGAACTTTACAAAGTATTTACTCAACACCGCATCCAAAATTGCTCTGGCATACTCTGCATTCTTGCTGCTGTCTGCAGAAAAACTGACGATGTAATCTGTGGGATGGTACTCTTCGTAGTCTTTTCCATCCTCTATCTTAGCCTGCTGCGATGCCTTGATATCATCCGGAATAATTTCGGTTACTGATCCCCGTGAACGGACCGAATCGACTCCTGCATTGACTCCCAGACTCTCCAATGCATCTTTCACTACCGAGGAGGAAAAGATCTCAGAGACGTCCAGCTTTGATCCATCCGGCGCGAGCCCCTCTTCTGCATCCGCGTAGGCATACCTCACTACAGATCTCGCAGTATACACCTGACGGTTCGTCGCATATTTCATGAAGAAAACTCCCGCAAACGCAGAGACAGCTGCGATCAGGAACCACCATTTTTTAAAATAGCGCAGGATTTCAAACTTTTTCATCGCTTACTGCTCTTCCTTTCTCCGGCTCTCCAGAATAAGAATCCAACAGCCAATGGCAAATGTGACAAAGCCGCCCGCCAGTATTGCCCACTTAATGCTGAGCATGTCCGAAAGGCTCTTTTCCACGTAGGAAGTACTCAGATAGTTTTTCGTCTTATACCTTATGTATTCCTGATTCGTCACCACTGTCTTATTTGTGATATCCTCCAGTTCAGCCTTCATCGTCTGGATCATTTCCTCCGCCTTTTGCTTTGCCGACGCAGAGGAAGCGCCTGCCAGGTCCAGCATTTCCATCACATGCTTATTCTCATTCATCTTCTCATTATAGTCATTCGCACTTGAACTCGCACTCTCTGCCAATTCAGCCTGATAATCAATCGCCACCTTCGTCCGCGACATATAAAACTCCAGGCTCGTATCTACAGTCGGTACCAGAACGACTGCAGTCAGTGCGGCATCATACAGGTCAATCGCACCCAGCCTGATGCTGTATTCTCCCATCAGCTTCTGATACGAAATGTCCATCAGATGATTCTGGTATTCGAGCTTACTGATATACCCCGCCTTATCTTTTGAAAGCCCACTCTGCTTCACATAAGAACTGAACTTCTCCAGATCAATATTGAGGAAATTGTAAGCTCTCTTTTTCAGAGAGGAGAAGGTCTCCTGCGTCTTTTCCGACAGGAAAGTCCCGTTGTCCTTCATCATGCTGTTCAGGTGCCGGTAAAGCTTATTCCCCTCCCGCTTAAACATTTCCGCAATCTCCAGATACTCCAGAGACTCGTATGGCTCAATGTCACAGGTCAGTGTCGCCTTTCCATATGCGTAATTCTCAAAAAATTCTTCTTTATATGCCTGAATTATCAGCTCCAGGATGTCCCTCGCACTGATTCGTTTTATCTCAGGATTCTTCCGATACGTAATCGAATAGCTCGTTGCTATACGGTAATTGCTGTCAGAATTTCCCTGAATATTATGGACGTTCACGCCCTGTGCAGTAATATGGTTTGAAAGTTGCTCCGGCGTAATATTTTCCAGCCCGGCCATCTCGATCACCCGTTCCATTACCTCCTGAGACTTGATCAGTGAAATACTGAACCGGGTCGAATTCGGGTACAGCCCTTTTGCAGCCTCCTCGTAGTTTAAAGTAAGCGTCGCAGTCACAGTATTTTCCTTTCCCAGATACATACTGAAACTTGTTGCAGCCATGACTGCGACAATAATCAGCACATAGAGAAAAAAGTGTTTTGCAAATCCATAAACCAGACAATGCACCGCGTGAATACCTCTACTCATTTTCAAGCGTTTCATGAGCATCTCCTTCCGCTTCCTGCTGTTTCACTGCATACGCCATCGGAAGCAGCATGAATATGGTGTTAATATAACAGTAAAAAATCGTATTATCCGTCGCATAAGTAACAAAGGTATAGATCGTTCCGTACACTAAAATCTTAGCAATCTTTACTCCATACTTTTTGGTAATCCACATAATCCGAAAATACAGTTCATACCACACCCATAAAAGAAATCCTGTAAATCCAAGTTCTATATAAAATGTAACAATATCATTATGCATTCCTCCATACTGGAACAGTCTGAATATCCCTATTCTATCTGCGCTCATCAGATTACAGGTTCTGCTTACAAAGCCGATACCATAGCCCCGAAACATCGGCGTAATCTCATAGTACGGTTTAAAAAAATCATAAATACTCTTGCGTCCCATGGTATCAATTCCATAATAATCTACAAACGCATTAAACAGCGGCGAATGGATAAAATAAACATAAAACAGACATACCGCTATCCCTGCCAACGTCAACCAACGGATAAACAACACCCTGGCTTTATCTGAAAATCTGGATAAAGCCAAATGTATCATTAGAGATCCTCCCATTCCAAGTACAGCAATACGCTTAAAGCCAAGCAGGAAAAACACCACGGTAACAGCCAGATAAAGCCACCGTTTTTTGTTCTCGTCCACCAGCAGGTAATAAATGATATACAACCCAAAAGCAAAGGTCAGATCATGCACCTCCAGTGTCTTAATCGCCGGAGTTGTGTCAATACCTCCGGACTTTGCAAATATTATCAGACCGGTGATAAATGCCTGTATTCCAAATCGTTTCACAGAATACAGTACGACTCCTATATTTGCAAGCACCATACTGTACATGGTATATTCGATTGAAGCTCCGCCAAACAGGTAAACCGCAGCGCTGACTGCGAACAGTGATATAATAAGATACAATACAGAAGAACAGCCGCGACTGATAAAAGTCATCGTCTGCAAGTCAAGCAGCCAGTAAAAGACAGAGATCGCGATAATCCCAATAAATGGGATAACATTCATCGCAAAATACGTGCCGATGCAGCTGAATCCTGAAAAATCTCCGCTGAACAAAAGCCAGCAAAAAGCCAATAGCACAACAGAAATCTGTGCCAGATACTTCAAGTACCAGGGAACCGACCATGCACCGTCCATAAAGCCAATTGCCATTATAAAGATATAAATTAACACAAGCCAAATCGGTTTCTTTTTTTTCATCATTCTGCAACGACCTCTGTTTCTTCCCTCTGGCTCCAGATACTTCCTCCGCCCCTCCTGTCACTTCATCGCTATACAGTTCCAACTCAGTATATGACATAATAATTTGAAAAGCAACAGGCATATTTATGAATTTTCTGTGACTGGCCTATTCAGCTTGACATTTCTAAATAAACTATCTTACAATGCTTCTAACGATGACGAAGCGCTAAAAAGGAGGAACGCTATGAACCTGAAGCATAAAATCCGCAGGCTTCTGGGCAGGGGGCCTACTATTAAGGAACTAAAAGCAGGCGGCGCAGAAATTGGAGAAGATGTCTGGATCGGGACAACCAAGATTGATCCGACACATCCCTTTCTTCTCAGAATTGGAGATCACGTCACCCTCTCTGACTGCCGTATTCTCATGCATGACGCGTCTACAAAGCGTGCGCTTGGATACAGCAAAGTAGGCAGGGTATGGATTGGCAGCCATGTCTTTATCGGAGCTGATGCCGTTATTATGCCCAATGTAAAAATTGGCAATTGCTGTATTATCGGGGCCGGTGCAGTTGTCACAAAGGACATTCCTGATAACTCTGTAGCCGTCGGAAACCCGGCACGCGTAATCGGAAGCTATTCGGACTATATCTCCCGGAGTCAAAAAGAGCTAAAAGAATGTCCGTTCGTTTATCATACCCGCTTTTCCGAAAAAACTCTGCAGGAAATTAACCAGATGAAACAAGACCTTATGGATGGCGGAATTGGATATGACATCTAGAACCTCAGGCGTGTCTTACGCCTGGAGAGACTCCATGTAAATATCCCCGATCCGTTCCGCCATTCTCTCCAAGGAGTACTCCATTTTGTAAGCTTCCTTGCCTGCATCTGACATCGCTTTGTACAGTCCCTTGTCTTCATACAGCTTCTTCAATGCGTCAAGCAGGCAGTTTTTTTCCTTTTTTATGATCAGTCCGTTGCTTCCATCCTCAATGTAGTCCCGGACTGTCTCGGACTCTGTTACAATGACCGGTTTTCCAAACATCATAGACTGAAGAAACACAAACTGCCCTGCTGAGATGTGTACATCTGCCAGCGGAACTACTACGCAATAGCACTCAGCGAGCATTTTCAAATAGTCCCTGCCATACACGGTTCCGTAAATCCTGATATTGCCGCTTACCTCTTCCCGTTTGTAAGTATCGGATATAATACGTACAGGATAAGCTGTCTCCGCCAGCGCATCTACCAGAAAATCATAGTCCCGGTTGCTCTTCCCAGCCGAAAGAATAAACTTTTCTTCTGAACTCCCTGCTGTCTTGATCACCGGGCTGACATCCCCGATCGCAAATGGCACGTATGCAAATAATTCCTTCCGCACCCCAAAAAGTCTGCTGTAGTACTCCGGCTCTGTTTTGGAGAAACAGATAATCCGGTCGATGTACCGGCTGCGAACCGCATACTTCATAAAGTGAAAATATAGTCTGCCTGCTATACCCTTTTTCGGGCGGTAGATAAAAGTAACGATCAGCAGCGTATTCCTCTTTTTTACATGAAAGATGGAACAATAAAGCGCAAAAATTAACCCGTAAAATTGCTGAAAAGACAGAATCGCGCCGATCCTGTCTCTCTGCAAGAAAACCTGTGCAGGGAACAGAAAAAATTTCAGCTTCTTTTTCCAGCCAGGATCGCTGAAATGGCTGTCAATATGCGCAATTTTCCACTCCTGCCCTGTCTTCTTCTCAAACAACTGCTGAAAATTCCATTCCTTCTGCGGTGCGCTGTCCAGCAAGATCAGATTACGCAGTTCTTTCATTCTATCACTTCTTTCCTGACAGCTTGATTATTTCCTGATAGTTTCTCTCACAATTATGATTGTCCCTGACCGGGAAGAATCTGCGGATTCTGTCCAGATACTGCTCTTCCGGCTTTCCATCCTGCTCCAGCATTTTGATTAGCTTCTGTTTCAGAGTGTCCGCATCCGCCACTACCGGGCCGAAACCGTCCCTCTCAAAATCAAAATATCCCTTCTTATAATGTCCCGCATGATACTCCTTTTCATCAAACTGATAATAAATCATGGGCTTCTCCATATAGGCAAAATCAAAGTAAACGCTGGAAAAATCTGTAATCAGAATACTGGACTCCATCAAAAGCTGCTGCACATCATACTGTTCCAGCGCCCCAATTTCAATTCTCTCATCCTCCGTATGAAACTCTGACAGAAACTTCTGAACCTCATAATGCGGATAAAACACCATCCGGTAATCTTTCTCCCGCAAAATTGCCCCCAACTCCGGATCTGTGATCAGTTCCTGATATCTGCGGTAATACTCTGAGGCAGTAAATTCCTCCCGGCTCTTTCCCTCTACCGCATATTTTCTCCAGGTTGGCATCAACAGAATCTGCCTCTTCGGCTTTTTTGCCGCTGACAATGCATCAAACCTGCAGAGCCCGGCACACTTTATGACCCCCTCCGGATACCCAAACTGTGCTTTCACAAACTCTGTTTCTGCAGGAATGCTGCAGATGAACAGATCCGGCTTAACGTTCGGGTAATGCAGCCATTCAAGCTCCTCCTTGATAATCCCATGCTGGAGAAATACCTTTTTCCCGCGCACTGCATTGATCTTGTCCAGCATATAGTATTTCTCAATATCAGGAGTGAATCCCATAATATGCGTGCTGATCTTCATCTTTGACACCGCGAACAGCATATAGTGCTTCCAGCTTCCGCAATGCACGGTATTGCCCAGCGCCTGCACGCGCTTCGCATCTGGCAGTCTCTTATCCACAACGTACCACGCATTGATTTCCGGATGCATTTTCGTAAGCCAGGCAAAGAAATGATATCCATTGTCTTTTGCCTCCCTGCCCCGCTCGGCGATCATCCATACATTTCTATAGTCTTGGAAAAAGCATGCCATAACCGCCCCGCACAGCCGCGCAATCTGATACAGCACAAGCTCCCGGAGCAGATCCAGCGCTCTGATAAATTTTCTCACAGGCAATCCCCCTTATCGATCCAGCAGGTCCTCATATGCACGAAGCCTCGTTTCCATGTGAAAAAAGCTGCTTCTTTCTTTCACCTTTCCGCAGTAATGCTGATACAGGCTTTCATCGGAAAGCATCTGCCTGATTCCACGGTAAAGCGCCTCATCGTCATTCTCTGTAATCAGCCCATATTCACTGTCTCCAAGAATCTCTTGCATGCCGGAGCACTCTGTTGTCACCACCGGGATTTTCAGGATCACTGCCTCACTGACCGCAGTGCTGAACCCCTCTGCATACGAGGAGCACACATACAGATCTCCCTGAGCCAGATAGGGGTAAGGATTTTCCTGGAAACCTATCAGAGAAATAAAATCCATAAGATCCAGCTCCCGGATAAGACTTTTCAATTCCCTCTCCAACGGTCCTTCCCCCAGGATCAGGAGATGAAAAGCAAAGCCTTCTTTCTTCAGGCGGCCGCATAGCCGGATCAGGCGGTCATATCCCTTGATTGATACCAGTCTCCCAATACTCACAATTGTAAATGTCTCCTTCCTGTATCCGGTACAGGGCTGCCGTCCTCTTTCTTCGATGATTTTCTCATTCAGAATATTATACACGACAGAGACATTTTTCCGTATGTCAAATTTTTTGATAAAGGACTTTTTTACTCCCTCTGCGACGCAGCAGATACCGTCGAATTGCTCATAGCAGGCTTTCTGATGCTCCAACGACCGATAAAGACGATCCTGTCTCTCATTCACTGTCACGTCTGTGTGAATCCAGGCATACTTCTTAGCCTTCCTGTTAGAGGAATAGGCCAGTATCTTCGTGGGGAATGCCTCCATAAAGGCCACCTCCACATCATAATCTCCCTGAAACAGCCAGCGGTATACGAGGGACGGCGGCAGCACATACTGAATAAAACCACTGATTAGCTTTTTCAGGATCTTACTGCGGATACAAAATGCACTTGTATAGTGCACATCCGAACAAAGCAGCCCCAGCAGATCCTCACTGTGAAATAACGTCTGGATCGTGATTTCATACTTCTCTTTATTCAGATGGTTTACCGTATCCACCAGGTTTTTCTGGGCTCCGCCGCCCTCCAGGCTATACATTAAAAACATGATTTTATTCACAGAAGGTCTCTCATCCTTTCCTCGCGTTCTCATAAATTCTTATAAGTGCTGGAACATATTTTTCTAAAGTCATCATAGAGTCCTTTTTTTCAAGACAATTAGCCGAAAGTGCTTTCAACAATTCCTTATCGTAATACAGCGCCCGGATCTTCTCTGCATAACTCTCTGATGTAAACTCATCATTCAAAATCCCGGTTCTCCCATCTTCCACCAGCTCCGGAATTCCACCGATGCAGTTGCACAGCACTGGTGTGCCAAGTGCCTGTGACTCCAGAACAGACAACGGCGCATTTTCATACCAGACAGAAAAATAGACACTGAACATGGCATTTTGTATCAGCTCCGTCAAACGCTCTCCCGTCTGAAAACCCACAAAGGTCAGATTCTGCAGCCCGGAGTTTCTGCACTGTTCTTCCATCGGGCCGCTCCCCGCAATCACAAACGGAATGTCCGGCAGCCGCCTGCAAGCGCCAAGCAGTCCGTCCAGTCCTTTTTCTTCTGAAAGACGCCCGAAATACAGGACATAGTCTCTTTTACCACTGTCAGAGACCGGATTTACCTCCCCGATAAAATTTCTAAGCAAAACCGTCTTACCCTGATACCGCTGCTTCCGAAGAAGCATATTCTCGATAAACTTGCTCGGGCAGATAAAGGTATGGACTCTGTCGTATGTCTTCGTGTGCCGGTACAGGCTTCCCTCCGCCGCACCTATCATGCTCTTCATCCTCGAACCATGAATGCAGCTTTTCCTGACACAATTCCAGGTACTGCCTTCCAGACACAATTCACACGGCTTTAGCTGATGGACATCAAGCATCAGATGATTCGGGCAGAGCATCTGCAGGTCATGAACGGTCTGAACAATAGGGACACCCTCCTCATACGCCGCATCGATGACCGACGGCGTGAGCTGAAAATTGATATTGTTGAGATGAATCACATCCGGCTGGAACTCCCGGATCACCTCCTTCATCTTCCTTTTTGCATCAAATGAATAGATGATATAAAATGGGTATAGGAAACGCTTCCATCCAGCCTGATGAAAATCCATATTTTTTGTGTATAAGCCAGAATCATTTCCCACCGTATTCTGGCTGTCATACATTCCAAAATATGCAACCTCATGCCCCATTTGTTGAAGGAGTCCGCCGATTTTCAGGACATACGTCTCAGCCCCTCCCCTTGGATACAGAAATTTGTTTACCATCAAAATCTTCATCGCTTTTTACGCACCGTTTTCTTCTGAATCGCCCTCTGGTAGATATCCAGCGTCTCGCTGTTAATCTTTTTCCAGTCATACCTCGCAGCTACAAACTGTTTCTGGCCCTCCACATCGTAGGCCGCATCCGCGTCCACCAGCTCCTGAAGCTTTTTCCTGAGCATCTTCACATCACCATTTGCAAAGTAATCCGCATGATCTTCTGCCGCTTCCTTATTTTCGTCGATATCACTCAGAAGACAGTGGGCTCCGTAGCTCATAGCCTCCAGCAAGCTGATCGCCATCCCTTCCACTTCGCTGGGGAGTACGTACAGGAAACAATTACTGAACAGTTCCTCCAGCATGCGCCCCTGGACAAAATTCGTCATGATCACACGGCTGTCCTTTTCCGCTTCCCTGCAGATCATGCTTACATACTCAGTCTTGTCGATATTGCCCGCAATCACCAGCTTTTTCTCTGTCTTTACATCCCGGAAGGCTTCCAGAAGGTAGTGAATTCCTTTTTCCGGGACCAGCCTTCCAAGATAAAGGATGTACTCCTGCTTATGCAGTCCGAACTCTCTCGCAATCAAATCTGCCTCAGCTCCGGAAGGTATCGACACCCCATTGCGCACATAGATGCTCTCCCTTCCATAAGTTTCCTTAAAATAACGCTTCATCTCGTGCGACAATACAATCATCTCATCCGCAAACCGAACCGCACATTTTTCTCCAAGCAATAAGTATTTGGTGGCAAAGCCCCCCCATTTTGCCCTCTGCCAGTCCAGACCGTGGATCGTCGCTACAACCGGAATGCCGAAAAGCTTTGGAAGCCACATCATAGCACAAGGCCCCTCCGCATGATAATGAATCACATCATATCTGCCAAATAATACCCGGATGGAGGCAAAGATTGAGTATACAAAAGCATTCATTGACTTATTCCGAAACGTAGGGATCTTAATCCCCCGGATCCCCTTATATCGCTTTGGGATATCCTTTCCATTCCGCAGCACTGGCTCCCAGCGATCGTATGCGTCCACCTGGTGTCCCTCCTGCACCATCCGGACAGCCAATTCCTCCACCACAACCTCAATTCCGCCTTCACGTGAAGGAAGCTTTTTATGCCCTATCATAGCAATTTTCATTTAATCTTTCCTCCCACCAGCTCTATTCCGAAATGCCTGGCCTCCCATATAACAACAATGCCCGCATCAGCAGGCAACTATGATTACTAATTGAGGCACAGAAGCTACAGAACAGATACCGCCGCTCTCGTACCACTCTCTTTTCTTTAAGCAAGTTTATCATAGATTATCGGTCACATCAACTATGTATTCAGAAATATACATTTTTTTCGTTACCACCGCTTTAACACGTCTCTTTTCCAGCAGCGCCGATTTATTCTTCCGTAGCTAGTTTAACATAAAACTACAGGTCAAAACAATATTATATTTTAACAGCAATCATGTTATTATTTACAGCTCTGCCACCGGCAGCATGCCTGCTCCGCGATGTCTGCCCGGCTTCGCTCTGGGCCATCCATTGTACTACTTTCACTGACCAAACTATACGGAAAAGAGGGTGCCGCAAAATGCGGCAAATCCACAATGACTGGTATCTGTTCGATTGATCGTATACCAGTAGTGGTGGTTGCCGGCAATTTTGCAACACCCTCCTCATAAAGCAGGCTATATGTAAGCCCTCTTCGCTATGGCCTCCGTATATCGATTTAACAGGAAATCGCAATCTCCGCTGTGACAGCCCCTGCAGGAATCTTTGTCTGGATCACACTGGTGCCTACATAGACCGCCAGCGGGATCTCCCCTGCCGGATGTGCAAGCGTGATGGTGATGCGCGCTCCGCTCCGGGCCGCAGTGACCGTATTCACAATACTGCCATCTACGGACGGAATACGGCAGGCTGCAGCCGCACCGTCTGCGAGCTGATAAAGCCGCAGGGTAAGGTTCTCCTGATAGTCATAGTCCGGACGGGTTTCCTGTGCTCCAAGAGCCAGCAGCGTATTCTCACGCACATACAGAGGCATGGAGAAATAGTCATAGGTGTCTCTCTGCCATCTGCCGCCCTCGCGGACTTCTCCTGTGAGAAGGTGCGTCCAGGCGCCTGCAGGCAGGTAATAGTCGCTGACGCCGTCTTCGCGGAAGATTGGCGCCACAAGCAGGGATTCTCCCAGCATGTACTGGGTGTCAAGGTAAGCAGCAGCCGGATCCGTGCAATACTCAAAGACCATCGGGCGCATCACCGGAGTACCGTCTTCATGCGCCTCGATCGCCTTATCATACAGGTACGGCATCAGGCGGCACTTAAGCTTCGTGAAGTATGCGACAACCTCAGACGCCTCGTCGTCAAAGACCCACGGCACACGGTAGCTGCCGGAGCCGTGCAGACGGCTGTGCGTGGAGAGCAGACCAAAGGCCGCCCAGCGCTTGTAGAGATCCGGTGTCGCAGTGCTCTCAAAGCCGGAAATATCATGGCTCCAGAAGGAGAAGCCGCTCATCGCAAAGGAGAGCCCGCCGCGCAGTGTCTCCGCCATGGACGGGTAATTCGCAGAGCAGTCGCCGCCCCAGTGTACCGGGAACTGCTGCCCACCCGCCGTTGCGCTGCGTGCAAACAGAACCGCCTCCTGCTCTCCCTTTACTTCTTTGAGCAGGTTGAAGACTGCCTTGTTGTACAGGTAGGTGTAGTAATTGTGCATCGCGAACGGATCGCTTCCGTCGTAGTAGCGCACATTGACCGGAATGCGCTCGCCAAAGTCCGTCTTGAAGCAGTCTACGCCGCAGTCGAGTACCTCACGGAGCTTGTCCGTGTACCACTTCACTGCCGCCGGGTTTGTGAAGTCCACAAGACCCATTCCTGCCTGCCAGTTGTCTGTCTGCCAGACGCCTCTGCCGTCCGCGCGCGCCAGCAGATAGCCATGCTCCATGCCCTCGCGGAAGAACGGCGTGCCCTGTGCAATGTACGGATTGATCCAACAGCAGATCTTAAGCCCCTTCTCATGATACCGCTTCAGGGTGCCGCGGATATCCGGGAAGCAGTCCTTGTCCCACTCAAAATCGCACCAGTGGAAGCCCTTCATCCAGAAGCAGTCAAAATGAAACACGGAAAGCGGAATCCCGCGCTCAAACATGCCATCGATAAAGGAGCTGGTGGTCGCCTCGTCATAGTTCGTCGTAAAGGAGGTCGAAAGCCACAGACCAAAGGACCACGCCGGCGGAAGGGCCGGACGCCCGGTCAGCGCCGTATAGCCATTCAGAACCTGCTTGGGCTCCGGTCCATAGAAAAAGTAATAGGAAATCGCTTCGCCCGGCACGGAGAAGCCGACATACTCCACCTTCTCACTTGCCACCTCAAAGGAGACGTTGTCAGAGCTGTCCACAAGCACACCGTAGCCCCGGTTCGTCATATAAAACGGAATGCTCTTATACGCGATTTGCGATGCGGTACCGCCGTCCTCATTCCAGGTATCGACACTCTGGCCATTCTTCACAAATGCGGTAAACCGCTCTCCAAATCCGTAGACGCACTCTCCTACCCCTAAGGAAAGCTCTGTCATCATATATGGCTTGTGATTCTCCGTCAGATAATTCTCCGCTGGGAACATGGTTGACGGCTGCCGGTCCCAGCGCATGTAGCCCAGGTTGCGGAAGCCGCAGGTCGTCAGCACTCTGCCATCCGCCTCAAACGAGTAAGAAAATGGCCGCCTCGTCACTCGCACCTTCAGCACACCTGTATCCAGCACAGCCTCCTCGTCCGTGATCGTCACATCCGCGTCACAGCTTGTCTCATTCTTTTCAAACTGCGGCAGATGGTTGTCGTAGCCCTCATAGTGCCATGCCTTCACCGAAATAGTCCCCTGTGCACAGGCACGGAACTCCACCGTAATCGTCGGCATATTCAAAGTGTCGCCCCGCTGTGTGATCATCCCCACCGGCGCCACCACGCGCATTCCTCCCGGAACCGGCTCTACCGCATAAGCCTCCGCCGCAAACAGGCCATTCGCCCGCTCACTGCGCAGCCAGTATCCTTCTGTAAATTTCATACGTAAAATCCTCCTTACCTGCTCTTATCTTCTGCTTCCTTTATACCATATCCCATCCAGAAAGTCCACCCGTTTGACTCGAAAGAAGTATGGCTAACTGGATAGTGGGATGCTTTAAGTTCAGCCCGTCACTACCCAGAGAAGTATTTCCGGAGGGCTGCAAGCTCGTAAAGTGAGTCTTTACAAGTTCTTAGGTGCCAGGAGGCCGGAGCAGCTGTAAAAATCCTGCGTTCCAGCAGGATTTTTAGCAGGCACTGTCTGAGCGGTCTGTGCA
>DKWE01000006.1:0-26343 GCA_002491565.1 Lachnospiraceae bacterium UBA7160 | reverse complement strand
GGCAGCTGCGGAGGTCTTCTGGCGTCTTAGAACTTGTAGACGAACGATAAGAGCTTGCAGCCCTCCGGGCTTACTTCTCGGCCAGGTTGCCACAGGTCCGCAGAATAGCAAGAAGCTGCCAGAAACCGACAGCCTCTCTATTTCCTACACTTGCGAGTACAAACAGCCTCCATCAACCCTTGACTGCACCCGCAACCATACCATTGATGATCTGCTTGCTGAATGCGAAGTACAGCACCAGAATCGGCGCCATCGTGATCAGCATGGCTGCCATCTGTTTCGGATAGTCGGATGCAAACTGGCCCTTGAACTGGGTCAGTGCAAGCGGAACGGTCTGGAGTCCCACATCCTTCAGCAGTACCAATGCAAACGAGAACTCATTCCAGCAGCTGAATACCTGGATGATCGCCACTGTCACCAGAATCGGCCGGCAGATCGGGAAGATGATCGTCCAGAGCGTATGGCTGAAGCTGCTGCCGTCAATCGCGGCCGCCTCCTCCAGATCAACCGGGACAGTCTTCACAAAGCCCTCGACCAGGAAAATCCCCATCGGCAGGCCAAAGGACACATACGGCAGAAGCAGCGTAAACCACTGGTTCGAAATCCCGCACTTCTGGAATACGATGTAGATCGGCACCAGAAGGGAGTGAATCGGGATCAGCATGCCCATCAGGAACATCACATACAGTACACGGTTCAGTTTAAAGCGCACGCGTGAAAGGATGTAGCCGACGATAAAGCTGAATGCCACGATCATCGCGATCGAAAGCAGCGTCGTGCGCGCACTGTTCCAGATCGACGCGCCGAGGTGATAGTCCGGGTTCGACAGGATCCGAGTGTAGTTCAGCAGCGTCGGTTCTGACGGCAAGCCAATAATATCCGCATTGAATACCCGCTTCTCTTTCAGGGAAGAATAGAACATCCAGATGATCGGGAAAATACAGGACAGAGAGAAAATCCAGAGAATCAGGTTCATAAACACACCGAGAAATCCCTTTTTCAACTTGTGCGTACCATTATTTTTCATCTTACGCAGCCTCCTTTTCTCTCGTCACATAATTGATCAGCATCTGCGAACCGCCGATTACAAGCAGAGACAGGACGAAGATACCGACAGAAATACAGCTACCGTAACCCATGTTACTCTGGCCAAACGATACCTGATAGCCGTACATTGCCATAACCATCGAAGACGTACCAGGACCGCCCTTTGTCATAACATAGATATTGTCGAATGCCTTCATGTTACCTGCAATACAGAGCGTGATACATACGAGCATCGTGTTCTTAATCAGAGGAAGTGTGATGTAAACAGCCTTCTGGAAGCCGTTCGCGCCGTCGATCTCCGAGCTCTCGAAGATATCCGTGCTGATGGACGCGATTGCGGACAGAATGATGACCATGTAGTAACCGATGTACTGCCAGATCAGAGGAATCGTCACCAGAAGCATGACGATATCGGAATTGTTCAGCCATACCTGACAGAGATCCTTTCTTCCGATCGCCTCCAGGAACCAGTTCAGGATTCCGTACTTGTTGTGGTAAATCATATTCCAGATCAAACCGATGCAGACTGCCGCGATCGTGCTCGGGAAGAAGCCGAAGGTACGGTGAATCGTTTTGCAGAATACCAGCTTGGAATTTACCATCATAACCAGTACAAACGCGATGCCGACCTGGCCGATGATACAGGCGATAACCAGATAAATATTGTGCCCGAATGCCTCCCAGAACGTCCCGTCCTGGAAAAGCTGTATGTAGTTTGACAGCCCGTTGAACGTCTTGACCGGGCCACCCTTCCACTCAAAAAAGCTGTAGACTAAAGCCGTGACCAGCGGGACAAACACCGTGAACACGAACATCACTACAGGAATTGCCAAATATGCGATGATAGTCCTGTTTTTAGGCCTGATTGCATTTAACATATGCATTCCTCTCTTCCTGTGTCATAAAACGTCATAAAAAAGCCGTCCCGCCCACCACCGCGGGCAGAACGGCTTTCTGATTCATACTAATCCATCATTCCGTCTGGAACTGCTTCTTAATAGTTCTCCTCGTAAGCAGCCTGAGCGTTTGCTGCAACCGTTGCCGGGTCAAGCTCGCCGTTCATCATGGACTGCATATCGGTATTCAGGATGCTCCATACTGCGCTGTTGATGTAGGAGTCGTAGATTTCGCAGGTCTCTGTGTCAACATAGGACCAGTTGTAGAAATCAACTGTCTGCTGATCAAATGCGGAGAGGTCAACGTCTGCAACCTTTGTAAGTCCGCCCAGAGCGTAGTTCTCAGCAACGTAGCTTGCGAATGCCGGGCCAGTGATCTCCTGAGCCAGGTCGATTGCTGCTGCAAGCTTGTCCGGATCCTCTGCCAGATTAGAATTGAATGCTACTGCGTAGCCAAGGCCGATGTTCTGAGAATTCGGAGCCTTGTCAGCGTCTGCCGGCTGCGGAAGTACTGCGATACCCATGTTTGCGAACTTATCCGGATCAGACTCCTTCAGAGTTGCATAGATGTAGGACCAGTCCCAGTTACCGCCGATGAATGCTGCCGCATCGCCGGAGATGTAGTACTCACGAGCATCCTCGTTCGTTACTGCGTTGAAGTCCTCGTTGAAGATCGTGGTCTGTGTGAACAGTCTCTGCATTTCAGTCAGAGCCTTTACAAATGCCTCATCTGTAAACTTAGCGCCAGCCTTGTCGATCAGACTCTGGAACCATTCCGGACCTGTGTAGCGGTTGCCCAGTGTGGAAAGGAAATCGGAGTTTGCCTGCCACTGTCCGCCGTTACCAAATGCGATGGTATCAATGCCCTGCTCACCGAAGTAAGCTGCTGCTGTCTCAACATCTGCCCATGTAGCCGGGAATGCATCAAAGCCTGCATCCTTCCACATCGCCTTGTCGTAAATCACAACCGTGCAGGTGCCGCCGGTCAGTACCGGATAGCCGTAGATCTTGCCGTCAGCCGTCTTGAACGGTGTGAAGTATGCCTGATTGTAATCTGCGTAGTACGGGGAAGCTGCGATCGTATCGGTCAGATCCATGATCAGACCCTGCTCAGCCCATGCCTTGGTGTTCATGCCCTGCAGTAAGAATACGTCCGGCAGATCGTTCGCGGATGCGAGTGTCTGGATCTGGGTCTTGTACTCTGCGTTTGCCAGAACGTTCTCATTCAGCGTGATGTCCGGATGAGCTTCCTGCCATGCTGCCAGAACGGTACGGAATCCATCGGAACCGCCGTTGCCCTGGGACTCTTCCAGTGTGGAGTAGTGCATGAGTTCCAGCTCGCCTGTGTAAGCAAGCTCTGTCGCTGCTACCGGAGTAGCTGCGCTTGCGGTAACTCCGAGAGATGCTACCATAGCCGTTGCCAGTACTGCACTTAATGCCTGTCTCTTATTCATTGTGTTTCCTCCTTTAATAAATAGAAAGTTCCCTTTTATAGGCTTCTTATCTGTCAAGCGGATGACCGCTGTAACATTCCAGTCCTTATGAAAACAAATTCTGGCAAACTGCCCTCCAGGGGCTGTATGTAGGATGTAGCTGTTGTTCACCTTGTCTTTACTTAATCGTTTTCATGACTATTTTAAACAGCATCCTGCTTGTTTTGTCAATCCTTATTTTCTCCTTTTTGCATATTTGTTAGTTCTGTGCAGATTAGAAGCCTATGTTTTGGGCAGTTTTACTTTATTTTCTATTCTGTTTTAGGAGAGGCAGCGTGCCACAATCGCACGCATTTCGTTTTCCTTCTGCTCCATGTCCGCCACCAGCTTAAACTGAGTACGGCAGCGGTCCAGATTGTGCTGTTCGCGGTGAATTTTGAAGTAGTGATCCCCTTCCAGATAATCGGTAAGGAAACGGATCCCGCACTCAAGCGTCATCATCTTCGCACCGTCCACCAGCGCATCCAGCTCCGCCTGCGTCAGCGCACCGCCGCAGCCCTCAAGGAAGCCCTTCGTATAGACCTCAAATAGATGCAGGTCACACGATACTTTCTCCAGATCTGTCTCATCCTCCGCCGCTGTGCTCGCCCCGAACCGGATCGAATCTCCGAAATCATTCACAGAAAGTCCCGGCATCACGGTATCGAGATCGATCACACAGATCCCGCGCCCGGTTGTATCGTCTATCATGATATTGTTCAGCTTGGTATCATTGTGCGTGACGCGAAGCGGCAGCACTCCCTGTTTCTGCAGCTCCACCAGCTTGCTGCAGAATGCCTCGCGCGCCTGTACAAAGCGTATTTCCGGCTGCACGGATGCAGCCCTTCCACACACGTCCGCCTCCACTGCCCTCTGGAATTTCGCAAACCGATCGGCGGTATTATGGAAGTCCGCGATCGTCTCGTGCAGGGTTGCCGCCGGATAGTCCGCGAGCAGGCACTGAAAATTTCCAAACGTCACGGCGCTCTCATAGAAATCCTGATCATTCCGTACCTGGTCATAGCTGACCGCACCTTCAATGTAGCCAAATGCACGCCACCAGCCGCCCTCCTCATCGACATAGAAGAAGTTTCCTTCCACCGTCGGGATCAGATTCAGGGTCTCCCGGGACGGGTCTCCGCCGCGCGCGATAATCTTCTTTTTCAGCCATGCAGTCACGCCCTCGATATTTTCCATGACCTCCTGCGGCTTCGTGAAAATGGCAGTGTTCAGCCGCTGCAGGATGTACCGACGGGATGTCTCTCCTGCTGCAAAGGTCAAACGATACGTGTCATTGATATGGCCGTTGCCAAATGGAATACTCTCCAGCAGTGTGCCCTCAAACCGGAACTGCGGTATCACATCAAAACTCTGTACACTCATACGCTTATTTCTCCTCCCACAGATTCTCCGGGTACAGCCCCTGATCCTTCAGCGCACGGATCGCCGCCATGACACGCGGCTTATCCTCGCGGTAGGTCACACCGTACCACTTATCTTCTGATTTCAGGACCTTCACGGTCGCCTTCTGTTCCTTCAAAAGCTCGTCCACCGCAAACGGCAGGAAATATTCGCATTTCAGCGGGTTTATCGGAAGGTTCTTCCTGAGGAACGCCGGGAACCGCTCGCCAAGCTCGCGCAAAATGCTTGCAGAAAAGCCCCACATGTTCATGGAAACGGTACTGCCCGCCGGAATCGTTGTCCAGGTCTTTCCGCCATCCTCCGTGTAAGCGGTAACGTCCCCGCGCCGCTCGATATGCGTGCGCTCCACGATATCGGTTAGAAATCCATCTGCATCTGTCTCGCAGATACCGCGCGAGACATGGCCATTCTCTGTCAGCGTATTCTCCAGCTGATAGCCGACCATCATATAGCGATACTTCGTATCATCCTCCTGCTCTGTCAGGAACTGATACGCCATCTGGAACGCCCGGCTGCCGTAATAATCGTCCGCGTTAATGACAACGAACGGCCCGTCAATTGTCTCTGCGCAGCTAAAAACTGCATGCGCGGTTCCCCACGGCTTCACACGCCCTTCCGGGACAGTATAGCCCTCCGGCAGGTTTGTAAGCTCCTGGAACACGTAAGAGACCTCAATCTGCGTGGATAGCCGGTCCAGGATTGCTTCGTGGAAATCAGCTTCATTCTCTTTCTTGATGATAAAGACCACCTTCTCAAAACCGGCGCGCACGGCATCGTAAATAGAAAAGTCGATGATAATATGCCCCTGCTCGTCCACCGGATCGATCTGCTTCAGACCGCCGTAGCGGCTCCCCATCCCTGCAGCCATCACTACTAATACTGGTTTGTTCATATTGTTCCTCCTTTTCGTTCTATTAGAAGAGGCTGCCACACGAATCACAGCTTACGTTTCGTGCGACAGCCTTTTCCTCCTCTTCTATGATACTGTCAGGCTTTACTTGCCATGGCTGAGGTAGTGCTCGATCTCCGCGACCGCTTTTTCCTCATCCGGGCCTTCCGCCGTCACCACAATTTTCTCACCTTCAGACAAGCCCAGCGTCATCATGCCCATGATACTTTTCGCGTTGACTGTCCGTTCCTGACTGATCACGTGAATCTCGCTGTCGTACTGGCTGGCTACCTGCACCAGCATAGCCACCGGACGTGCCTCCAGTCCGCTCGCAAGCCCTATCGTGATTTCCTTCTTAGTCATAATTGTATTCCTCCTTGTTCTCCCTTAGCTCTTCCGCCAGCTGACTAAGTTTCCTCAGCCTGTGGTTCACACCAGATTTCCCCACCGGCGGCATCAGCATTTCGCCGAGCTCCTTTAATGAAGCGTCCGGATGCGCAAGCCTGAGCTGCGCAATCTCTGCAAGGCCCTCCGGCAGCTGTTCCAGCTCTCCCGCAGACTTCAGATAACGAATATCCTCCACCTGCCGGGCCGCTGCGCTGACCGTCTTGTTGATGTTCGCCGCCTCACAGTTTACCTTCCGATTGACATCATTGCGCACCTCACGGACAATCCGGATATTCTCCAGATCTATGAGCGCCCTGTGCGCTTCCATGATGTTCAGCAGGTCAACGATCTGAGCCCCCTCTTTGATGTATACGATATGGTATTTCTTCCGTCTCACAATTTTCGCATCCGGACCAAATGTGCCAATCAGAGCCTGCAGCTGCAGTGCCCGCTCCGGCGATGCGCAGACGATCTCAAAATGATATGATTTCCGCGGATTGCTCATAGAACCTGCGGACAGAAACGCCCCCCGGATAAATGCTCTTCTGCAGCAGGACTTCTGCACAAGGAGCTGATTCGCCGGTGAGACATGTTCTGCGATTTCCCCGTCTGACTGGAGAAGCTTCAGCGCCTGCAAAATCCTGACTGCCATTTCGTGATCCTTCACCAGTATCGTATATATCGGGCTGCTCGTTCCGTTTCCCTTATGCAGGTGCACGGACACGTCACCGTTTATATTAAATGTTTTTTGCAATAATGTAAAGCATTTTCTCGCAACTGCCGCATTTTCTGTATGAATTCTTATGCGAAAACGCTCTGCGGCGGAGATACAGACATCCCCGCACATCCCAATGATGGCCGCAAGCTCCGCCAGACGGCAGTGCCGCGCAGTAGGCACCTGCCTGGAAAGCTCGTCCTTTACCTCTGAAGAAAATGACATGGGGCATTCCCTCCCTACAATGAACGGTCACGCCGCAGGTCCCGGTGCTCCACCTTCGTGCCGTACTCCTCATGCTGCGCAAGATGCGCGTACAGCTGCTCTGCGAGCGTAACAGAACGGTGCTGGCCGCCGGTACAGCCAATTCCGATCACGAGCTGATTCTTGCCCTCCGCCACGTAGTTGGGCAGGAGAAATTCTACCATATCCTCCAGCTTCGCAAGGAACTGCCGTGCAACCGAAAATCCCAGCACATAGTCCTGTACCTCCCGTTCCAGTCCGGTCTTTGGCTTCAGCTCCTCCACATAGTAGGGATTCGGCAGAAACCGCACATCGAATACCAGGTCGCAATCTGCCGGAATCCCGTACTTGAAACCGAAGGAGAGCACTGTGATAAAAATATTCCCGAATTTCCGGCTTCCGGCAAAAATTTTCTCTATCTCACTGCGCAGCTCCCGCGTCAGAAGTGTGGAGGTATCGAGGATATAATCTGCCTGCCGCTTCAGAAACATGAGCGCGTCCCGTTCCCTGGCGATGCCATCCTCGATACGTCCGCCCCTGGCAAGCGGATGGCTGCGGCGCGTCTCCTTAAACCTCTTTAACAGAACTGTATCTGCCGCGTCCAGAAACAGGATCTCACAGATATACCCGTGGATGCCCAGATGCTCCAGCACCCCCTGCATCCCGGCAATCTCACGCCCGCTCCGGACATCTACACCGAGCGCGACTTTATTGTACTCGCTTTCCGGTGTAAACGCGAGCTCTGCAAATTTTTCGACCAGAGGCATGGGAAGATTGTCGGCGCAGAAATAACCGGCATCCTCCAGAATCTTGAGCGCGGTACTCTTCCCCGCCCCGGACATTCCTGTCACAATTACGAATCTCATCTCTTGTCCAATCCTTCTATTCTTCCCGTCAGCCTCCCAGCATCTTCACTTCGGGCTCCAGTTCTACGCCAAAGCACTCCTTCACGCGGCGCTGCACCTCTGCGATCAGGGCGCATACGTCCGCCGCTGTCGCATCTCCCCGGTTGACGACAAAGCCGCAATGCTTTTCCGATACCTGCGCCCCGCCGACGGTAAATCCGCGCAGTCCGGCATCCATGATCAGCTTTCCGGCGAAGTAACCCTCCGGACGCTTAAAGGTGCTGCCAGCGCTCGGCAGATCCAGCGGCTGCTTCGAGACTCGCTGTTCCTTCAGTTCCTCCATACGTGCATGGATCACGTCGGGATCGCCCTGGCGAAGCCGGAGCGTTGCGCCGAGTATCGTCCAGCCATTTCCCACAACCGAACTGGTCCGGTAACTAAGGTGCAGTTCTTCCGCCCGTACCTGCCGGATCTCTCCTGTCCGGGTCAGCACTGTCACTTCTGTGAGGACATCTTTCAGCTCTCCGCCGTAAGCGCCCGCATTCATGACCGCTGCCCCGCCAATCGTGCCCGGAATTCCTGACGCGAATTCGAAGCCGGCCAGCCCTGCTCCCAGCGCCGCCTTTGCGATTACCGACAGCATCGCCCCCGCCTGAGCCGTGATTTCCCTGCCGGAAACCGTGACCTGATTGAAGTTTTTGTACAGCTGCAGGATCAGGCCCCTGTAACCTTCATCAGAAACCAGCAGATTGCTGCCGTTCCCGATCACGTACCAGGGAATGCCATGCTCCTTGCAGACTGCGACAACTGCTGCTGCTGCTTCGGCTGTCCGCGGCGCCACAAAATAATCTGCCGGACCGCCGATGCGGAAGGTCGTATGTAGCTTCATGCTTTCCTGCTCCCGCACACAATCCGCGCCAGCTGCCCCGCGCAACAATTCTGTTATATTCTCCATGCTTTTCGCTCCCATACTTCTTATAATTTGCCCTTCAGGATCCCGCAGTCCCGAATGCTTGCGACCGCCTCGCGCAGCTGATCCGGCGGCAGCACCAGCGCCATTCGCACATAGCCCGCCCCGAGACTGCCGAAGGAACTGCCCGGCACACAGATGACCCCGGAACGCTCCATCAACTCCACACAGAATTTCTCGGAATCCGTGTATCCGGCCGGCAGCGGCGCCCATACGAACATGGTCCCCTCGCTGTCCGGAACGTCCCAGCCAATCTCGCGCAGCCCGCCGCACAGGACGTGATTGCGCTCCTCATAGCGGCGGCACTGCTCCTTCACCCCGTCAAATGGTCCGGTCAGCGCTGCGATCGCTCCGTACTGCACCGGAAGGAACATTCCGTAATCGAACTGCGTGCGCAGCGCACGGAACTTCTGTACGATCTCGCGGTTGCCTACCGCGAAGGACGCACGCGCGCCTGTATAGTTGAAGGACTTCGACAGAGAATAAAACTCGATTCCGACCTCTTTTGCACCCTCATACTGCAGGAAAGAACCCCCGGTCCGTCCTCCATAGACAATATCCGAATACGCATTGTCATGCAGGATGATGATCTGCTTTTCCTTCGCGAACGCGATCAGCTTCCGGTAAAAGGAGTCCGGTGCAGTCCGGCAGATGGGGTTCGCCGGATAGCTCACGACCATAAATTTCGCGCGCCCTGCCACATCCTCCGGGATATCGCCAAGCTTCGGCAGGAAGCCATTGTCCTCATAAAGCGGATACGGCCAGATCTCACAGCCGCACAGCTCCGGACCGACGCGGAAGATCTGATAACCGGGATTCGGTGTCAGCACAAGCTCTCCCGGATCACACAGTGCCCACGCGATATGTGCCATGCCTTCCTGTGATCCGTACATGGCCATAATCTCATCTGTCTTTAGCGCAACACCGAATCGCCGCTGATAGAACGACTGTACTGCCTCCAGAAGCTCCGGCAGCTCGGTAATCGCATATTTGTAGTTTTTCGGATCCTTTGCTGCCTCGCTGACCGCCTTTTGAATATGCTCCATCGGCTCAAAATCCGGCGTACCGACCGAGAGATTGTATACCTTCCGCCCCTGGCTCAGAAGCTCGCGCTTTTTCTCATCCAGCACAGCAAAAATACCAGCCTGCAGCTGATCTGCCTTCTTTGAAAATTTAATTTCCATAGTTCCTCCTCTTGCCTGTATCGATATGTGAAAGCTCACAGTTCCATGTTCTCAGCACGGCGCCGCCTATACCACCCCAAAAGCCAGGTCAGCGCAAACAGCGCTGCGCAGACGAGACTGATCCCGGCTCCCAGCCAGAAGCCCTCCGGCACATATTTCATGCGGATCTCATGGGTCCCTTCCTCCAGATGTACGCCGAGCAGCGCCTCGCCGACCGGATACGTCTCTGTCTCTTCTCCGTCTACGAGAACCGTCCAGCCCTCGTCATACGGCACCGTCAAAAGCAGCGTGCCGGCCTTGTCTGCCGCAATCGTACCGCTGATGCGGCTCCCGCCTGCCTTCACCTGCTCCAGCTGGTTCCCCGCAAGCGCATCGATCACCTTCTGATATGCGTCATTCGCGCAGGTGTAGACCTCCGCTTTCACCGTTCCAGTCCCCGACTTCTGCGTCTCCTTTAAGGTGACGGTAAAGTCCGCCTGATCCTCCTCTTCGGTGCGGTTGATCGCGTAGAGGTGATCGGTGTAATCGCTGAACGACTTTGTGTATTCCGGTGTGTTGAGTTCAATTTTTGAAACGCGCGTATCGAGACAGAGGTATACCTGCTTATTCTCCGGAATGTAAATACCGTAATTTTCGCCGTCCCTCATATCAATCTCACGGTCCAGCACAAAAATCGGGTCCAGTCCCGTCGCAAGCTGGACGAAGCTGTTCTGCACCGTGAGCGGTTCCTCATCACGGATCTCCCAGCTGCGGATCTCATCACTCACCAGAAAACCAAGTGACAGCGCATTGTCATTCCGGTACAGCGCCAGCTCACCGTCCTCCGAAAGATACTCGAACTGATACATCGTATTCGCCTCTTTCGACGGTGATGCGAGATATTTGATGCCGAGAACATCATTCATGAGCTTCGTCACACCGAGGTAGCCATTTTTATTCATCCGCGCCTCGACGCCGATGCTGTCAAAGAAATCGATCACCGCACCCTGCATCGTGGAATTAAACATGACCATGGAATTGCCGCCTGCAAACATCGTGACATTCCGCATCCGCTGGCGGTCCACCTCACTCCGGTAAAACGTATCATCGCCCTGCTCCTCCATCAGCGCCTGATACGAGGTCTGATCCGCGATGTAAAGGCTGCGCGTGACGCCGCCGTTCTCACTGATGCCGTAGACTGCGTTTGTCGCGCACTCCGCCAGCGCTACGGCGGACAGCAGGCCGAAGCAGATAAATTTTTTCACGCGCTTCGCATATCTTCCGATAAGCAGCACACCAAAGTAGACCAGCAGCAGCCCCGCTGAGACGCAGACCGCCCAGATTTCCAGCTTCAGATGCTCATCCTCTGACGGGAACATCCAGCTATATGCACAGAGCGCCATCGGCAGCGCAAAGGCAAACAACAGCTCCGGCAGCCAGTAGGACCGGATGTGCCTTGCCGCATCATACGCTATGATGAGCAGCACCGCAATATACAGGAACGCAAACCGGTTCGGCAGGCCATTCTGAACGTGGAAGCCATGCCAGATATAATTTAAGACATTAAATGCGAAGCTCAAAAGCAGCAGCGCACACAGCCCATAATGCGCGAGCCGCTCGCGCAGACGGACTTTCCGGTCAAAGAGGTACAGTACAGCAAGCAGCAGCGTCAGAAGACCGCAGTAGGCGTTGAGTCCGACCTGCGAGCTGGAGATATTGACCGGCTCCAGATACGGCATATGGCTGCGCATCATTTCCAGAAAGGTGGTGTAAAACTTGATCGTTGTCGGAAATTTATTCCCCTCCATCGATTCGGACGCGGACAGCCCCATATAAGCGGGAATCAGCACCATCGCCGCCATGCCGCCCGCCAGCAGCGCAAACCAGGCGAAGCGCACGCAGCTTTTTGCGATCTGCCGCAGGGAATACCGTTCTGCCGAGCTCCAGCGCACCAGAAAATACAGGCAGGAAAAAATGCACAGCATGAATCCAATGTAGTAATTGCACCAGAGTGCGTAGAACAGGGAAAACCCGAAGAGCTTCCCGCTCTTCCCATTGACAATCTGCTCGATTCCAAACAGGATCAGCGGCAGCACCATAATGCTGTCCAGCCACATCAGGTTGAAATAGTAACCGATCATAAAATTGGAGAGTGCAAACATCACGCCGAAAACAGCAGGCAGAAATTCACAGCTCTCATCGCGCCGGTGCAGGTACCACGAAAAACAGCCGCCGCTGACGCCAAGCTTCACCAGAATCATCAGATCCATAAAATCGCACACATTCTCCGTCGGTATCAGCACCATCAGGAAGTTGAACGGACTCGCCAGGTAATAGGCGAAGGTGGACCAGAAATTATAGCCAAGCCCGCCGGAAAACGAATAGAACAGTGACTCGCCATTTACGAGCTTATTGTGCATATCCGTGTAAAAAGGCCAGTACTGATGCACGGAATCGACAATCAACAGTGATTTATCCCCAAACGGCCAGACCTTCATCACGGCAAAGGCAATCCCGGCTATGAGCACAGTCAGGAAAAAGCCTGCAAAAAAGAAACGGCACGAGGATCTGCGTCGCTCTTTGGGGGTTCTGGCAGGACTCTGGAAGGCGTCATCCGCCGGAATCTCCAGGTCTTCTGCGGTTTTCTGCAACATTTCTTCCATAATATAGATACTCCTCCTGTGTTACTACGTACAAGCAATGCCATTTCGTTGAATGATGCCGGCTGCATAGCAGGATGCCCGGGGCAAAGACGGGTCACATGCTCCTTCTCCCACTTACGTGCAGGCAAGACGTGAATGCTCACTCAGGCAGCGATACCTCAGCGGCGGCATGAAGACGGAAGGAATAAATCACTGCGCTTTGGACTCTGCGTTTTGTGATTGTATGCAGTGCACGGGCATAATATTCCAACTGTACATGGTACTTTTCTACGAGTGTTTCCATTTCGGAAACGCGGTCCGTCTTGTAATCGACCACCACGATGTCTCCGTTCTCTTCCCGGAACCATGCATCGATGATTCCCTGGATCAACACCGTCTCCTGGCTGCCCCACTCCTGGCGCACCTCGCTGGCTGGAATACCAAGCACGAAGGGCTGCTCCCGATAAAGTCTGCCTGCAAGCGCCGCCTGCTCCATCCTTCTTCCGATATCCGAGTCCAGAAATCTGCGAATATCAGACAGGCGGATCGAAGCCGCCTCATCCCTGGTCATTTTACCACACTTCTGCAGTTCTTCCAACTGCATTTCTAAATTCTGTTTCTTAGAATAATCTAAATTTTCCATGAAAATGTGATACAACGTACCGCGCGCCGCCCCGCTCCTGATCTGCTCTCCTTCCATAAAACGGGGAACAAGTGGCTCTGCCTGCTCCGATTTGTACAGTTCCACCGCCTCTGGCTCCTCCGGCTGCTGCGATGCCCGCTTCAGCTCAGACACAGACAGCTTCCCCGGCAGCTCCTCATCCGCCAGATGGGGATATTCCGCAGTGAAGATCCCTTGCAGCTCTGAGAGAAGCTCTGCATCCAGACCGGCCGGATAAAGACCAGCCGGAACACGCTCCGTCTCTCCTGCATCTGTACCTGCAGGCTGTTCATGCACAGGCCGGCTCATATCTATGCTGTAAATCCGGCTTCGATGCAGTTTCTTCCTATCTGTATTGTCAGAGCTCTCCTGCCTCAGCAGGCCCACATCCGAGCCAGCCATCCAGTCGGACTTAAGTTGTCCGCCATCCAATACTTCAGCTAACAGCTTTTCAAGCCAGCCAGCTGCCGGCTGCGCAGCCTGCCAGTCTGCGTTTTCGAGATCTCCCATGCGGACTAACCGCATTTCAAACCGGGCATCGAACGCCTCATCGACCCCCTCCGCCTGTGCCGTCTGCAGCTGTGAAGCCTGAAATGGCTGCCATGCCAGATCCGCGTCTTCTGCCAGCGTCCTGGCATCCGGATGCCGCAGTGCGGACGGCATTACCCAGTCCAGATAGGACGAAGCCGAAGACAGCCTGGAATACGGAAGCCGGGCAGTCTGCGCCTGGGCGGCGGTATTCCACTTTGCAAGCTTCTCCGCGGCATTCTGCGCGCTTCCGGTCAGAATCAGCTTCTCCTTTGCGCGCGTCATCGCCACGTAGAGCACGCGCAGCTCCTCGCCCAGATTTTCCTGCCGTGTCGTTCTCTGGATGACCCTTTTCAGCAGATTCGGGCTGCGCAGCCGCAGCTCTGTATCTACATAATCGCAGCCGATCCCCAGTTCCGGATGCAGGACCGCCTTACTGCGAAGGTCCATCTCATTGAACTGTTTTCCCATCCCGCTGACAAAGACAACCGGGAACTCCAGCCCCTTGCTCTTATGAATACTCATAAGCCGCACTGTATTGTCCGATTCCGTCCCGATATTTGCCTCACCAAAATCTACCTCATACCGTCTCAGATTTTCGATGTACCGCACGAACTGGTACAGGCCCCGGTAACTGGTCGCCTCATACGCAATCGCCTTTTCCACCAGCATGTCGAGATTCGCCCTGCGCTGCCCTCCCGCCGGGAGCGCCGACGCGTATTCGCCGTACCCGGTCACATCTAAAATTTCCCAGATCAGCAGATGTACCGGCGTATAGGCCGCCTTCCGGCGAAATTCCCCCAGCACACGGAAAAACACCGCCAGCTTTGCCCGGATGCGGTCATCTTTGCCGCACTCCCTATATGTCATACAGCAGTCGTAGAAATACCCGCTGCCGCCCTCACTGCGCACCTGGGCAAGCTCTTCATCCGAAAAGCCGCCGATGGGACTGCGCAGAGCGGCAGCGAGCGGAATATCCTGTACCGGGTTATCCAGGATTTCCAGGTACGCGAGTATGACGCGCACCTCTGCCGCTGCGAAATACCCGGTCTGGGAGCCAGTGAAGCATGGGATTCCCATATCCGCAAGCACCCTCCCAAACGTCTCTGCCCAGCCGCTGACGGTCCGGAGCAGAATGACAATATCACGGTACTGCACCGGACGGTATCCTCCCGCCGTACCGTCTTCCTGCACTGCTTTCGCGTCATACACCTGAAAGCCACTGCTGATCAGTTGATGGATGCGGATGCCGGCCAGACGTGCCTCGGCCTCGATTTTATCCTCGTCGCCGGGATCCAGTAGCAGCAGCTCGGTGACGTTACCGGTATTTTCTAAACTGCCATGCCGTTTTTCCACAGAAAAATCCGTGTTATCTGCCCCTTGCTTCTCTTCCCCGGTACGGACAGCGCAGGATAACTCCGACTGCTCTGTCCCAGTACGGGCAGCGCAGGATAACTCCGACTGCCCTGTTCCAGTGCGGGTAGCGCAGGGTAACTCTGACTGCCCTGTCCCAGTGCGGGCAGCATCCGAACTGCCACACGCTTGCCTGGTATCCGTCTGCTCCGGAAGCTTTGCACCCATGTACCGTACAGTTTCCGGCCTCTCCGGAAATTTTGCGCCCGCATACAATGCGGCATCCCGGTCATACGCGATCCCGCCCAGCGACTTCGTCATAATCTGCCAGAATAAATAATTCACGCTGCCGAGCACCTGGCTGCGGCTGCGAAAGTTTTTATGCAGACAGATCCGTGTGCCGGGCGGCGCAGGTTCCGCTCCCTCCTGCAGCATCTGATAGGTCTCATATTTTTGCATGAACAGCTCCGGCCGTGCCAGGCGGAAGCGATAGATGCTCTGCTTCACATCTCCCACCATAAACCGGTTCGGTTCCCCCGTCCCTCTTCCTGAAACTGCAGACAGCAGGATTTCCTGCACCAGGTTGCTGTCCTGGTATTCATCGATCATGATTTCTTCGAACTGCTCCGCATATTCTTTCGCCGCAGCTGACGGAGCCGGCCTCCCATCGTTCTTTTCCACCAGCACCTGCAGGGCGAGATGTTCCAAATCCGAAAAATCCAGCACATTCTTTTCTGCCTTTTTCTGCGCCAGTTTCTCTGAAAAACGGCTGGTCAGACGCGTCAATACATGCACAATCCCTCTGCTTGCCAGATACTCCCTGCGGATGACTTCCGGGTCATCATAGAAATACTGCTGGCGGATCAACGCCACATCCTCCTTCGCCCGGTCCCGGAGCTCTTTGACTTTCTGTTTCTTTTCCTCCGAAATGGATACATCCTTTTTCGCGCCAAGACGCGTGTAAGTGCCCATCCGGAAAAATGCATCTGCCAGCGCGCGATAATTGTCTGCCGCAAGCAGAGGTTCCAGCATCGTCCAGTCGTCCTGAAGTGCTTTGAGATAAGGATACGGTCCATCCGGCTCCCCTGCAATGCGAATGGCTTCCTGCAGCTGTGTCTGCACGTCCTCCAGAATCCGGTGCGCGTCATCCACAATACGCTGCATCCATGCAGGCTCTGCTCCCGCATTCGAATCAGAGTCCGGCCATGCCTCCGGCGCATACGCGCTTCGGCATTCCCTCAGCCAGTCCTCCGGCCACGGCTGCCCCAGGGAAAAATGATACAGCGCCAGTACTGCCTCCTCCACTGCCCGGTCATCCTTCCCTGTCGCAAACTGTTCCAGAAACTGCGTAAATTCCGTGTCCTCTGCTCCTGTCACGCTGGCGTCCTGTGAGCCATCCTGCGCATATGATCTATCTTCTTCCCAGGAAGCGTCACCTGCATCGGTTGTACCGCCCTGCTGCAAACCATCTCTGACATCTGCTTCGCTGCCCTGCTGCAAACCATCTCCGGCATCTGCTTCGCTGCCCTGCCGCAAGCCATCTCCGGCATCTGCTTCGCTGCCCTGCTGCGGATCCTCCCCTGCATCCGGGCTGCTCCATGATGTCGCCTTCTGGTAAGCTTCTTCCAGCGTTTCCTTCAGGACATCCTGCTTCAGCAGCAGCATTTCTCCTTCATCCGCAACGCGGAACGCGGGGTCTATCCCGGCAAGTTGAAAATGGCTGCGCAGCACCTGAAGACAGAAGCTGTGAATCGTCGTAATCTTTGCATTGTGGATCAGGACGAGCTGCCGCTGGAGGTGCTCATTTTCCGGCTCCTCCTCCGCGCGCTGTGCAAGCGCATCCCGGATCCGCTGCCGCATCTCCGATGCCGCCGCATTCGTAAAGGTCACGACGAGCAGCCGGTCAATGTCCACCGGATGCACTGGATCGGTAATCATCGCAAGAATCCGTGCCACGAGCACTGCCGTTTTTCCTGAACCAGCTGCCGCAGACACGAGCAGATTGCAGTGATGTGTGTCAATTACGTCCTGCTGTTCCTTCGTCCACTTTACGCCCATCTTCCACTCCTCTCCGCCGTTCTCTGCCGCTCATCCTTCCTGTCACTGCTTTGTACCTGGCAGCTTTCTTCCCGGCCGCACTCTGACATCCGCTGCCCTACTTTCCCGCCATGCGCGTGTTCCTGAATCTCTTCCCCGTCACACTCCTGCGCCAGTCTCTCCCAGACTTCCTGACCGGAGAGCTTCTCCAGCGCATGCTCCCGCATACCCGGAAGCTTTCGGTCGAATCCACACACCTCTGCGTACTGGCAATACGTACACGCGCTCATCTCTCCCTGCACCGCAGGGTACGGAGCGACCTCTCCCTCCATCATCTGCTGTCCCATCGTTTTCATTTTATGTTCCACGAACCGGGAAAGCAGATGGAACTGCTCCGTCGTCACAGTCCTCGATGCCAACTTCAGACTTCCATCCTTTTTCAGACCAGCCGGAATCACAAGCGAATCCCCCGAAAGCTGATGATCCAGCATCCGCAAAACCTGCTCGTCACTATTCAAAATGCCATCCGGACGCAGCTTTTTCAGCAGCTGTTCCCGCGCCCTTGCATTATCCAGCCCAGCCTCCTTTTCCAGCATAGGATCCTGTAAATGATAATAGAAGATACCTGCCGGGATCACTTCCCGAGCCCGCTGCTGTTTCTCCTCCATCTCCAGCGCCGCATTCAGATACACAACCAGCTGGAGCTGCAGCCCATAGTACAGAGACACCGGGTCAAACTGCGTCATTCCGGACTTGTAATCCACAATTTTCACGTACACCGCATCTGCAGTCTGCGCGGTGTCTATCCGATCGATCCTTCCAAGCAGCCGCATTCTGCCATCCGTCCCAAGCTTTACATTGACGGCTGCCAGTTCTGATGTGCCGTCAAATGCCACCTCGAAGCCAGAGGGCTGGAAGCTCCCGGCTGCCAGCTGCTCATGCAGCGCCCAGGCTGACCGGCAGAGAATCCGCTTCAACCGCCGCACCGTGTAGGTGCTGCGCGCCGTTGCATACAGAGCCTGTGCATCGGAAGCCTCCAGCACCTGGTCCACACAGCGCTCCATCCGTTCCTTCTGCTCCTGCTCAGTCAGACTGACCCATTCCCGCTTCTCGCAGGCAAGCTGATGAGAAAACAGTTCCAGGGAGCGGTGAAACAGGATTCCAAGGTCTGCAGGCTGCACACCGAACAGCGTGCGCTCCGTGAGCCGGAGCCCATACTGTGCAAAATGTGCAAATGCACACGCTGCAAACTGTTCCAGCCGCGTCACGCTATTCTTCATCACAGCTCCATACAGCTCACGCGAGGTATGATATGTCAGCCGCTGCGCCTTCCCGTCTGCGAAAGCCGCCCTTGCCAGCTGCCGCACACGCGGCGCATACTCCGGGTCCTGCCCGTATAGCCAGAAAAGTTCCGCAATGCCGCAGCTACCGGTTGCTTCCTGCTGCTCTGCCTGACCGTTGCCAGCCCCGGACGCTTCCTGCTGCCCGGCCTGACCGTTGCCAGCCCCGGTTGCTTCCTGCTGCTCTGCCTGACTATTACCTTCCTCCGAAATCTCCTGCTGTCCAGCAAGACCGCTCCCAGCCCCGGATACCCTCTGCTGCCCGGCCAGATTGCTTCTTCCACTGGATAATTCCTGCAGCTGCCTCGCCAGATACAGCATTCCGCTCTCTTTGGAAGTCACCTGGGCAAGCGACATCCCCGGCTCCTGCTCCTCTGTGATGCGAATCTGCGGAAACAGCCGCTGCAGCACCGAAACCAGATAGGAGGGATGCATCACAGCACCCTTCCCATCCGCCAGGCACCAGGACAGATAGAGCCCCGCGTCCGGCTTCGTCAGATTTTGGTATAGATAAAACCGCTGAATATACGCCTGTTCCCGCGCGGAAGGCGCCAGCTCGATCCCGGTCTGCTTTAGCAGCTCCCGCTCCATATCCGATACAATGCCTCCCCCGTCCCCGCGTGACGGTACCCAGCCATCATTCAGGCCAAGGAAAAACAGAACCCGCACATGGGCCAGCCTGGAACGCCGGATATCACCGACCTGCACCTCATCGATACCGGGCGGTATCACGCCAACCTTTGCCTCCGACAGCCCCGCTTCCAGAATCTCCGTAAACTCCTGCACATCCATCGGCTCATCGCCCAGCAGCTCCGCCATCTCATCCAGCAGCCCGATCAAAATTCCGTAAATCTGCTCATATTCCCGCGCCTCTCCACGCGCACCCATGGCATCCAGCGCCTCTGCACGGTCTGCAAGCTGCTGCTGGATGCCGCAATCCGCAAGCAGCTCATACAAGGCGCGGGCGTATTCCGAGAGTGTCCGTCCTTTTTTCCGCATCTGCCTGGCAAAAGAATCCAGATGCTCCATGACCTCCTCGCGGCAGCGGTTGCAATTTGCCAGCTCCTCGTCCTCCATCCGTCCCGGGTGATAAGCCCACTCCCGCGCCCACTGCCTGCGGCCGCGGATCCCTGTGGCAAGCACATAATTTTCCAGCCGGTCGATCTCCTCCGGCGACAGCCCTGCCATCCCGGTCCGAAGACACCGAAACACGGATTCATAGGTGAAATCCTTCTGTGCAAGCTCCAGCGCCCCGCGCACAAACTCCAAGCATGGATTCAGCAGGATCTGGCGTGTCTCATCCAGAAACGCCGGAATATCGTACATGGGAAATATTTTTTTGATGTAATTATTATAGGAAGAAAGATCACCTGTAATAATGGCGATTTCCCGGTAGCGAAAGCCCTCCTGCCGCACAAGCTTCGCAATCGTCCGCGCAGCAAAATGAACCTCCGAGGCCGGAGTCTGTGAAATGTGCAGGGAAAGCCCCTCCGGCTCTCTCCCATAAGATACACGTTTTGTGCGGAACAGGTTCTGTTCCAGATGGTCAAGCGTGCGGTTCCCGCGGAATCGCCAGCGCTGTTCCTTCCCAAGAACGACCGGCGTCTGCAGCCCGGAAGTCATACCACAGCCGCGCTGCGCCGCACCCGTTACCTGGCGGACCAGTTTCCGGCTCGGCGCAAACAGATCATGCTCCCGAATCTCCCCAAACGCAGACTCCCGCGCATCCAGTGTCACGCTCAGATACACCTGCGGGCTATAGGTAAGCAGCTCTTCCAGTACCTTCAGCTGAGCCGGTGTGAAGCCCGCAAACCCGTCAAATGCAAGGATACTTCTTTTCAACAGCTGCGAGCGTCCCGCCACCTGGCAGAGCACGTCATAGAGCTCCTCCGGCTTCAGAAACCGGTCACGCCGGTATTCCAGAAACGCGCGGTACAGGCAGTGGAGGTCCTGCAGCTTTGCGTGCAGCAGCGGTCGTTTTTCGGCAAAGCGTTCCATCTCCTGCAGCTCAAATTCCGTGATTTCATACTGCATCAGCTCAGAAATCACAGACTTCACCTCGGAAACATAGCCAGGACGGTCCATCCGGCTGCCAAGCACCTGCAGGTGCTCTTTTTCCCGGATGGCGACCTTGCGGAGCATCAGATTCTTGCCGGTCTCCGTCAACACCGTGCGGCGATCCGCTCCGACTTCCTCAAACACGCGGTGGGCAAGGCGGGCAAAGCTCAGGATATCAATATTCATGATCGCATGATCCGGATGCAGCAGGACAAGCTCCTTTTGCGTCTGCATTGTGAACTGCTCCGGAACGATGATAATGTAATTCTTCTCCGGATGCGCCATAGATTCTCTGATGAGCTTCTGATACAGAAAATGTGATTTCCCGCTTCCGGAATTTCCAAATATAAACTGTAAGGACATATCCCCCTGCCTTTCTAAACACGCTGTTGCGCCGTGTAATCAACACATATCTCCGCGTATTGTAACGCATCTGGTTTCACTTTACAAGACGGGCAGGAGCGAATTGTTGTACCGGCAATCGGCATACGGCTGCATTTCGCCAGCCACTGCCGAGAGAAGTAGGTCCGGAGCCTTAGAACTTGTAGACGAACGGTAAGAGCTTGCAACCCTTCGGACATACTTCTCGACCGGGTTGCCTGAACACCATTTTTCTCCGGAAAAACAGGAGGACCTGCAAGTCATCCTTCCTATGCCTCACAGGTCCCTCATTCACTAATTTGCTTTCGGTCAGGCCAGCTGCGCCAGGCGCGCTTTCACCTGCTCCATCATCTGCGTATATTTCTCCAGCTTCGCCTTTTCCTCATCGACCTTTGCTTTCGGCGCTTTGCTGATAAACCGCTCGTTGCCAAGCATGCCGTTGACACGGGCAAGCTCCTTCGTGAGGCGCTCCTCCTCTTTCTTCAGGCGCTCGATCTCCTTCTCGATATCGACCAGTTCCGCGAACGGCAGATAGAGCACTGCGTCCGGAATCACTGCCGAGATCGCATCATCGCCGATGCCTGCTTTATCCGCCTGCACATGTACGCTGCTCGCGCTTCCCAGAGTGGCAAAGAAGACCTTGCCCTCCTCAAACATCGAGCGGACCTCCGGATTCTCAGAGACCACAAAGACCTGTGCTTTCTTGCTTGGCGCCACATTCATGTCGGTACGGACATTGCGGATTGCGCGGACTGCCTCCTTGATGGCCTCCACCTCGCGCTCCTCACGTGCGAAATTCCACGCCTCCTGGTACACCGGCCATGCGGAGATCATAATAGACTCCTCCTCCGGGTGCAGGGTACAGAAAATCTCCTCCGTGATAAACGGCATATACGGATGCAGCAGCTTCAGCGCATTGGTCAGCACCGTCTTTAAGGTCCACAGTGCAGCCGACTTCGTAGTATCCTCCTCATTATAAAGACGCGGCTTCACCATCTCGATGTACCAGTCGCAGAACTCATCCCAGATGAAATCATAGACCTTCTGCACCGCAATGCCAAGCTCGTATTTATCCAGATTCTCGGTCACTTCTGCAGCCAGTGTATTTACCTTCGACAGAATCCACTTATCTGCCCCTGTCAGCGCAGCAAGATCCATCTCCTCCGGCACCCTGGCGCGCTCCAGATTCATCATAATGAATCGCGACGCATTCCATACCTTATTCGCAAAATTCCGCGATGCGGTCACACGCTCATTGCTGAAATTCATATCGTTGCCCGGCGCATTTCCAGTCATCAGGGTCAGACGCAGCGCATCCGCGCCAAACTCGTCGATGATCTTCAGCGGATCGATGCCATTGCCGAGCGATTTACTCATCTTGCGGCCCTGCGCATCACGCACCAGCCCGTGGATCAGCACATGATGGAACGGCACCTTTCCGGTCTGTTCCAGAGAGGAAAATACCATGCGGATGACCCAGAAAAAGATGATATCATAGCCAGTCACGAGCACATCCGTCGGGAAGAAGTAATCCAGCTCCGGCGTCTGATCCGGCCAGCCGAGTGTCGAGAACGGCCACAGGGCAGAGCTGAACCACGTGTCCAGTGTGTCCTCATCCTGTGTAAAATGCGTGCATCCGCATTTTGGACAGATCTTCGGCATTTCCCGCGCTACTACGGTCTCCCCGCACTCGTCGCAGTAGTATGCCGGAATCCGGTGCCCCCACCAGAGCTGCCTGGAAATACACCAGTCACGGATATTTTCCAGCCAATGCAAGTAGATCTTTCCGAACCGCTCCGGCACAAACTGCAGGGAGCCATCTTTCAGCGCCTCAATCGCGGGCTTCGCCATCTCATCCATCTTGACGAACCACTGCGGCTTGATCATCGGCTCAACGGTCGTCTTGCAGCGGTCGTGTGTGCCGACGTTGTGCGCGTGCGGTACAACCTTCACCAGAAGTCCAAGCTCTTTCAGATCCTCCACCATCGCGCGCCGTGCCTCATAGCGGTCCATTCCCGCATACTTGCCACCCAGCTCGTTGATGGTCGCGTCATCATTCATAATGTTGATCTCCGGCAGACTGTGGCGCTTTCCTACTTCAAAGTCATTCGGATCATGGGCCGGCGTAATCTTTACGCAGCCGGTCCCGAACTCCTTATCCACATAGGAATCCGCGATCACCGGGATCTGGCGTCCGGTCAACGGGAGCTCCAGCATTTTCCCGATCAGATGCTGATAACGCTCATCCTCCGGGTTCACCGCAACCGCCGTATCGCCCAGCAGCGTCTCCGGACGCGTCGTCGCGATCTCGACGAATTTCCCTTCCTCTCCGACGATCGGGTAATTGATATGCCAGAAGAAGCCGTCCTGATCCACATGCTCTACCTCGGCATCCGAGATCGAAGTCTGGCAGACCGGACACCAGTTGATAATCCGGGAGCCCTTGTAGATATAGCCTTTCTCATACAGGCGGATAAACACCTCCTGCACCGCCTTCGAACAGCCCTCGTCCATTGTAAAACGCTCGCGTTCCCAGTCTGCGGACGCTCCGAGCTTCTTCAGCTGATTCGTGATCTTTCCGCCGTACTCCTCTTTCCAGGCCCAGGCGTGCTTCAGGAACTCCTCGCGGCCGATCTCATCCTTATCAATGCCCTGCTCCCGCAGCTTCTCCGTTACCTTGACCTCAGTCGCAATCGCGGCGTGGTCGGTGCCCGGCTGCCACAAGGTCTCATACCCTTGCATCCGCTTGAACCGGATCAGAATGTCCTGCATCGTCTCGTCCAACGCATGCCCCATGTGAAGCTGCCCGGTTACGTTTGGCGGCGGAATCACAATCGTGAACGGTTTTTTGTCCGGATTGACTGTTGCGTGGAAATAATGATTGTCCAGCCATTTCTGGTAGATGCGGTCCTCCAGGCCCTTTGGATCGTAGGTCTTTGCTAATTCTTTTGCCATTGTTTTCTCCTCCTGCATCGTGCTGCCTGCACCGGCAGATACATTTACTGTAAGGTGGGGCCATCTCGGTCGCGGGCTTTCGCCCTATCAAAGCAGTATCCCCCGGTCTGGACCAAGCAAGCTTGCTCCTTTCCATGTGCTTCTGCTTTGGCATGGCTCTTTTCGCCGTGCTCACCTCGATTCCGCTCCGCTTCATCTCGGTCGCGGGCTTTCGCCCTATCAAAGCAGTATCCCCCGGTCTGGACCAAGCAAGCTTGCTCCTGACCGCGTGCTCCTGCTTTGGCACGGCTCAATGCTTTCGCGAAAAAAACGCCCTCTGCACGCATAATTGTGCAAAGGGCGAATGTCTCGCGGTACCACCTTTTCTTACAGGGAGTCATCCCTGCATCTCATGATTCTGTAACGGGAATACCCGGAGCTGCTTACACACCGGAATCTGCTCTGTCCAGCTGACGTGGCAGCTGGAACTATCTCCTCCCGGCTTGGGCCGCTCAGTTCGAAAGCCACGTTCCGCATCTGCTCTCCCGGACGACCTTTCAGCCGGTGAATCGTCCTCTCTGTCGGCGCCTGACACGTACTCCTCTTTCTTACTACCTTTCATTGCTTTGACGGATAACAGCCCAGCAGGCACTGTGGCTTACTGAACAGTTTCGTTAATAGTTGTTATCTTAGTGGAGAAAAGGCATTTTGTCAACCCTTTTTTTCACCGGAACCCTATGTTTTCTCAACCAGCACTTACAGTTCAGGCACCCCGGACGCATCACCCCACCAGCGCAATTTTTTTCCACTTGCCCTGCGCATACCGCGCGATGCAGGTGAGGCCGGTAATCAGCCAGGTAAGCCCTGTAATGTACCACACAGCCCAATATCCAAGCACCGGTATCGCGCACAACAGAATGGAAAATCCAATTCTTCCGACTACCTCCGCAATGCCGCTGACAAATGCGAATAAAGAATCGCCCGCCCCGTTCAGCAGGCTGCGCGCAATATAAATCATGCCGAGCGGTATGTAGAAGAGACTCGTGATGCGCACTGCCCTTCCGCCGATGGCCACCACCGCCTCATCATCCACAAACAGACGGATAAAGTTGCTGCCCCACAAAAACATCATCGTCATCATGATCAGGCTGAAAACCACCACGAGCATGGTAGACTTGCGATAACCGCGCTGCACCCGCTCTACATTGCCCGCGCCGAGATTCTGTGCCGAGAACGTCGCAACCGCCATCCCCAGAGACGTATACGGCTGCTGTACGAGCTGCTCAATCCGGGATGTCGCAGTAAACGCGGCAATCACATCCGCTCCGAACTGATTGATAATGCTCTGCAGTGCAACGCAGGAAAACGCGATCAGGCTGCCCTGCGCCCCAAACGGGATGCCGAGCTTCAGACATGTCCGAAGCAGCTGCCGGTCCGGCCGGAAATTCTCCTTTGTAAGCCGAAAGTATGGATTTTTCAGCACCGCATAGATAATACAGCCTAACGCGGAAAGTGTCTGCGCAAGGATCGTCGCGATCGCTACCCCCGCCACACCCAGATTGAAATTCAGAACAAACACAAGATCCCCGATTACATTCAGAATACTGGCTATGATCAAAAAAACCAGCGGTGTCTTTGAATCCCCAAGCGCACGCAGCATCGCCGCAATCCCATTGTACAGCACGACAGAAATCACGCCGCCGCAGACGATCCGCGTATACAGAAGCGCGTCTTCAAAAATCTCCTCCGGTGTATTTAAAAGCACCAGAATCGGTCTGGAACACAGCACTGAGACAAGACTCACAAGGAGCCCCATCGCGAGCATCAGATACACGGAGTTTCCTATGGCATCCCTGACTCGCTTCTCATTTTTCTGCCCGAAGTACTGTGACATCAGCACCCCCGCCCCGGTCGCAAAGCCGTTGCACAGCGAAAAGTACAAAAAATTCAGACCAGACGTCATACCAACCGCCGCCAGAGCATTCTTGCCGACATAGTTGCCGACAATGATCGAATCCACCATGTTATAAAACTGCTGGAAAATATTCCCGACCAGCATCGGAAGTGAAAACCGCAGCAGTAACGACGTTTCATTCCCGCTGGTCATATCACATACGTATTGCTTTGCCATTTTCTTACCCCTGACTCCTCTTCTGTTGATTTTTTTCTCGAAAGCTCAGTCCATTCTAATCCAGAAGATGAAAATGTCAAGAGGGTATTTTTATAACTTTTTCCACTGGCGTCTGTTTTCCTTCCGGAGCGCGTGTCCGCTGCCCGAAAATGCCTCGCAAAACAATGAAAGGTGTAGTCAGTAACAAATGGGACTACCGGGAAATCAAAGACCCCGCTGCAAGCAACGG
>DKWE01000088.1:41917-44190 GCA_002491565.1 Lachnospiraceae bacterium UBA7160 | reverse complement strand
TGCGAAGCAGGCATGAAGGTTTTGGATGCAAAGAGTTTATAATCAGAATATAGCAATCAACAAAGATTTTTGCGTTTCCAGTGATTGCTCACCGGAAACTAAATGAACGGGTTATTTAGTAACATAGCTATCTCCTATTGCAGTAGGTGATAGCCTTTTTCTTATTTACGGTGATTGTCTGCTGCCTAATAAATAGTATACCTTGTTTCAGGGATAGTTTCAACCCCATCCATAATTTCCGACAATGCAAGAATTATTACCCATTACTTTTTACTTCCCTCCCGCCGGATATCCGTTGACAGGCTCTTCCCCGTGAAATATAATAATACAGGCAACTTCACAGTATGGCACAGGAAATCCTGTGATTGAGATACAGTACTGGATATGCTGCATGGAGATCTGCATGATTCAGATCAGAGCCGCACGCATCCGGTCAAAGGAGGTTTTTTATGCTGGAATTAAGAGATCTCGTCTGGACGCTTCCGGACGGGGAAGAGATCATTAAAGGAATACAGATGCTGGTGGAGCCGGGCAAACTGACGGTCGTAACCGGGCCGAACGGCGGCGGCAAGACCTCGATTGCCAAGCTGACCGCCGGACTCTACCAGCCCAGCGGAGGGAGCATCTGGCTCGACGGTCAGGATATCACACAGCTCGATATGACAGAGCGTGCGCGGCTCGGAATCGCATATGCATTTCAGCAGCCCGTGCATTTCAAGGGCTTAACGGTCCGCGACCTGATGGAGATCGCAGCGCAGGAAAAGCTGGACGAGAGCCGGCTCTGCCAGGTGCTCGGAAAGGTCGGCCTGTGCGCGCACGACTACATCGACCGCGCCGTTGACAGCAGCCTCTCTGGCGGAGAAATCAAGCGCATCGAGATCGCGACCGTGCTCTGCCGCAAGGATGCGAAGATTCTCGTCTTCGACGAACCAGAAGCCGGGATCGACCTGTGGAGCTTTACGAGCCTGATCGAAGTATTCCGGGCGCTGCGCGAAGAGCGCGACCGGGCGCTGCTCGTCATCTCGCACCAGGAGCGGATCCTCGAAATCGCTGACCGGATCATCGTCATCGCGAACGGCAAGGTACGCGTGGCCGGAGACCGAGAGACTGTTCTGCCGCGTCTGCTCGCGGAGGAGAAGCAGGGAAGCTGCCCGGTTGCGCAGAAGCCAACGGCAAACTGCTGACAGAAAGGGGTGTCACAATTTTGGAAAAAATTACAGAAGAGCTTCTGAAACAAATATCCGATTTTAAAGACCAGTTCAAGGGTGCCTACAACATCCGCGAGAACGGCTTCTGCGCAGGGCGCGTGTCCTCGCAGCATATTCACATCGACTCAAAGGAAGACGCGCCGGGCCTCAGCATCCGCATTGACTCCGAGGCGCAGGGCGAGACGGTCTACATTCCGGCGTGCGTCACGCATGGAAACGTGGACGACCTCGTGTACAATGATTTCTTCGTGGCAGACGGCGCAGACGTCACCATCGTCGCGGGCTGCGGCGTTCACACAGACACGGAAGAAAGCGCACGCCACAACGGCATCCACCGCTTCTTCCTCGGCAAAGGCGCCCACGTTCTCTATAAGGAAAAGCATATCGGGACCGGAAAAGGGCAGGGTCTGAAGACCATTGATCCGGTAACAGATGCCGAACTCGGTGAGAATTCTGTTCTGGAGATGGATACCATCCAGATCGGCGGCGTTGACCGCACTACGCGTACCACACGCGCCACCCTGCAGGCAGGCGCACGGCTGACCATCCATGAGAGCCTCCTGACCGAAGGCGACCAGACCGCGACCACGGAATTTGAGGTCTCGATGGACGGAGACGATTCTGCCGTGGATCTGATCTCCCGCTCCGTAGCAAAGGGACATTCGAGCCAGAGGTACCACTCCCGGATCAAGGGCAACTGCCGCTGCAGCGGACACTCCGAGTGCGACGCCATCCTGATCGACCACGGCACCGTCAATGCTTCCCCGGAGCTTTTTGCCGGAAACATCGATGCCGCGCTGATCCACGAGGCCGCCATCGGCAAGATCGCCGGAGAGCAGATTATCAAGCTGCGGACACTCGGGCTGACTGAGGAAGAGGCGGAAGCAAAGATTATTGATGGATTCCTGAAGGGATAAAAGATGGTCTGTGCGAACGTGCACCATCGGTACACAGCGCCACCAGATATGAGAAATTTCACAAACAGAGGGTGTTGCAAAATACTCCAAGGCTACAACAAACTCTGGTAGTTTAACCGAGTGGTTATATACCATAGAATGTAGATTC
>DKWE01000088.1:14992-41635 GCA_002491565.1 Lachnospiraceae bacterium UBA7160 | reverse complement strand
CTCTGGTAGTTTAACCGAGTGGTTATATACCATAGAATGTAGATTCCGGCAGTTTTGCAACACCCTCCGCACTGCATTGTGTTACCTGCTGTTTTCCCCGCTATCTGACAGGAACTGCTTTCACATGGAAGACAAAGCCATCACTCAACCGCTACAATACGTCCCTGCCCATACGGCTCTGCGTATTCTTCCCCTACGACTCCTCCCAGCTTGTCCGTAATGTAATCGATCAGCACCCTGTTATCCAGCTTGGTGTCCTCGAGAAGAAGTTCGCAGTCCGCAAACGCAGTATTGCCGTCACCGCCATTTTTCAAAAGATATTTATAGGAAGCTACCGTATAAATCTTCTCAGGATCCAGCGGTTCTCCGCCTACCATAACATTTTGAACGCGCCGTTCTCCTTCGATTTCGGTCAGCATTCCATTTTCGTCCAGAAGCACTGGACTCTCTACATCCATATTGATCTCAAAGCTAATTCCGGATACCTGCAGAAATCCTCCGAATTCCTCCGGCACCGCCCTCACCGACATTTCCAGCGCATCCAGCACCTGCTGCCCTGTGGCGGAAACCATGCAAAATTCATTTCCAAAAGGCATTACACTGATAATATCTCCATACGTAATGTCCCCCGCAAGGATATCAGTCCGGATTCCTCCGCCATTTACCAGCGCAATGTCCGCATCCGCTTCGCTTCGGAATGCATCTGCGCAGAGATCCCCGAGATTCGTCTCGGTATTTCGCACCAGACGCACCTTTGTCTCTGAATCCAGCGTAGAAGGCTCATTGATGACAAGCGACACATCCGTCTTCGCAACTACCTCTGACATAGCTGCATCCAGCTCACCCATAATTTCATCAACTTTCTGTGCTGTCTCCGGATCCTCATGATCATAGGCAGTAATCAGCTCTGTCCCCATGGTGCCATCTTCATGGATTGTCAGCTTTCCTACCGCCGACAGCTTTGTTCCTGTGGACGACAGAAGCACCTTTTTTCCTTCCTTATCTGTCACCCGTTCCTGCTCCAAAGTGCTGTGAGAATGACCGTCCAGCACTGCATCAATCCCAGACGTATGTTCGATCAGCTCCGTTGACATCCATGGGCTGCAGGCTCCCTCGATCCCAAGATGCGCCACCGCTATCACGTAATCCGCGCCTGCCTCCCTGGCTTCATCCACCGCGCTCTGAACACAGCCATAAAGAGCCGTTCCATCCTGATCCTGCATAAACGTATAGAGGTATTCCCCGTCCTCATTCTGAAAATATGCCGGTGTGGAGCTTGTTATAGTTTTGGGTGTACACACACCCACAAATGCGACCCTTTTCCCGCCAAGCTCCTCCATTGCGTAGCCGTCGAAAATGCTTTCCTCTGTCATTTTATCCTTGAAATTGCAGGAGAGATAGCGGAAATCCGCCTCGTCCGCCAGCGAAAGAAACTGAGCCATTCCATAATCAAACTCATGATTGCCCGGAATTGCCAGATCATATCCGCATACATTCATAAGCTCTATTATGGCTTTGCCATCAGAAAGCGTTCCGACCGGCGCTCCCTGTATCGCATCCCCTGCATCCACGAGCAGTACGCTGTTTCCTTCCGCTTCCAACTCCTTCTTGATAGCCGCTGTCTTTGCATAACCCAGCACGCCGCTCTCTTCATCTGCTTCAACGGCACAATGGACATCGTTCGTGTACAAGATCACGATATCTTCCGCCTTTGAAACGATCACTGTACTACCCAACAGAACCACTGCGCCAATCAGCGCGGAAACCATTCCTTTTCTCATACAAATTTCTCCTTTTGTTCAGACAATTTTTCACAGCCCCTTAGCCATCTTATACTCGCTAAGCGCTCATTCGTCAAGTTCTTTTTTATGTTATCGAACCGACCTTCGAGAGAAATCTGTCCTTATAATCTGAAAGGGAAATGCGCTCCAAAAAACGTTCCGTCATGTAATTCCGCATCAGAATCTGTACATCAGCGGATTCGTCTGAATCGTGCCTTCATGTCCTTTAATCAGTTGGATACGATACAAGCAGGCAGAGGGTGTTGCAAAATTGCTGAAAACTACAAGCGATGGTACATAGTCAATCGGTTAAGTACCTGAACTTGTGTCTAGCTGCATTTTGCAATACCCTCTGCCGTAATCAATTAATATGCTTCAGATAAAGGTGTTGCTTCGGTCAAGCTTCTGATATTCCTCCGCCAATTCCTCCGCGAGATACATATCGCTCATACAGTGCATATCAGAAACACCGTCCCGGACCAGCTGATAAACCTCCGAATGATAGAAGAAATCCAACGCCGCATCCAGCGAGATACCCTGACGTTCTGCAAAGCACACAATTACCCGGCTGTATTTTTTTTGAAGTAAAATCGGATTTGCTTTCATATCATCTCACTCCCTTCAAAATGCAGCAATCCCAGTGCTCTCTCTGTACGGAAGCAGATTTGCAGATTCGGCTTTTCATAGCGCAGGCGGTTAATTATCATATCTTTATCCCCCTTTCTTCCATCACATCAAGGAGGTCATTGACGATATATTCCCGACTTTGCGTGTGCAAAATCTCATATCCCGGCACGATATAGCTGCCCAGAATGTCGCTTTTTTCCGTAAAAGCTTGATAAACCAGCTCCGCACCTATGCCAAGCTTTGCTGCGATATTCTCAATACAAAATACGGCAAATTCCAGTTCTCTGGAATTCTTGATTTTTTCATCCAGCATCCTGATTCGTCCCTTCTTCTAAAAAAATTCCAATATGACACACAAGCAAAGACCTGCCATTTGTCACTGGCTTTATTATACTCGATCTGGCATGAAAAGTGTAGCCGTCATCCCTTTACACTGTCGATCTGACACTGCATTTTGGAAAACAGCTCCGCATACCGGATCGTCTTCGCTTCGATTCTGTAGCTTATCGCGTGGAGCATCAGAGGAATCTCCATCTCTCCGTATCGGAAAGTTTCTCCGTTATGAGAAAGGATCTCATTTACCATCTTTTCCGCATATTCCCGGTCTTCCGAGTTCGTAAGTGCGACAAATTCGTCTCCTCCGATCCGAAATACGATATCGTCCTCCCCGGATGCCAGCTCCAGCCTGTTCATTGCCGTCAGGATAGCGATATCTCCTGCTTCACGCGATATCTCATTAATGGGCATTAAACATTTAATATCTACGCCAACAAAATAGCAATTGCACCTTTCTTTTATACAGTCGTATAACTCGCTGATATCCACTTTCTTTTTGCTCTTCATCGTTTCGTCCTCCATCAGTTCCTGCTCCAGCTTAAGAGCCGGAAACAGTTCAAAACGTACAGGTTTTCTCCGGTATTCGGACGGGGTCACATGCCACACATTTTTAAATGCCCTCGTAAATGCCTCGTTGCTGGTATATCCATACTGGAAGGCAACGTCCAGGAGCGATGCATTGGGAAATGTTACAATGTCTTTTGCCGCTTTACTCATCCGTCTTCGGATCATATAATCCCTGATACTCATGTTCGTTACAAATCTGAAAAGCTTTTCAACAGAAGACTTTGAGCAATGCAATTCTTTCGCTATATCACCAGTGCGTATGTCTTCGGTAAGGTTGTCCTCGATATACTCTAAGGTTTTTGTGATAAGAATCAGATTTTCCATTGCCCAGGCTCCTTTCGCTCGATATCGTAAGCTTACTATATCACAGAACCCGATGCGTTTCTTGATATTTTGAGTATTTCACGTATAATATTGCGCCTGCGCGTGCCACAGCGCATAGTACTTTCCGTCCGGCTTCGCAAGCAGCGACTCATGCGTCCCCTGCTGGACGATCGCACCGTCACAAAAGACCAGGATCTCATCGCAGAACTTGCAGGAGGACAGACGGTGGCTGATGTAGATTGCCGTCTTATCGCCGGAGATCTCATTGAACTGCGCGTAGATCTCTGCCTCAGCAATCGGGTCCAGTGCAGCGGTCGGCTCATCGAGAATGATGAACGGCGCATTCTTGTGGAGCGCTCTGGCAATCGCGATTTTCTGTGCCTCGCCGCCGGAGATCATCACGCCCTCCCCGTCATAATCGCGGTACAGCTGCGTATCCAGTCCGTCCGGCAGCGAGGCAAGGCGTTCCGCAAAGCCTGCATCCGCCAGGCTCTCTGTCACCTTCCGCGCATCATACTGCGCACGACCCGCCACGTTTGCCCCAAGCGGCTGGCTGATCAGCTGGAAGTCCTGAAATACCACAGAAAACACATCGATGTAATCCTGATACCTGTATTTGCGGATGTCGATCCCATTCAGCAGAATCTCTCCCTCCTGCGGATCGTACAGGCGGCAGAGCAGCTTGATAAACGTCGACTTGCCGCTGCCATTTTCCCCGACAACAGCGAGGCGCTCTCCCACCCGGAACTTCACTGACACATGGCGCAGCGCCCACGCCTCCTGTCCCGGATAGCGGAACGACACATCCCGGAATTCCACGTCATACTGCCGGTCCGCACGCTTCTCGGTCGTCAGGCTTCCCTGATACATCTGGTTCGGAATGTCCAGAAACTCATAGCTGTCCCACAGATAGGGTACGCAGTGCCGCAGCTGGGAAAGGCCGGCGAGCAGCTTCTGTACATTAATCGCAAGGTTACTCACTGCACCAATATACTGTGTCGCCATACCGACGCCAAACGCGCCTGCCCATGCTTTCAGGCAGACATACAGATAGACTGAGGCTGTGGCGAGCACCCACGCTCCTCCCGAAACTGCCTGCATCAGTCCTCCCTTCCCCGCGAACACCTTCGCTATCGGCCCATCTGCCGAAAAGGCATTTGAATGACTCATATGATAGCGGGCAATTACCTGCTGGTCATACATCCGGATGTCGAGCGCACGGAAGCGGTCATGGCTCAGATATCCAAATGCGTTAAATATGCGATTTGAAAACCGGGCGTTCTCCGCATTGGCAACTCCCTGCCAGAAGCCCATTACCTTCCCATACGCCCACAGGCCCGCCGCCGTCGGCAGTGCGATCCCGGCCATGAGTACCAGCACGCCTGCAGGCCCGTCAAGCGCCCCCCATACAAAGGCCGGTAAGGTCCGAAAAGCCTTCGCATCCTCCGGAACATGCGTCAAAAACAGCCCGGCAGACAATACCACAGCGCTTGCGATCCCGACCGTCTGCTGCAGCAGAGCTTCCACCAGCGACGGAATCTGCATCAGTCCAAGTTCGCTCCACATCTCATTCTGCCGGATCTGTGACAGCTGATCTGCCGTCGACTGCTTCTCCAGATCTGCGTAGTCCATCGCCAACAGCTTATCCGTATAGATCAACTTGCGATTCATATAGAAAATACTCATCCTGGCGCTTTTCCACCGCGTAAGCCCCGCCTGTGCCAATGCCAGCGCCCCGGCAGACCCTACCGCCGCCGCCACACAGCGCCAGAGCACCTCCGGCCTGCGCAACCCGGTCAGCTCCTCGAGCACACGGGCGGAAAAGAATACCGTCACATACGGAGTCACCGCCGAGACCACGGCACAGGCCGCGATCGACCAGAACAGGCCGGGAATGTACTTATTTAAGAGAAGAACCCCTCGCCGGAATACCTGCCAGGTCTCTTTCCACGACACCTTTTCCTTGTTCTCCATCAGAAATTCCTCCCTTCCTGATAGTACCGGCTCTGCACTTCAAAGAGAGACGCATAGCCGCCCCCGCGCGCCAGCAGCTCCTCGTGTGTGCCCTCCTCTGCAATGCGCCCATCCGCAAGGAACAGGATGCGGTCGCAGAAACGGGTCGATGCCAGACGGTGCGAGATAAATACCGAGGTCCTCCCGGCCGTCATCTCACTGTATTTCTTATACAGGTCATTCTCCGCGATCGGATCAAGCGCCGCCGTAGGCTCATCCAGTACCAGCACCGCGCCGTCCTTGTAGAGCGCCCGCGCGAGCATCAGCCGCTGCGTCTGCCCGCCGGAAAACAGCACGCCGTCCAGAAAGACCTTTCTGCCGACATGCGTGTCCATTCCCTGCGGCAGCTTTGCCACCGCCTCTGCAAGCCCTGCCTTTTCCAGACAGAGCGCCACCCGGTCCCGGTCCACCTGCCCGACCGACTGCGCCACATTCTGCGCGACGGTCACATCAAGATCCGAATACTCCTGGAACACCGCAGAGAACCGACGGTAATATTCTCTTCGGTCAAATTCACGGATATCCACACCGTTATAGAGCACCCGCCCCTCTGTCGGGTCGAGAAATCCGCACAAAAGCTTTACCAGCGTCGTTTTGCCGGCGCCGTTTAGTCCGACAACCGCCAGCTTTTCCCCGGGACGGATCACCAGATTCAGATCATGGACTGTGGCTTCCTCTGCCTCGGGATAGCGAAACGATACATGCTCCAGACGAAGCTCACTGCCGTCCTCCCTGGATGGGATCTCCACTCCAGAGCCAAAGCGGAACGGTTCCGGCCAGTTCAGATATTCCATCACACAGGAAATGTCCAGGCATTCCCGGTACATCGCAAGGCACTGGTTCAGGATACCGGTAATCCAGGCGGTAAAACCGCTCACCGCTGTAAAATAAAGCAGAAATTGGGAAGCGGTCAGTCCCTCCGCGAGCGCCATGCGGATCAGAACCACATAGGCGATGCCGTTCCGGAGAACTGTCAGAATGACATCCGCCAGATTCCCGAGTAAGGAAACGCGCTCCCTCCGGTTGATAAACGCCTCATAGAGCCGGAACACACAGTCATATACGCCGCGAAGCCACTCCTGCAGCCCAAAGATCCGGATATCCTTGGCCGCCTGCACGGACTCCGCCTTTCTGCGAAGATAGTCCAGCTTCATCTGATAGCCCGCCTGCTCCCTGCGGTGCTGATAGCTCCACCGCTGCGTGTGCAAAGTGACCAGAAACCCGATAACCGTTGTCGCGATCACCACAGCCATCAGCCGCAAATCCAGATTCCGGAGCACCAGAAGGTACGCTGCAAAGCCCAGCAGACTGACGCACAGATCCGTCAGTGTCGTCCAGATGTGCTCCGTTGGCTCATTGTTTCCCTGGGTCGCCTCCGCTGCCTTCTCGTACAGCTTTGTCATTGCAGGGTCCAGCAGATTCATATAAGAGGTCGCAGAGGTCTTATCATTCAAGTCCATCACGATCCGGCTCCGGACATCAACCCGGCTGTACACCATTCTCCCCTCGATGTATTTCAGTACCGCTGCAAGAAGCAGCAGTGCCAGTGTAAACCACCCGACCGCCGCAAGCAGCTCCCCGAGCGGAGCCGCCGTCTCCACGCGCTGCAGGATCTCCGGAGCCAGAAACAGTTCCGCGATATTCCGTCCGGTCCGGAGCGCCGCGAGCAGCAGGCACACAAATGGCACGCGCTTTCGGGTCTGCCAGGCCATACGCAGCATATACGCAAGGCAGCTCGGCAGGCTGTATGCGGGCTTTTTTCGTTCTTTCATACAATCTCTCCTCCTTCTGACAGCATCATACCACAAAAATCCCCCGCCGTACCATCCGGGGGACGAATTGTACGAATCGGGGGATGAATTGTAATTATTTTAATACCTGCTCCAGCACATCCTTCACGCGTTTCACCGGAACGATCGTCAGCTTTTCCTTTACCTCTGCCGCGACGTCCTCCAGGTCTGCTTCATTTTCCTGCGGGATAAATACCTTCTTCACGCCTGCCCGCTGTGCCGCCATCAGCTTCTCCGGCAGGCCGCCGATCGGCAGCACCACGCCGCGCAACGATACCTCTCCGGTCATCGCGATCTCCGGCGGCACGGTTTTCCCGGTCACAAGCGAAGCCAGCGCAGTCACCAGCGTGATGCCAGCCGACGGGCCGTCCTTCGGCACCGCTCCAGACGGCACATGAATGTGCAGGCTGTTTTCCGCGAACTTGCCCGCCTTATCCGGGTACAGCTCCTTCACCAGCGTGACTGCGATCTGCGCCGACTCCTTCATCACATCGCCGAGCTGCCCGGTGATCGTCACCCCGCCCTCACCCTTTGTGAAGACAGTTTCAATGAACAGGATCTCGCCGCCGGCTATCGTCCATGCCAGCCCGGTCACGACGCCTGCCTTCGGATGCTCCAGAATCCGGTCGTGGCGGATCTGATTCCTCCCGAGGAATTCCGGCAGCCGCTTTGCGCTGACCGAGATGCTCTTCTGCTCGCCCCGCACCAGCTTCACAGCGGCATGGCGGCACAGCACATCCATCTGCTTCTTCAGCCCGCGCACACCTGCCTCCGCCGTATACTCCGAGACCATCCTCGCAATCGCCTTATCCGTGACCTTCAGATTCTGCGTTTTCAGGCCCGCATTCTTCATCGCGCGCGGCAGCAGATGCTTCTTCGCGATCTGCGCCTTTTCTACCTCGGTATAGCCCGGGAACTGGATGACCTCCATCCGGTTCAGCAGAGGCTCCGGAATCGTATCCGTTGTGTTCGCGGTGCAGACGAACAGCACGTTCGAAAGATCATACGGCACATTCATATAGTGATCGGTAAATGTACCATTCTGCTCCGGGTCCAGTACCTCCAGCAGCGCACTCGCCGGATCCCCGCCGTAATCCTTCATCAGTTTGTCGACCTCATCCAGCACCATGACCGGATTGTTCGCGCCGCTGCGCTTCATTCCCTCCATGATGCGCCCCGGCATCGCTCCGATATACGTTCTGCGGTGTCCCCGGATCTCCGCCTCATCCCGGATGCCGCCGAGGCTGATCCGCGCGTATTTGCGGTGCAGCGCCTTCGCGATGCTCTGGCCAATGCTCGTTTTCCCCGTTCCGGGCGCACCGACAAAGAGCAGAATCGAGCCGGACTGCTGGCGGTTCAGCGCCATGACCGCAAGCTGCTGGATGATCCGCTCCTTGACCTTCGCAAGACCGTAATGCTCCTCGTCCAGCACCTTCTCCGCTTCTGTCAGATCGATCGCAGGCAGCTCCTCCGGCTTCCAGGACAGACTCGTCACAAAGTCCAGATAATCATAGAGCATTCCATACTCGTGCCCGTCCTTCCCCTCCTGCTTCATCCGGTTCAGCACCTTTTCCGCCTCCCGGCGGGCTTCCTCATTCATCCCGGACTCCTCGATCTTCTTCTCGAAACGCCGAACATCTGAGACATTATCCGGATGCATCTCGTCCAGCTGCTTCTCCAGAAAACTGATCTGCTTCTTGAGGGCGGCCTCCCGATAGATCTGCTCATTCGAATCCTTCTGCGCCGTCTGCGCCTCCTCGCTCACCCGGAACACAGCAATCAGCTCGTAGACCGCCTTTTCGATTTTCTCCATCTGCGCCTTGCGGGAGCGCTCTGCGACCAGCTCGTATTTCTCTTCCCAGGTGATGCCAAAATAGCCGGCCAGCGCACACGCCACCTCGGAAAAGCTCTTCCAGCGCAGGATCATGCCGCGCGCCCACATGCCCCAGTTAAACTGCTTCGAAAACTCTAAAAGCTCCTTCTGCAGCCGCTCAAAATGCTCCTTCTCCTCCGCCTCCGGCAGATCATCCAGCTCCGCCAGCGTGCTCGCCTCTGCCAGAATGGCATTGTCTGCAATCTCGACCCCGGAGACCTCGACACGCTCTCTTGCCGTGATGCGCACATTGTCTTCCTCGTCGATCCCCTGAATCTGTCCCAAGATACCGACCGGATAAAAATCCTCCGGAGTCAGCAGCCTGCGCTCCTTTTCCTCGCGCAGCGCCAGAAACAGCACCTGTTCCCCGACATCCTCCGCCGTGATCGTCCTGCCTGGAAACGTATCCTTCTTTACATAAAACGAAACCTCTGGAAGCACCAGAAGATCATATACCGGTATGGTAACCATTGGGTTCCCTCCTTTTGTCAGCACTCGCTCGCATCGAGTGCTAATCCGAATCGATAGAAAATGGCGAACAGATATTCCTTCGCCAGCGAATCGTGCCGCTGCCCGCAGAATACTGCGAGCAGTAGCATTGTTATCCTATTGTAGCACGAAAAAATAATTTTGCAAGCAGTTTTTACTTCCGCCGCAGAACTCCTTTATTATCGTACATTTTGTAGTCTGCCTCGTACTTCCAGTCACTGAGGGTCTTGCACGCGCCGTCCGCCCCGATCAGATCACTCCAGCCCCCGATTTATCTGCAATGGTTTTTCTGCATCCACTCCAGCAGATCCTCGTACACCGCATAACGGTCGAGTTCATTCAAAAGCTCATGGCGGTCATTCGGATAGAGCTTGCATTCCACGTTCCTCATGCCCGTCTCTTCGAAGATGGAGACCACCTTCTGTACCCCTTTTCCGCAGTTTCCAACCGGGTCCTCTGCGCCCGCAATGAAATACACCGGAAGATCACGCTTCATCTGGGCAAGGTACTCCGGACGGATAATCTTGTACAGGCAGAAGAACAGATTGTAGTAGCCATTTAAAGTAAAGCGGAACCCGCACTGTTCATCCGCGATATACGCGTCTACAACGGAATTGTCCCGGCACAGCCAGTCAAATTTTGTCCGGCACGGCTGAAAATGCAGATTGTAGCTGCCGTTTGCCATCCAGTCAAACAGGCGGCTGCGATACCGCCAGCCCTTTACCGCAGCCTCCGCCCGGCAAAGGGAAAGCGCTGTCTTCAGCTCCGCCTCCGGATGATAACCCGTACCGCAGAGCACTGCGCCGTCCAGGCCGTCCGAAAAGCTGCAGAGATACTGCCGCGCGAGGAAGGAACCCATGCTGTGTCCCAGAAGGACATACGGCACCTCCCCGTACTCCTTTTTTGTTATACTCCAGACCCTGTGCAGGTCACGCACCAGCGCAACAGTCCCCTTCTTCTCCGCAAAGTACCCATAATCCTCCGGGCTCTTCGCCGTGTCGCCATGCCCCAAGTGATCGTGTCCCACCACGAGGATCCCGTGCGCTGCCATAAATTCCGCGAATCCGCGGTAGCGTGTGATATGCTCCGACATGCCATGGGAAATCTGGAGCACCGCGCGCACTTCTCCCTCCGGAATCCAGCGCACGCCATGCACCTCAGCCTCACCGCTGCTCGATCGAAATGTAAATGATTCTTCTCTTATCATAAAGATTTCACCTCTCTTATTCCGGTTCACCGCCTGCCAGCGGACAAACTAGCCGCAATTATACTACGGCATCCATCCCTGATATCTCCACTGCATAAAGAAATCAAAATATTCCAACAGCACTCCACCCGGAGCCTTCTCATCCCTGCCGTGCCTGCAGGATCTTCCCGACCTCATCCGAGAGAGCCGCAAACTGTTCGAGCGACTGTACCTCCCCGCGTACATTCTCATCCCATCCAAGCGCGGCAAGTACTTTCATGATCTCCTCCCGCGTGAGCGTGAGCTCCGAAGAATTTTTCAATCCGTTCAGCAGGGTCTTGCGCCTCTGCGCAAACGAGGCACGGATCAATGCAAACAGCAGCCGTTCATCCTGTACCTGCACCGGCGGCTCTTTGTGCGTCTTCAGCCGGATCACAGCGCTGCCGACCTTCGGACGCGGGATGAAGCAGTTCGGCGGTACATTTGCCGCAAGATACGGCTCCGCATAATACTGCACCGCGAGAGAAAGCGCGCCGTAATCCTTGGTTCCCGGGTGCGCCTGCATCCGGAGCGCCACCTCTTTCTGCACCATCACTGTGATACTGCTCACCGGCACATGGCTCTCAAAGAGCTCCATGATAATCGGGGTTGTGATATAATAGGGAAGATTTGCGACCACCTTGATGGGTTTTCCCCCGTTCTCCTCCTGCGCGAGAGCCACCAGGTCCAGCTTCAGCACGTCCTGATTGATCACGGTCACATTCTCATACTCCGACAATGTCTCTTCCAAAATCGGAATCAGGTTCCGGTCAATCTCAACCGCTGTCACCTTGCGCGCCGCCTCCGCCAGATACTGCGTCAGCGTCCCGATTCCCGGGCCGATCTCCAGCACAAAATCTTCCTTTGTAATCTCCGCTGCTGCGATAATCTTATCCAGTACGTGCGGGTCAATCAAAAAATTCTGCCCAAACTTCTTTTGAAAACCAAATCCATGCTTCTGGATTACCTCGATGGTCTTCTGCGGATTCGCCAGCTTCTCTGTCATGATACGATACTCCCTGTCTCTTTTCTGTATCCAGTCCAGTTCCTTAGGAACAGACTGCAGCTAATATGCCGTCCTCTTGCCGACGCTGCTGTGTCCGTTACCTGTCGCCATTGATCCCGCCATCCAGACAGGCATCACACCCGGCCGTCCGGGAGCTTAGGATCTTTGGATATACCCGCAGCACGTTTTCCCGGCATGTCTCCTCCACCTCCTGCGGTGTGATCCCGCGAAGACGCGCGATCTCCTCCGCCACCAGAGGAAGATACAGGGAGGAATTTCGCTTTCCACGATGCGGTGTGGGTGCGAGATACGGGCAGTCCGTCTCCAGCACAATGCGCTCAAGCGGAACCGCCGCAGCCACCTCCTTGAGTACCCGTGCATTCCGGAATGTGACAACTCCGCCGATTCCGATATAGTACCCAAGCTTCACATACTCCAGCGCCATCTGCGCTGATGAGGAAAAGCAGTGAATGATCCCGCCTGTTGTGCCGGCGTGCTCCGCTTTCATAATGTCAAATGTATCCTGCGCCGCATCCCGGCTATGGATATTGACCGGAAGCCCCTCCGCAATTGCCATCTTAAGCTGCGCAATGAACCACTTTTTCTGCAGCTCGTGCGCTTCTTTATCCCAATAATAGTCCAGACCGATTTCTCCTACCGCAACAGACTTCGGTCTCCGGCATAGCTCCGACAGCCATCTCAGCCTCTCTTCATTGAGCTCTCCCACATAGTCCGGATGAACGCCGACAGCGGCGTACACGAACGAATATTCCTCCGCCAATTTCTGGCTCGCCTCCACGCCTTCCAGGGAAGCCCCCACGTTGACAATTCCGCAAATACCTGCCTCCGGCATTCCCGCAAGCAGCCTGGCACGGTCCTCGTCAAATTTTTCATCGTCATAATGTGCATGGCTGTCAAAAATCATCGCAATTTCACTCCCTCATACGGATACAATATTTCAGTCCAAACTGTGCCAGGCTTCCTGTCCTCCGGATTGTCAAAGACCGAGACCAGTCACGCAGAATATTTTTGAGCGTGCGGGTCAAAAAGCGCAGGCGCAGCTTGTCTTTAACAGTATACCATGTTTTGTGAAATTTGCATCATAAAAATATTGCGATTCACTACCCCGCTTCAAGCACCAGCTACACTTTGCGAACATGGCCGCCTACTTCTGATAAGTAGATTTGTAATTGTGGAAGCTCTCCTCGTGGTGAGGATTCCCGTCCCAGATCTCCTTTGCCTTGCCCGCCCACTGCTGTGCATAGTCCTCGCACTTACCGCACAGATGGTCGACGTCCTCCGGCGACTGCAGATCCGTGGATTTCGCCCCGGTGCGGTGTACCATCTCGCGCAGCAGTTCCGGATTCTCCAGCATCGGGCAGGGCCGCAACTGATTGTCGTTGAATGGCTGACCGTCGCGATAAGCCATAAACAGTGGCTGCCGCAATGCATTCAGCAGCGATACCTCATGGATGTTTGCACCGGAATAATGGATAAATACGCACGGCTCTACGTCTCCGTTCGCGTTGATATGCATATAATTTCTTCCGCCTGCGATGCAGCCGCCGACAAATTCTCCGTCGTTCTGAAAATCCATCGCGAAAATCTGCTTTCCGCCTTCTCTTCCGCGGATTTCGCGGACGCGGTGATACATGTACGCTCTCTGCTCCTTCGTCGGAAGCAGCTCCACTGCCGCCTCATTGCCCACCGGCATATAATGGAAATACCACGTATAGCGGCAACCTTTTTCAATAATCATATCCAGAAAATCATCCGATGTAACCGTATCAATATTCTTACTCGTATAGCAGATCGAGGTGCCAAAAATCAGGCCGTACTGTTTCAGCAGATCCATCGCGCACATCACCTTCTGGAAGCAGCCGCCTCCCCGCCTCGAATCGTTGACCTCCTCATAGCCCTCAAGGCTGATCGAGAGCGACAGATTGCCCACCCTCACCATTTCTCTGCAGAAATCGTCATCCACCAGTGTTCCGTTCGTGAAGGCATGGAACGCGCAGTCGCTGTGCTTTTCACACAGACGGATCAAATCCTTTTTGCGCACCAGCGGCTCTCCGCCCGTGTACATGTAAAAATAGATGCCAAGCTCCTTGCCCTGTGTGATAATACGGTCAAGATCCTCATACGACAGATTCAGCTTATGCCCATACTCCGCTGCCCAGCATCCGGTGCAATGCATGTTGCAGGCGCTGGTCGGATCCATCAGGATCAGCCACGGCACCTGGCACTGCAGCTCCCTGCGCTTCTCGCGGATCGTCTTTGTCCCGTAATACGCCGCCTCAAAGCCAAGATTCAGCGCAGTCATTTTCGCGACGTGCGGGTCTGTCTCGTCAAGCAGGCGGTTCACGTACTGCAGCCATTTGTTATCCTCATCCTGAATCATCTGACGCACCGTATCGTAGCTCTTCTTCTGAAACAAATTTCCCGCCACCTTTTCCACGATATCCGTCAGCTTCAAAAGTGCCTGCCGGCGGTCCTGCGGATCCTTATTCACATAGCGGAGTACGCCGTCGATTCCCGCACTCACCAGTGCCCGTTCCATTTTGTGTGTTGTTCCCATTTTTACTTTTCTCCTCTCTTTCCATCATAACTTTTTCGTTTCGCCCTTGCATTTTCTGTGCCTGATCCAGCTTTCCGCTGTCTGGCTCCGGTTTTCTGCCTGTTCTATCAATATGCCTCCTTCAAAGCAGATCTGGCAGCTCCACTTTGAGCCATACTATAAAAAAAAGGATTGAATTTTGAAAGATTCAATCCTTTTTGTCCGTTCGCTTATTCTGACATTTCTGCCCATCTGTCAAATCTCGACAACAAATCCGTTTTTTTGTGTTCCTGCGCCTCACGCTTTTCTTGTCCCGGTGCTGTCAAACTTCGTCTGAAGAATATTTTCCAGGCTGTCAGATGCCAGGACACTGTAGATCTCCAGCACCTCCAGCGCACTGACATCCGCATCCGAATTCAGCCATTTTTCTATTACAAACCAAAATATGTGCGCAAGGTACTCCGCTATCGTCTCCACAGTCAAAAGCCGCATATCGGAATGAAAGTCCTTCTCATGCAGCACATTACTCACTTCTTCACGAACACAGCGCTCCAGAATCTCCCGGAAGGAGTTCTGCCCCTCCACAGCGGTCAGCTTCCGATAAAAATCACTGTCCTTCTCCATGCTGATCAGCACAAAACGCAGCGCTTCCTTTGTATAACCTGCCCGCATCAGTGACCGCCCGGGCTCCCAGATATCCTGCCGGAAAATCCATTCCACCACGTCATACTTGTCCCGGAAATAGGAGTAGAACGTGGGGCGCTTGACTCTGGCCCGATCCGTGATATCCTTCACGATGATCTTTTGAAAACTTTTTTCCCGCATCAGTTCTTTGAAGCTTTCTGTCAATGCCCTCTTGATTTCCGTCATAAACTGCCGCATCTCCTTTCCGCCAGTCCCCTGAATGATACAAGAAGCTGCTCTGCCATCATGGGCAGCAGCAGCTTCCAAATCTCGCGGTTCCTGAACAGATGCTGTTCTTTCTCTGCTTTCTGTTTTACTGCCTCGCTTCTCTGCCAAGGCAGGTATAACCATCCCGTCCGCGCTGTTTTGTCTGATACAGCGCCTGATCCGCGCTCCGATACAGCTCCCGGTAAGTATTTCCGTGCTCCGGCGCAAACGAAAGTCCCATGCTGCAGGTCAGCCGGATCTCTGGCCATTCCGGAATCCTCAGCTCCCGGAACATCTTACAAAGTTCTTCTGCTTTGTGGCTGACATCCGCTTCCCCGTTGCAGTTCTTCATCAGGATGATAAATTCATCACCGCCAATTCTTCCAATGATATCGTCTCCCCGGAACTGCCTCTGCAGAAGTGCGCCCACATTCCGCAGCACCTCATCGCCTGCCGGATGCCCGTAGACATCATTAATTTCTTTAAATTTATCAATATCCAGCATCAGAAGCACCTGCATGCCTTTCTGCTGTCCGGAGGCTAAATAGCTCTCTATCCGTTCCTCCGCACTCTTTTTGTTGTACACACCAGTCAGCGAATCTTCCTGTGCGTCCCGGAGCAAAGCGCGGCGGCTGCGCGTATTGACCCGGAAAAAATAGAACAAAAGAATAACAATTGCAGCTACCAGCCCGGTAAACAGCAGTACCTCGTAATGCTGAATAAACTGGTAATCGTTCTGCGCCGTGCGCAGCGGCACGACGTAACACATCACCCAGTCATTCAGGCCGAGCGGCGCATAGCTGATATAGCGGACATCATCCTCCAGGCTGAATTTTACGCAGCCAGTCTGTTTCGCGGCAAAATCCTCCTTGATCTTCTGCAGGGATGTGCCGCCCGAAAACTTCATCCGGCTGTAATACTCAAAGAAATTGTCCTCCGGCTGAATCTTGCGGAACTGCGGATCACCGTCATAGGAAACAATCGTGCCGTCTCCGGTAACAATCAGACAGTAGCCCGCTCCGTCATAAATATCTTCAAATAACATGTGACTGAGCATTCCGACATCGTAAGAGCCGCCAAGTACACCGATTACCTCATCCTCACGCCAGATCGGCACACTAAGGATCACTCTTGTTTTCCCGTCTACAATACTCTCAAGCGGATCGCTCAGCCAGCGGTGCCCCTGCATGGCTTCGATAAAATAATCACGGTTGGCTACCTGTTTCTTTTCTCCGGTGTCATAGGTCGCCGTGCCGTCTGAGTCAAAGACTGCAAGGCGCTCCAGCGTACTGCCCTCGTAAACCGCGCGCAGCAGCTCAATATTCTCCTCCGCATCCAGCGTCTCCTTGTCGCTGAAATATGCGGCAATACTCTCCAGATAACCATACTGCACTTCAATAATGGTAGAGAGGTGATAGCTCTGCCGTTCTACGTTATTTGTAATGACTGCGCGTATGTTCCGCTCAACCTTCTGCTGGATCCCATAAAAAAAGATCATTAAACTGATTGTAATAAAGATCAAGAACAGTCCGAGTGCTTTTGCATATTTGCTCAAATCGTCCTGATGCCCTGCTTTATGTCCCATGTCCCCTGCCTCGTCTTATATCATGATACCAGTTGATTGCCGCCCGGATATCGGTATTCTCCCCCCTGCCTTATCACCTGTGATGTCAGAAGGTCACACAGAATCCTGTTTTTTGCTACTGTCGGGCAGACTATTACATATCATAGCACAAAGCACAAAAAAGGGGTAGCCCTAAAAAGAAAAATTTTTGCCTGAAAAACATTCGCCGGACAGCCTGTTCGCTGCAGGGTTGCATTTTTCCACGCGCCGTACTATAATGGCTGTATCACTTCAGTTCCGGGAGGAGTGCGGGATTTCCCGTATCGGAGGTGTCCGGTCTCACGCTGATTATCCCGGGAACACGCTCCGGCTGGAGTGATCTTACATTCCTGCAAAAAACCCCATGCCGTCCTGAATCATCTGGTCGGCATGGGGCTTTTGATTATCCGGTTATTTCTGCTCCGGTCTGGATGCCAGGTACTCGTTGATCATTCCCATGACTTCGTCTGAGTCAAGGCCATGCACTACGCATGCCTCTTCGAGAGACTCTCCAATCGAAGACGGGCAGCCTACACAGTGCATACCAGCCTGCATCAGCACATAGGCAATCCCCATATCATACTCCAGCATTTCACCCATCGTGGTCTGTTTTGTAATCAGCATGTTTTCTCCTTTCCAAAGCGGCAGCTACCTGATTTTCCCGGCCTTCCGCTTTTGCATCTTGCGCATCTTCTACCTTATCCCGTCCGGCGCGTTTTGTCAAGAACTGCTATACTTTTTGGGAGAAATCATGTATACTCAGGGTTACAGTTGGACAAGGAACAACCTTACACACTTTCATATAATTTGTTTTACCTGGGTCATGCACTTACAAATGGAATCTTGCGCAGAATGGCAAAATTTTGGGTTCCGGTTTATCCAGATCAGGTGATTATTGCAATATTATGGAGGATTTTATCATGGAGAACAGCAGAGATGCTCTGGATGCCGCCGCGCTTGCGGGGGATATTCTGCTAGCAAGCGGGGCAGAAATATTTCGTGTCGAGGAGACGATGGACCGCATCGCCCATGCCTACGGCGTATCATCCTGTGACGCGTTTGTCCTGAGCAGTGGAATCTTCCTGACTGCAGGAAGTGAAAAGGAACATGATTTTGCGCGTGTGCGTCATATCCCGCTCAGCGCGGCCCGGCTTGACCGGGTGGCTGCGGTCAATCAGCTCTCCCGTGAAATCGAACATGGCATGCACACGCCAAAGGAGGCGCATGAACGCCTGCTGCAAATCCAGCAAATGCCCGCGAAACCGCGTTTCCATCAAGTGCTCGCCTCCGGTATCGGGAGCGGGTGCTTCTGCCTGCTCTTCGGCGGCGACCTGACTGACTGTGCAGCTTCCTTTGCGGCTGGACTGCTGCTCTACCTTTTTCTTCTGTATCTGGTGAAAGGACGGCTGTCAAAGATCGCCTCCAACATCTCCGGCGGAATGCTTGTGACGCTGACTGCGCTGCTTCTGTACCATCTCGGACTTGGGCACCATCTGGGCGAGATGATTATCGGCTCCATCATCCCGCTTGTCCCAGGAGTCGCTTTCACCACTGCCATCCGCGACATCGCGGACGAAGACTACATCGCCGGCGCTGTCCGGATGCTGGACGCTCTGCTCGTCACCTTCTGCATCGCGCTCGGCGTCGGCATCGTGATGACCTGTTACCGGAATCTCGTCGGGGGTGTCATCCCCTGAAAAACAGGCAAGGAGCCAGCCGTTACCAAAATTACTATGGAGAATTTGCCATGCGTCTTTTATTAGAATGTATTGCCGCCTGTGTCGGCACGATCGCATTTGCCCTGCTCTTCCAGGTGCCTGCAATCTACTACCGCTACTGCGGCCTGATCGGAGGTCTCGGGTGGCTCTGCTACAAGCTGGTGCTTCCGCTCAGCTCCGCAGCCATCGCGACCTTTTTCGCCACGGTGCTGGTTATTTTCCTCTCACGCCTGTTCGCTGTGCGGGAGCGCTGCCCGGTCACAGTATTTCTGGTCGCAGGCATCTTTCCGCTCGTCCCCGGCGCCGGTGTCTACTGGACTGCCTACTACATCGTCACAGACGAGCTTGCCAAAGCCAGCACCCAGGGATTTCAGACCCTGAAAATTGCAGTCGCCATCGTGCTCGGCATCCTGTTCGTCTTCGAAATTCCGCAGAGCTGGTTTCGGTGGCAGAAGAAATAGCATAGCCCCCTTACTTCTGCGGCAGGTTCCAGAATTCCGGGCCGTCCGGCTGCAGCTCACAGGCTGCGAATATACCCTCTACCGCCAGCAGATACTCTTCCTTCGTCCGCGCTTTGCGGATCTTTTTGGCCTGCCGCTCCGGGTCCGCAAAGGAATGCAGGAGGTATGTCCACATCTCCTTCATCCGGAAAACTGCATTGCTGTCATTTCCAAAGACTTCCCGGTATCCAAAAAAGACTTCGTCATGAAAGGCGCGGAGCTCCTCTTTCGTAAGTTTTCCTGGCAACTGTCCTCCGCTGGCATCATTGGAAAGTTCCCGGAACAGCGCCGGATTCGCAATTACACCGCGCCCGAGCATCACTGCCTCCGTCTCCGGAAAATGCGCACAAAAACTGGTATAGTCACGCACCGTCAGCAGATTCCCGTTGTAGCAAACCGGCATCTTAGCAAGCTTTTGCAATTCGCCAAATATCTCAAAGTGCGGCGCGCCCCGATAATATTCCTGCCGTGTCCTCGGATGAATAATCAGCTCCGAGAGCGGATACTGATTGTAAATTTCCATCAGCCGGAATGCTTCCTCCGGCTTTTCCATTCCAAGTCTGGTCTTGACCGATATCCGCACCTGATTTTCCGAAAAAATGCGGTCCAGAAAATGATCCAGCTCCTCTGGAAACCCGAGCAGCCCCGCGCCGCGCCTGCGCGAAACCACCGTCCCGGACGGGCATCCGAGGTTCAGATTCACTTCCTCATACCCGTATTCCCCAAGCGCCTGCACCGCCTCATGAAAACGGTCTGCGTCATTCGTCAGAATCTGAGGCACGAGGTCCCGGACCCGGTTATTCTCCGGCAGGATATCCCGCAGCTCCTTCGTGCGCAGCGCACGGTTCCGGTCCGGCACAATAAACGGTGTCATATAGCGGTCCGCCCCCGGAAAATACTTTTCCAGCGCATTGCGGTAAATATAGCCCGTAATCCCCTCCAGCGGGGCAAGATAAAATCTCATTGGTATTTCTCACCTTTCCATGACAGAACATAAATGCCCTCAGATCGCAAACGTGCAAAGCACAGAGCCACCTGAGGGCCTTTCTTCTATATGTATTCTACATACCCGCCAGCTTTCACGCATTCCGGCAACCGATTGCGCCATGTCTCACATCTGCATTCTGACCGTCGATTGCGCCATGTCTCACATCTGCACTTCGTCCGTAAGATGATGCCTGAAAACTCCTCGCAGAATTCAAAGCTAAGCTGTAACAATCTCTTACTTCAGTGTCTCCACCGCCGCGCGCTCGATCGCAAGTCCTGCCTTGTAGCGCTCGATGAACTCATCGAAGCCTGCGACATCGGATGCCTTCGGCAGCATCTCGATTCCGATGCTTCCGCCAAATACCTTGTCCGCAAGGAACTTATCCAGCGTCTCGCCCGCCGCCTTATTTACCATATAAGAAGCCAGCAGTGCGATCCCCCATGCGCCGCCCTCTCCGGCTGTCTCCATCACGGATACCGGAGAATTCAGAGCTGCCGCAAGGATTCCCTGGCCGACGCCCTTCGTCTTGAACAGACCGCCATGGCCGTAGATCTTGTCGATCCGCACATCCTCATTCTTCAGCAAGATGTCAAATCCGACCTTCAGCGCGCCGAGCGCTGTAAACAGATTCACGCGCATGAAATTCGCCAGATTGAACTTGCTGTCCGGCTTTCTCGCGAAGAGCGGACGGCCCTCATTGAAGCCTGTGATATGCTCACCCGAGAAATAGTTGTATGCAAGCAGTCCGCCGCAATCCGCGTCGCCTTCCAGCGCCTTGTTGTACAGCACACCGAAGAGCTTGCCCATATCTGCCTCAACGCCGAATGCCTCGCAGAATTCTTTGAAAATGCCGACCCATGCATTCAGATCTGAGGTACAGTTGTTGCAGTGCACCATCGCCACCTGGTCGCCGGACGGAGTCGTCACGATATCGATCGCGTCATACGGCTTTGACAGATCCTTCTCCAGTACGATCATACCGAATACGGATGTACCGGCAGAGACATTACCGGTCCGGACTGCTACGCTGTTCGTTGCCGCCATGCCGGTGCCTGCGTCACCCTCCGGCGGGCAGAGCGGAATACCAGCCTGCAGCTTTCCGGATACATCGAGCAGCTTTGCGCCTGCTTCAGTCAGCTTGCCTGCGCTCTCCCCGGCTACCAGCACCTTCGGGAAAACATCCCGCAGCTTCCAGCCAAAGCCCTTCGGCGCAACAAGCTCATCGAATTTCTCCACCATCTGCGCATTGTAATCCTTCGTCGCCGTATCGATCGGGAACATGCCGGATGCCTCGCCGACCCCTGCGACCTTCTCCCCGGTCAGCTGCCAGTGGATGTACTCCGCGAGCGTCGATACAAAGGTGATATCCTTGCAGTGCTCCTCGCCATTCAGGATCGCCTGATACAGATGCGCGATCGTCCAGCGCTGCGGAATATGGAAATTGAACACCTCCGTCAAAGCCTCAGACGCCTGCTCCGTAATCGTATTTCTCCAGGTGCGGAACGGCACAAGCAGCTCCCCGTCCTTATTGAACGGCATATAGCCATGCATCATCGCACTGAAACCGATCGCAGCAAGATTCGTCAGCTCTGCGCCGTACTGCGTCTTCACATCCTCAGCCAGCTTGCTGTAGCAGTCCTGCAGTCCCGTCCAGATCGCATCCAGGCTGTAGGTCCACACGCCATCCACTAGCTGATTCTCCCAGTCATGCGCGCCGGAAGCAATCGGCGCATTCGTCTCGTCCACCAACACCGCCTTGATCCGTGTCGATCCAAACTCGATGCCAAGCACCGCCTTGCCGCTCTCAATGGTATTCTTAATTTTACCAGCATTTAAGCCCATTTCCTGTATCCTCCTTATCAAATATACCGCCACGGTCACAATCTCTGTTACAGCTCCGGCATCCATGCCCTTCCGCTGCTGGCATCTGAACACATCATCCGCTCATTGATTCCGAAAGCTATAACCAGTCCCACCCGGCAGCTATGTGCCAATTATACCATTTTTTGCGTGCCGACGCCACCTGTTTTTGTGAAAATAATAGATAGATTGTCATTCTCCCTTCTTCCTGCGCAGTATCCCGTATCCTTCTCCTACCTTGCCCCCGGCAAGAAGATACGCTTTCATATTCCGCTGCAGAGACGTATCCTCCGGCAGCTCAGCCAGCGCAGAATCGTTCCGCTTATACACCCAGCTCATAAATTCCTGCGAATCCTTATTCCACGAGACGATCTCAAACCGGTTCTGGAACTGCACGATATTGCTCTGCCTGCTTAACAGCTCCCGGAGAGCCGGGGAGAGCAGCCAGGAACTGCAGACATACCGATTGTCTGCCCTTCCGGGAAAATAATTTCTGAAAAAATCATCCGCCAGACGAAAGGATTCCTCACAGTTTTCCACCGTCATCACCGCGTCGGAGGGGATATGGATGCTGATCAGCTCCTCCTCTTCCCCTGACCGGACAGCTTTCTCTGATTCCACGCCCTGCCCTGAATCCGGCACTACGTCCCGTGTCAATTCAAACTCCAGTGCACCGATACGGTACAAAAGTCCCGACAGCTGTCTTCCGGTCCAGAAATCCCGGTCAAAGCCATACCGGCCAAAGCTGGCCATGTGTTCCTTTACAAATCTGGAAAAGCATTCCATCGTATCCGTAAATATCTGCTTCGGAATCTTCCGCTCCATATAGTACGCATACGTTCCGTTCATACTGCGCAGCATACAGAGAAGCATCCTATACCCATCCGGATCCTCCCCAAGCTTTTGCCGCAGAGCATTTCTGGCATCCCGCCAGGTATCCGGTCCGTTCAGAGCCGAAAGCTCTGCATGCACCGCCTCAAAATCAAACGTTTTTTCCAGTTCCTCCAGTCTGCGCTGTACCTGCACCGGCATATCCAGCATCTCACAAAATTCACCCGCCGTAAACATCCTCGTCACCCTCCTGTCTTTTCTCGCAGCTGTCTTGCATAAACTACCCTGCTATTATAACATGAATCCTGTCGGCAGAAACCACTCTTTTTACAGACTTTACGGGCTCTGCCGAGCTTCTTCTTGGGCGAAACAGACCCTGCAAACCCTGCAGGATGCTGCAGGTCTTTACGTACCATGCCTTTTGCGAGAATACAGCCGTCAATCCCTGGGGGACAATCCTGCTGCGAGCATCCCAGCCCCTTGCGCCAGTCCGCTTTCTTTGTTTCTCTGTCTCCACAGGAAACAATGTTCCTCTATCAGCTCCTCAGGAAATCCTTCCCGGAATTCAACGGACTGTCCTGTTTCGATGGCTTCCCGCTGCTTCGTCAGATACCAGAGCATATTCAGCGCATTCCGGTACTCTCTGACGATCAGCTCCCCATCCCTGCACGCGGGTCTGACTGTTTCCAGCTCCGCCATCCGGGCTGCCAGGAACCCGTACATCGCATCGCCGTCAAACGCCTTTCTGTTCTCGTAGCTGGAAAGATATGCCTCGCAGACCTCCTCCGGCGAAAAGAATGTCACAGACTCCACCAGCTGTTTCACGCACTGATGAAAGTCTTCCGTCTTTCTTTCCCTGAAAATAAGCGGAAGACAGGCAAGCGAGCGGCACGGCATCCGAAATTCTTCCTGCAAATAGAACCGCCCGGCTTCCAGACAGAGCTTTCCCATGCGCCCTGCAGCATCCCTGAATACAAATCGATCCAGCGCTTCTGCCAGACCCGTTTCTGAAATTCCTTTTTTATTCCAGCTCCACGCCGCCGCATATAACATACCGGCATAACTGACAGGCTGATATTGCAGATGATTCATATCCCCCCAGTCTGTCACGACGAGGCCGGAGGCGTGATAGCAGTATGCCGCCTTTGCCGTTCTCCGGATATTCTCCAGCATGTTATCTGTCAGGCCGGTGAAGGACGACCAGCTCGATGTTCCCGGGCAAAGACAAAACTTTACCCCTGCTTCCATCAATAATTCTGCCCGTTTCTCTACCGGATACTCCGCATCATAGCCCCAGTCAAAAATCAGAAGATCCTCCGGAAAACGGCGCGCCAGATCTGGATACCGAACCACAAAATCATCCCACAGGATCATCTTCTTCCCTTTCGAAGCCAGAAAATCATGCAATTGCATGACATACGGAAGAATCAGCGCCTCGCCTCCATACTGACTGACAAACGCCTGATTCCTTCCCTTTCCAAACTCAAACGCCTCGTCCAGCCCTACATGAAACCACTCTGAATCAAACGCCGGAAGCAGATCCTCCATCATGTTCTCTACCAGCGCAAGGCTTCCCGGCTCTGCCGCATTCAGAGTGGTCGGAGGAAAGGTCCTGCCGATCAGATGCAGCCCTTCCGGCGCCTCCGCCAGATTCCGGAATTCCTCTCTCGCAAGCCACGGCGCCATATGGCCAAGGCTGTTCTGATGCGGAACCAGCTCGATAAAATGCTGCCGGCAAAATGCACTGAGATCTTTTAATTCCTCCGGGGTCAGGCAGCCCGTCTCCTTCCAGACCTCCGGAAATGAGGGATACGCGAAGGAAAAGCCTTCTATATACAGTTCCAGATGATTCAGCTTCATCGATGCCAGCAAGCAGACCATAGATTTCAGGGTCTCCGGCTTCGGCACCTTCCCCCGGCTGATATCAAGTAAAGTCCCGCGGATCTGCAGTACCGGCCAGTCCTCGATCCGACAGCAGGGGATAGCCCCGCCGCATTGAAGCGCCATCTGGTACAGGGTTGTCACTGCATAAAAAGCGCCTGCTGCTTCCCCGTATTCGATTTTTACCCCGTTCTCTTCCACAGACAGACAGTACGCTTCCCGCGCCAACCCTTTCCTATTAATAAAAGCGATTTCTCCGGCTGCCGGGCTGATGGCCAGCTCTGGCCACAGATCCGCCAATGCCGCTTTGAGTTCTTCCAATCCCTCCGGCACGCAGACACGCCACGTCTCCGGAGTCAAAAAACTGCCGCCCGTATACACAACGGACTGCGGTTCCGGTAAAAATAACATTCTCACTCCTCCTCTCCTTCTCCCTGCCACTTCTGCCCCGGGCTATAAGTGCTTAAAAACCGAAGCGTATCCTGGTAGCACGTCACAGCCTGCGGACGTGTCAGCTGCATCTGGTACTCATGCGGAATACTTCCTTCCGTTTCCTCAAAATACCGCTCCATCACCGGTACGCCAAGCTCCCTCAGTCTGCCCCCGAGCCGCTTTCCCTGTCTCTCAAAGGAGCCGCTGTTGCCATCCGTCAAATATACCGGCGGACAGTCTCCGGTCATCCACCTTGCGATATCCAGAAATTCTGTCCCGCGCTTCTTTCTCCACCGGATTCCGCCCATATAGCTCTGCCCGATTTTATTTGCAAAAAAGCGCAATGCTCTGTTTTCCACCATCGCAAAGGGCTCTATCTCATAAGGACCGCAATAAAGAAGAAGTCCCTTCAGAGCCGGCTTTTTGACTGGCATAGAAAGTCCTGTTCTTTCTGCAAAGTCTTCCTGAAAGCAGAGAAGCGCCGCCTGAGCCGCCATATGAGCTCCCGCGGAATCACCGGCCAGAAATACCCGATCCATATCGATCCTGTCTTCTGCTTCCGGCAGCGCTTTCACTGCATCCAGGCAGTCCCGGATCTGGAGAAGCTGCGCAGGCCATACCGCCTCCGGCGCCCATTCATAATTCATCGCAGCCACCGCATAGCCTTCTGATGCGAGCAGCGACGCCCAGGTGTTTACCCCGCTCTTATCGCCTGCCACAAAGGCGCCTCCGTGAATCCACAAAATCAGAGGCGCCTTCTGATTCCCTTCCGGCAAATACAAATCATACCGGTTTTTTCTGTATGCAGACGGATAGCACAGATCCGTCTGCTGTCTGATTTTTTGGATCTGCTGTCTGTAGGTCTCCGGCGCCTCCACGGTTTCCTCCCCGCCGCGCCGGAGCAGCCACACCGCCGGCCAGGGGGATAAAAGTACCGCCCCTGCTGCCGCAATCCCCAAAACCAATATTCCTATTAACAAGATGTACAAATTTGTCTCACACCCCTGCATTCTTACGCATTGAAAATCAGCAGATACGCTCATCTGTAGTTCCAGGGCCTCACCACTGTAAATGGCTTCGCACACAGGCCGGCACTGTTGTAAATATCTGCTTCCACGTACGGCTGCTGCGCATAGTCCACCTGCACATGTCTATAGCTGTCCAGCTGCCGTGCATGCAGAATCATCCTGCAATCCCTGATTTCTGTCTCAAAGTCCAGCCGCTTCCCATCCCCTGTCAGGATCAGGCCGTCCGGATTCCGCAGCCTGGGATCCGCTGATTTGGGTTCCACTGATCTTGGCTCTGCCGTCACGGGTTCTGCTGATCCCGGTTCCGCCGCTTCGGGTTCCGT
>DKWE01000088.1:0-14647 GCA_002491565.1 Lachnospiraceae bacterium UBA7160 | reverse complement strand
GTTCTGCCAATCTCGGTTCCGCCGGTTCGATCCCCGGCGTGCCTCTGTGCAGCCCGTCTCCGGCGTGCGCCATAAAAATTGTAATCTTCGTATCTTCCCAGACCGCATCTGCCGGAAGCGGCGCCTCACACAGAATCTCCTTCTGATAGACCTTCCCGAGCGCAAGCAGAGCAAGCCTTTCCCCGACCACACGCTTCGCCTTCGGATGAATATCCGTTTCCATTCCGGCATCCATGATGCTCGCTGTCCACACCTTTTCAAGCAGCTCCTCCGCCCGCTGCTGCTGTCTGCGGAGCTCGGGAAACGCACTCCCGCCATTTCCAAGCCACGAACCAAACGGCGCCAGCTGTACGCACAGGAACGGAAGCTCCTGCTGCCAGCCGCACCGCCAGCATTTCACAAGCTGCGAAAACAGCAGGGCATAGTGTTTTGGCAGCACCTCATCCGCTTCTCCCTGATACCACAGCACGCCCCTGACACGGTAGCCCATGATCCGCTTTACCATCGTCTCATACAGCACACACGGTCTCCGCGGGTCCATCGGCCCGACCGGAAGCTCGAACAGCTCCCGTTTCCGCGGAGCCATCTTCTGATACAGCTCCATCACCTCGTCCATACCGATCTGCCCGCGGTTGATCCGGTCATCCAGCGCCTGCATCACGGGAGAAAGTCCCCACGCCTGCTTTTCCAGATAAGCCTCCCTGTACCAGTCCAGATTCAGATCCCGAACCGTTTTCTGATAGGTCTCGAGATACTCGTGCAGCTGCGGATACTCCTCCAGATAGCGCTGCTCCATCCACGAGGAAGCCGAGGTCGCGCCCCAGTTGCACCCGATGATCCCCACCGGTATCTCCAGTTTGTTTCTGATATACTGCGCAAAGTGGAGAGCCACCGCTGAAAAATTTCCGATGCTGTCCGCCCGGAAGGTATCCCAAAAGCCCACCGTGTCATACGTCCGGTCCTTCTCCTGTCCCTCATAGCTGATTTTCGGCACATCAAAAAAGCGCAGCTGTGTATCCGTCCCAAGCCCTTTTAAATAGTCCTCCTCCGCAGTATAGCGCACCGGGTATTCCATATTGGACTGACCAGAAGCGACCCAGACCTCGCCAACCGCCACATCACGAATCAGCCGGACCTCCGTCCTCCCGCTACCGTTCCTGGCGGTTATGGTCAACTCCAGCCCGGTCTGTGCCTCCCGGGGCCCAAGCACCGCACGGAAGCTCCCATCCTGTATCGCAGCCTTACAGCGCTCCCCTCCGAGAGAGACCTCGATCTCCTCTGTATCTGTACACGTTCCCCAGATTACCACCGGCATCTCCCTCTGAAGCACCATGCCGTCTGAAAATATTTTTTCTAGTTCCAGCATACTCGCCACCTCTTTCTCTCAGCCTTTTACTGCGCCGACCGCGATCCCCTTCACAAAATATTTCTGGAAAATAGGATAGATCAGCATAACCGGTATCACACTGACTACTGCCGTCGCCATCCGAAGGGAAGTGGAGGGCAGATTCTGCACCGTCGACGGGTCCATGCCAGCCAGCTCTCCGCTCTGCAGCGCCTGCATATTTTTGACCATCTCCGTCAGGAGCTGCTGGACACTGAACAGATTTTTATCCGTAATATAATAAAGTCCGTTCGTCCAGTTATTCCAGTACCCAAGCCCAATCATCAGCCCGATCGTCGCCATGATCGGAAGCGACATCGGCATGACAACCTTGAAGAAAATACGGATTTCACCGCAGCCATCGATCCGCCCCGCTTCCACGACCTCCTTCGGGATATTCGTCTCGAAAAAGCTCCTCGCAATGATTACAAAAAAGGCATTGACCATCAGCGACGGAACAATCAGCGCCGCCAAGGTGTTTTTAATATGAAACACATTCGTATACATCATATAGGTCGGGATCAGACCGCCATTAAAAAGCATCGTGAAAAACACAAGAAATGAAATCAGTTTCCGGAACGGCAGATCCTTCACGGAAAGTGCGTAAGCCAGCAGCACCGTCATCAGCAGACCGGCAGACGTACCGATGGCAGTTACCAGAAACGTAATACCGTAAGCCCGCACAATATTCCCCGCGCCGCCAAACAGATACCGGTACGCTTCCAGACTAATCTCCCGCGGCAAAATGGAATAACCCTTTGCGATCAGCGTCTGTTCCTCGGTAAAAGAAGAGGACAGCAGCAGCAGAAAGGGAATCAAAATGATCAGGCTGACCAGAATCAAGACGATATGACATCCGATGCGAAAATTTCTATTTGTCCGTTTCATAAGCTTCCCTCCTAGAACAGTGCGTTTTCCTTGCTGATTTTATTGACAACCCAGTTGGCGAACAGCACCAGCACAAAGCCTACCAGCGACTGATACACACCTGCCGCACTCGACATGCTGACGTTGGAGCTCTGCATAAGCCCCCGGTAAACGTACGTATCGATGGTACTCGTTACGTCGTACAGCGTTCCGGAATTCAGCGGAACCTGATAAAAGAGCCCGAAGTCTGAATAGAAGATCCTTCCGATACTCAGCAGACAAAGCGTAATCACAGTTGGCTTCAAATTCGGCAGGGTAATATAGCGGATTTTCTGCCACATCGTCGCACCATCCACATCCGCTGCCTCATAGTAGCTTTTATCAATTCCGACCAGCGTAGACAGATAAATGACACTGTTGTATCCGACGATGACCCACAGATGAACAAAGACGATCAAAAACGGCCAGATTTCCGGCTTTGCATACCAGTTTTGTCCCTGCAGTCCCAGAGAGGACAGAATCGTTTTGTTGACGAACCCCTGATCGGGACTTAAAAATCCATAGACAAGATAGCTGACGATGACCATCGACAAAAGATAGGGAAGAAGCAGAACGGTCTGATAGAATTTTTTGCATCGCTTCGAGCGTATTTCATTGAGCAGAATTGCAAGCGCAATCGCAATCACCGTATCCAGAACGATAAATGCCAGATTGTAAAGAAGTGTGTTTCTCGTAATCAGCCACGCATCCTTCGTCCGGAACAGGAACTCAAAATTCTTAAAGCCTGCCCAGTCGCTGCCCCAGATGCCTTTGTTGAACTTGTAATTTTTAAAGGCGATCACCATGCCGCCCATGGGTATGTAGTTATTGATGAATATATAGATCAGCGCAGGCAGAGCCATAAAGTAGATCGGCAGATACCGGCGCATTTTTTTCCGGTTTGCTTTTTTATGTGTTGTTGTATGCATTCCTGACCTCCTGATGATTTTCTGGCATGCGAAACTGTGCGGCAGAGCCGCTCAAAACAAAAACCAATTCTCTATGACGAAGGAGGATGCTGCAAAATGCAGCGGAGATACAAGTCCTGGTATTTATCCACCTGATCGCATACCATAAATTGTACCTTCCGGCAATTTTGCAGCATCCTCCCTTCACACATTATTCTGCGTTGGCTGCAGCCCACTCGTCAAGCTGACGCTGCTTCTCCTCAATAATCTGGTCAATCCCGGCGGATTTCAGTTCTTCCTGGAACTTCGGAAGCGCCTCGTCCGGGTCCAGTGCGCCGCTCTCGATACCGATTGTATACTTTGCAGCGACATTCGCACAGGCGGTCGTCTCGTTCTGCACATTGGTCGGATCGAAGGTGAAGCCCAGCGCCTTGGAACGCTTTGCAGAATTGTTGAACTCGATCATCTGCGCATGGACATCGGGATCATCACCCTCCCAGGTGTAACCGATCAGCATATTTCCCCAGGTCCATCCAATCGTGTTATCATAGGTCTTTGTCTGTGAATTCTGCCCGTCCGGATAGCCGATGATGCCGTTTTCCGCATCCTTCACCACATAATTTTCGCCCTCAATGCCGTAGCAGAGCAGATTCACCAGCACCGGATCCGTGTACATCAGGTTCAGCAGCTCCATCGCCTTCTCCGGATTTTCTGAATTGTGCGGGATCGTCCAGCAGGCGGTCTGAACCGTCGTGGAGGACATATACGGCTCTACCAGCTCAATATGCTTAATCGGCCCGCCAAGCATCTGGCTCTGTGAATTATCACTGGTCGGATTGCCGTTTGCAAAGAATCCAAGCATCTTTCCTGTCGCGAACAGATCCGGATTGGAAACGGTGGAGGTCGTGATCTCCTGGAAAATGTAGCCCTTCTGATACCATTCATGCATCAACTTTACCATCTTGATATAATCCTCGGATTCATACAGATTTTCCACCTTGAGCTCTTCCCCGAGATTCAGCAGCACGCCGTAGTTGTTGGAAATCGCATCCCAGTTCCATGCCCCCATCAGGCTCTGGGTATTGTTTCCCGCGATGCCCGCCATATCCGGGTCCTTCTCATGCATAATCTCAAAACATTTCTCAATATCTTCCAGTGTTTTGGCATTCTCCAGCCCGAGTCCGAGTTCCTGGTTGATATCATCGCGGTAGTAGTAGCAGACGGAACGCGCCAGATCACGGTTCGTCGGCACTGCATAGACCTCACCGCCATACCGGCAGGAGGCAAGTACGTCCTCGCCCATGACTTCCACGATATCGCCGCCGTAATTTTCCAGCAATTCGTCCAGCTCCGTCAGAGCACCCTGTCCTGCCAGATTGGAAGTCAGCGGTCCGGTTGACAGCATCAGGTCCACCGGCTCCGAGCCCGACATCATCAGATTGACCTGCTGCGCATACGAGCCATAATTGACAATATTGAGCTTCACATCCGCATGGATCAGCGGTTTGATATAGTCGTTCACCGCCTGATTTACTTTCTCAAGACTGTCATTGTTTCCTCCGAAGGACATCGCGTAGAGCTCCAGATGCGCGGTCTCTTCTTCTGCTTTGCCGCTTTGCGCAAATCCGGCAGCTGCCAGAGTGGAAGCTGTTACACAGGCCGCCATCGTCCATACCGTAAGTTTTCTCATCTTCATATGATTTTTCCTCCTTGATGCTTAAGAACTGCCGCAAATGGAATTGCGCAGTGTTTCCTTAGATGCTGTTTCGTAACGGTTTGGCAACTGCTGTCTCCCGGGGTCAAGCAGTCACGCCGTTTCTTTTCTTTGCCTTATTATTACACAAAGCAGCATTCCTTTCTTACACTTTTTGCACCAAAGATATCACTATTCATCCCTCTGTGCATGCTGCACGAAAACACCTCGCGGGACAGTAGATGCATGAACGGTAACGCTCAGGCTTCCTGACGTTTTCTGTACTCCACCGGCGTACACCCTGCCTCCTTTTTAAAAACCTTCGAAAAATAAGGCATATTGGTATACCCCAGCTCCAGCGCGATCTGCGACACTGACCAGTCCGTTGTCAGGAGCAGCTTTCTGACCTTTTCCATTTTCCTTTTGGTGATATAGTCCACCAGCGAATATCCCGTCCTGCTCTTGAAAAGCCGGGCGAGATAGTTCGGATTCAGGCACGCGATTTCTGCAAGTGCATTTCTCGAAAGATCCTCGCTCAGATGCTCCTCAATGTATTTTTTTATCTCTCCGACCACACCCTCCTGATTCTGCGTCGCCCGCATATAATCCACCGAGGTCCTTACGATATGCTCCAGATGCTCCTCCATCCTCGTGCTGGAAGCCAGCGCATCCTGATACTCCTCCTCAAAATTACCAAGCAGCTGCTGCGCCGATATATTGTGCTCCGTCAGCACCGAATAGACTACCTGCAGGACATCATGATAGATTCCGAGAAGCACATCCTTGTTCATACTTTCATCCAGTACCATCTTCCGTATATACCCCTTGATCCGGATACAGAGTTCTTCGCTTTTCTGCTCCATCAGCAGCCGCTTCCACAGCTCCTGCTCCTTCTGGACATCGGTTTCCCCGGATCCTGGCCTGCTGGCGCCTGTTAGGAAAAAAATCCTGTCGTCATAAGATACATTGCTGCTCTCAAGCTTCCCAAGCCGGCTGTACATCTCATACAGCTTCTCTATTTTGCAGAGCTCCCCAATATAGAAGCAGACCTTCGTGTGGAAATACTCTTTCATAAATTCCTGGCACCGTTCGATCGCCTTCTGCGCCCTGTCCAGATCCGGCTTTTCTCCGGTTCTGAACTGAAACAGCACCCAGGTCCTGTTGATCGTATCGGAGATCAGAAACGGAGAGGCAAACGCAAACACTTCCTCCAGCACATTTTTTATCGTATAATCAAGATCATACTTTTCCCACACTGATAAATCCAGATTCCACTGCCGCACCACGCAGCTCATCAGCAGATACTCCGCTTCCGGAAGCACCGGCAGGCTTTTCCGCTCTATCTGCGCCCTCAGCCTCTCCCGGTCATCCGGCACAAGATGATGAAACACATCCCACCAGAAACGCTCAATCACTGTATTTTTATTATTCTTCCAGAGCGTCTCCTTCTGAGTGTGTTCCTGTCTTTTTTCCCATTCCGCGAGCGCCCTCGCAGTGACCGCTTCAATATCCTCCATCGCGGCAGGCTTTAAAAGATAATCAAAAGCCCCCATCCGCACTGCTTCCTTCGCATAAGTAAAGTCCGCGTGGCAGGTCAGAAAGACGCCAACCGTCTCCGGCGAATAGCTGCGGAGCCAGGAAAGCAGATCAAGCCCCGTCTCCCCCGGCATCTCTATATCACACAGGAGCACTTTGATCTGTGTTTTTGCAAATTGTAACTTTGCAGACGCCACACTGTCTGCAGTCAGTACCTGGTCAAAGCCCGCGCGTTTCCAGTCCACCAATGTCAAAATCGCCTCAATCGACGGATACTCATCATCCACAAGTAAAATCGTGTTCATGCTTCCCCTCCGCAGGTTCCTCTTTTGTTCCCTCTTCCACAGGTTCCCCTTCTGCTGCTTCTTCTTCCTCATCCTCTTCCGCAAATTCCAGCGGTATGACAATCACAGAACACGCGCCTCCGCCCTCCATATTTGAGATTTGCACCCACGCCTCTTCCTGATAAAGCAGCCTCAGACGCTGTATGACATTATTGATCCCGATTCCCTGACCATGGCTGTGCCTGATCTGCTGCCGCTTCCCAACTGCGTCCAGTACCTCCTGCTCATACCCTGGTCCATTATCGATAATAGTAATCTGAAGCTTCTGTTCCTTTCCAACTGTAAGCGGCTCCGCGGTGATTTCCAGCTCAAACGCTTTATCTTTGGAAATTCCGTATTTCAAGCTGTTCTCTACAAAGGTCTGGATCACCAGAGGCGGCAGCTTTGCATCCAGAAGGACCTCCTCCACCTCGATCTGTGACTCGAACTCGTTGTGATACCGCAGCCGCTGCAGCTCCAGATAATTTTCGATATGCTCGATCTCGTATCCGAACCGCGTGAAGGAATCCGTGCTCTGGAACCGGTAGGAAAAATATTTGCTCAGGCAGACCACCATCTTTTCGATCAGATCATTCCTCTTCACAAGAGAAAACGAATATATGACATTCAAGGCATTTAAAAAGAAATGCGGCCGAATCTGCGTCTGAAGATACTGAAGCTCCGTCTTCTGTTCACTGATCGTTCTCTCGTAGACATCTCTCTTAAGCCTCTCGATCTCAGACACCATGCCATTAAAATATCTGCCCGTTTCTTCGAACTCAAGGAATTTTCCCTCCGGCTTTATCCGTACCTCAAGCTTCCCCTTCTGCACCTCCTCCATCGCCTGCGTCAGCTGATCCACCGGCCGGGATACGTTCCGGGAAAGCAGCCTCCACAATACCGGAAAAATCAAAAGCGATATTCCAAGGAGCAGCCCGATCACATTCTGAATCGTATAAATATCACCAAGATACACCTCTTCCGGCATCAGGATCACCATAGACACCGGCATAACCCTCGATGACTGTGCAATCTGAAGGTATTTTGCCCCGTCAAGCCTGACAATGCGGCCGTTATTTTCTTCCGAAAGCCGCTCCATATCAGCGCACATGCCTACCGCGCCATGCAGCACCTTTCCTTCTCTGTCCAGAAAAAGCGCGGTTCCCATCTCGTCAAACTGAATATTCTTGAATGGGCGGATCAGAGAGGAAGTTTCAATCCAGGCTCCACAGTAGGTCGATCCGGTCTTTACCACCCGCATCATATATTCCTGATCTTCATACTGCACAAGCTCCCAGGTATTCACTGAATAGTTCTTTTCAAAATCCCTTACAATTTCCTTCATCTGGCCTACCTGTCGGCCATTCCCGCCCGAACCGACCTGGCAGAGAAATTTCTGATCGATTTTACTGTCTGAATATACAAAAATCCCGTCAAAGACGTTATAAATCATGCTGGCATCTTCCAGCTTCTGCATCACATTCTGCTCCGAAAAATACCTCTGCATCTTGTCCTCCGATATCGCCAGAATCGAAATATCGTAGGTATTCGCGGCAAACTGGGACAGAAGCTTATTCAGGCCCTCTACATTGGTGTCCAAAAATTCCAGATAGACAGCCGCCAGCTTTTCATTCGCTTCCCGGGCCTGATTCCTCATTTTGGATCCAATATACCACGGCACAATCAAAACAATGGCGGCCATAGCAAGCAATCCGACCAGTACTGTTTTCAGAATCCAACGCTTCAATGTTATTTTTCTTTTCTGCATATCCTGGCCCTCTTTCTCACCCGCAAACGATTCCTGATGATTCTCCACCACAGAATCTTCGGAATTTGCTCCTTTATATAAAAAAAGCCCGTCTGTGCCAGCATAAAGGATCTCAAACAGCTATCCCTGATTACCTGTCTGCTTTCCCGGCTTCCAGGATCAAAAAGTCTCAGCGCAATCCGATACGCTGACATTTTTCATCTGCACACCTGGAAAAGCATTCTGCGTGACAGGTCTGGCTATTTGACGAACATGTACTGGCAAAGGGCTTTTCCTTTGCTCTCTGTGTAATTTGTTTAACCCCGCGTCTTATCCGTCCCGTCCGGGGCGTGCAGGCCGCGCGTATTTTTTTCGACCAGGCGGCGCGGCACCATGATCTGGTGAGCGCAGCCCATACACTTGAGGCGAAAGTCTGCGCCGACACGCAGGATCTCCCACTCCTGACTTCCGCAGGGATGCGGTTTCTTAAGCTTTACAATGTCGCCAACTTCATAGGTCATGGGCTTGCCCTCCCTTGCTCTTAACCCGGATAACCGAAAACAAAAACCTTCATATAAAACTTCGCCGTAAGCGCTCAAACCGCGCCAAGCACTTCTCCGATGCTGTCCGAAATGAGCAGATCTGCATTGCGGTCGCGCGGCGTCGGGGACTTGTTGATCACAACCAGATATTTGCCCTGGAAGTAATCGATCAGGCTCGCCGCCGGATAAACCGCCAGCGAGGTGCCGCCAATGATCAGCGCGTCCGCCTCAGAAATGTAGCGGATCGAATCGCGGATGGTCTTCTGATCCAGCCCTTCCTCGTAGAGCACGACATCCGGCTTGATCATGCCGCCGCAGGTACAGCGCGGAACGTCCCCTTCACTTTTCTGTATATATTCCGCGTCATAGAACTTGCCGCACCGCTGACAGTAGTTGCGGTGTACGCTGCCGTGCAGCTCCAGCACGGTCCTGCTCCCGGCTTTCTGATGCAGGCCGTCAATATTCTGCGTGACAACCGCCCGCAGCTTGCCCTTCTGCTCCAGCTCCGCCAGCTTCCGGTGCGCGGCGTTCGGCTGCGCATCGAGCGCCAGCATTTTATCCTTATAGAAGCGGTAAAATTCCTTTGGATTTCTCATAAAAAACGTGTGACTCAGAATCGTCTCCGGCGGATAGTCATACTTCATATGGTACAGACCGTCCACGCTCCGAAAATCTGGAATTCCGCTCTCCGTCGAAACTCCTGCGCCTCCAAAGAACACCATTCTTTCGCACTCGTCTATGATTTCCTGCAGCTTCTCTCTGTTCTCCTCCATACCAATGCTCCTTTCCCCTTGCCATCCATGCAGTCCGCTGTTCCCACTGATACAGCCGCTATCCCACTCAGCACAGTAAACCTCCCACCGTCTCTGTCCTCATCGGTACACCCGAGCACCCGCTGCTGCTATCCCAGCCGATACCGTGAACTTCTCACACTCGCTCTCTGCAGCCTGTGTACTATTTCATAAATAACGCCCAGCTCATTTATTCTTTGCCGCGTAAATCTGCGCCAGCTTGCCTACCACAACGAACCGGGTAGAATAATCGCCGGTACAGGTCGACAGCGTTACGACACGATCCTCCGTCGTCACCTCGACATTTTTATTATCCACTACCGACCGCTCAAAAGCATCCGCAATGAACTCCTCGTAATCCTCATCTGTGAAGGAAATATTGTACGCATTCCCGGTCGTGCTCACGATCCCGGCGGAGAAAATCCGGTACTGGTAGATCAGGTCCGGCGTGAAAATCCAAAAGAATTTGCTCTTATTGAAAACCTCTTCATCATTAAAATTCTTCAGCTTGCCGAACATCGAGCCATTCTTCATGTTGTGCCCATAAATAATCGTATTCTGATCCGTGAGATCCCTGCGATTTGTATAATTCATGAACAGGCAGCCCGCAAAGTTATCTGTCTTCTCAAACGTCCGGTGCAGATAAAAGTCGTTATCTTCCCCCTGTACCACCGGATAGGAAATGTCCAGCGCGCGAACCTTAAGCCATCCGACAATATCGTCATTGACCTCCAGAAGTTCGTCAAAATTAATCGGATTCGTCATCACAGGAAGCGTTACCTGTTTGCCGTTCTCCACGACCTCCTTCACCTCACGGCCACCGACCGACTGTGACGGGACAACCTCCTCAAACTCCGCTTTCTTTCCATCTTTACGGATTTGCTCCAGCCTCTGAATGATCAGATCATCCTCCAGAGCATCAAAATTCTCGCTCTCGTTCTCATCGTCCTTGCTGACTGTGTAGCTGCTCTCCAGATTGTCGTATTCGTCCGAGCCCTTCTTGTATTCCTTATAAAATCCATACAGCATCCATGCGGAATAAAGAAATACGCCAAGTGCAATGAGCATCAGAAGAAACCGGAGTACATCCCCGAAGGTCCTTCCCCTCTTTTCCTCCCGTCTCCGTCCATCCCGCGTCTCATAATAATAGGAATCGTTTCTGTCTCTTCTCGATTCTTTCATCCTGCAGCCCCCAATCTTACCTCCGGCAGCGCTGCGCGCCTCCGGGTTGTCTGTACATGTACTATCTGTCAAACTTATTATCTATGCCTGATCCCGGCAGAGGAACAGCTGTCCCACCTGCAATACACTTTCCCCTGCGGGTACTCCCTGCGCCAGCCGTTCATTTTCCTGTGCGCTTCCGCCTGCGTGCACCGCGCCCTGCATCCGGCGGATCCGATGGCAGCGTCACGATAAACCGCACATTCCGGCTATCACTGGTCGCGGAAATCGTGCCGCCGTGCAGCCCCACGACCTGCTTTGCAATCGCAAGTCCAAGCCCCGCACCGCCGGTATGGCTCGACCGCGCGTCATCCACACGGTAAAACCGCTCAAAAATCATTTCCAGCTTCTTCTGCGGAATCTGTGGCCCCTCATTGGTGAATATAATGGTGATGCGCCCGTGTCCGCCGCGGGCCTGAATCAGAATCTGCGTATTCTCATAGCCGTAAGCTGCCGCATTGCGCAGCAGGTTGTCAAATACACGCGCCAGCTTATCCGTGTCCCCCCAGACCACCAAATCGTCCTCCACGTCCACCGCACAGGTCATGCCCTTCTCCTGCAGCATCCCATAGCTCTCATCTGCAATCTGTTCCAGGAAAACTGAGAGATTCATTTCCTTCTTTTCCAATACAAAATCCTGCAGATTGAACCGTGTAATGTCAAAAAATTCATTGATCAACTCTTCCAGGCGGAAGGCCTTTTCCAGTGTGATGTGTGTATATTTTTCCCGTTCCTCCTGCTCCATATCCGGATGCTCGTCGAGCATGGTCAGATATGCCACAACCGAGGTCAGCGGTGTCTTCAGATCATGTGCAAGGTATGCCACCAGCTCATTCTTTTTCTTCTCACTCATCGCAGCTTCCTGTTCGCGGCGCGTCAGCTCAGTCTTTAGTGCGGCGATCGTCTCCGCCATCGGCGTCAGTTCTACCGGCAGCACGACAGGCTCCTCCGATCCGCCGACTACCTTCTCCAGCGCGTCGCTGATCTGATTCAGATACCTTGTCATCCGCCCGACCGCAATATAGAAGAAAAGAATAAACAGCACGCAGAACTCAATCGCTACCCAGAGCACTTTGTTCCGCGTAAAAACCATAAAGTAGATATGCGAAGCCTCCCCGTAATCTTTCCGGGTTATGCCCATCACTATCTTTACAAAAAGCTCCGCGAATGCGTCCTGGAATACCCCGTCTACGACAAATGTAAGCAGCCCGTAACCGACTGCCGCGGCCAGCAGCGCGATCAGCAGCGTGCGCAGCAGGATCGTCCGCTTCAGCCTCCGATAATTATTTTTCAATCTTGTACCCTACTCCCCAGACCGTTTTGATGAAATCGCTCTTCCGCCTGCCGTCGCCCATCTTCTCGCGCAGATGGCGGATATGCACCATCACCGTATTGTTGCTGTTTTTAAAGTACTTTTCCTTCCAGATCTGTTCAAACAACTGCTCGGAGCTGATCACCTTCCCACGGTTCTCACACAGAAGCCACAAGATGTCGAACTCAATCGGCGTCAGCGTCAGCTCTTTCTCATTAAAGGTACACTCGTGCGTCTCGCGGTTCATCACCAGCCCTGCAAAATCAATCAGATTCTCCTGCTGCTTCGGCCCGTCATTGTATTTCGTATAGCGGCGAAGCTGCGCCTTGACCCGTGCGACCAGCTCGAGCGGGTTGAATGGCTTCGCAATGTAGTCATCCGCGCCGAGCGTGAGCCCCGTAATCTTGTCTGTATATTCTGTCTTTGCTGTCAGCATAATCACCGGAAACTTGTACTTTTCCCGGATGAGCCGCAGCACGCGGAAGCCCTCGATATCCGGCAGCATCACATCGAGCAGCGCAAGATCCGGCGGCGCCGCCTCAATCTTCCGAAGCGCTTCCCGCCCGGTAAACGCGAGCTCTACCTCATAGCCTTCATTGCGGAGGTACAGAGCTATGACCTCTGCAATCTCCTTTTCATCATCCAATACCAGTATTCTGTCACTCATCCATCTTCTCCGACCCAAATTCTTATCCGGCAGCAGGCAGCGCCTGCCGCCAGTTCCTTGCGCAGTCCAGACACCGTCCGCTGCCCTTTCATCTCCGCCAGCCGGGTGCCGCCCGAAGCTTATTCGCAGTTGCCCACTGTACGCGGATACGGAAGTACGTCGCGGATGTTGGACATGCCGGTCAGATACATGACGCAGCGCTCAAAGCCAAGCCCGAACCCTGCATGACGGGTCGAACCATATTTTCTGAGATCCATATAGTACCGATAGTCCTCTTCCTTCATTCCAAGCTCCCGGATGCGCGCCGCCAGCTTGTCAAAATCATCCTCACGCTGGCTGCCGCCGATGATCTCACCGATCCCCGGCACGAGGCAGTCCATCGCCGCCACGGTCTTTCCATCCTCATTCATCTTCATATAGAACGCCTTGATCTCCTTCGGATAATCCGTCACGAACAGCGGACGCTTGTATACCTGCTCCGTCAGATAGCGCTCATGCTCTGTCTGCAGATCACAGCCCCAGGACACCTTATACTCAAACTTATCATTGTGTTTCTCCAGAATCTCGATCGCTTCCGTGTAGGTCACATGGCCGAACTCCGAATCCAGCACATGATTCAAACGCTCGATCAGCCCCTTATCGACAAAGGAATTGAAGAAGTTCATCTCCTCCGGTGCATTCTCCAGGACATAGCGGATCAGATACTTGATCATATCCTCCGCAAGACGCATATCATCCTGCAGATCCGCAAAGGAGATCTCCGGCTCGATCATCCAGAACTCCGCCGCATGGCGCGCCGTGTTGGAATTTTCCGCGCGGAAAGTCGGCCCAAAGGTGTACACGTTGCGGAACGCCTGCGCAAAGGTCTCGACATCCAGCTGGCCGCTGACTGTCAGATTCGTCATTTTCCCAAAGAAATCCTGTGAAAAATCGACCTGGCCAGCCTTATCTTTCGGAATATCCGCGAGGTTCATCGTCGTCACCTGGAACATCTCTCCCGCACCCTCACAGTCGCTGCCAGTGATAATCGGCGTGTGCACATAGACGAAGCCGCGCTCCTGAAAGAATTTGTGGATCGCATATGCCAGCAGAGATCTCACGCGGAAGACTGCCTGGAACGTATTCGTGCGGGGGCGCAGATGCGGTACTGTCCGCAGGTATTCCAGAGAATGGCGCTTTTTCTGCATCGGATAATCCGGAGTAGACGCGCCCTCCAGTTCCACGGAGGAAGCCTGAATCTCAAATGGCTGCTTCGCGTTCGGAGTCGCCACCAGCTGTCCCTTCACAATGATCGCCGCTCCGACATTCAAACGGCAGATCTCTGCGAAATTCTCCAGTGTGTCAGAGTAGACTACCTGAAGTGTCTCAAAAAATGTGCCGTCATGCAGCACGATAAAGCCAAAGGTCTTCGAATCCCGGATGCTGCGCACCCAGCCGCCCACTGTGATCTCCTTCCCAACGTAAGCGTCGGTATTGCGGTACAGTTCTTTTACAGTCGTAAAATCCATTGTTCTGTTCTCCTTATTGTTCTTTGTTCTCGTTACGATCCGCTGCAAAATCTCCGGCCCCTCTGTTATTACAAAAGCAGGTCAGATTTTACTGTGAAAGTAAGCCAAG
>DKWE01000034.1 GCA_002491565.1 Lachnospiraceae bacterium UBA7160 | reverse complement strand
CCTGCGAAGCAGGCATGTTAGTTTTAGAAGAAATCCTCTCCCTGCAGTGCATCATATCCTTCTTCGCCCGTCCGTACCTTAATTACATTCTGAACACGGTAAACGAAGATTTTGCCGTCTCCGATATGTCCCGTATACAGCGCCTTCTTCGCTGCTGCGATGACCTTTGCTGGCGCTACCTTGCTGACGACGACATCGACCTGGATCTTCGGCAGCAGGCTCATATCCATCGGAACACCGCGGTAATATTCGGATTTTCCCTTCTGGATGCCGCAGCCAAGTACGTTAGTCACGGTCATACCTGTCACACCGATCTGACTTAATGCATCCTTCAGCTCATCGAATTTACTCTGCTTTGCGACAATTGTGATCTTCGTCAGATTCGTATCGCTTGCCACCGGAGCTTCCGGCGTCTTCACCTGTACCGGAACCGCATCATCCACCGGCACTGCATGCTCCGGAAGAACCGGTGCACCAGAAAGCATTGCGCTGCCGCCGCCGAAATTGTTGATGCTGGAGGTAAGGGCGAAGTCTGCATAAGCAGATGCAAGACCATGCTCATGGATATCGAGACCCTCAATTTCCTCCGTCGCGGTTGCGCGCAGACCGATCGTCTTCTTCAGCACGGTGAAGATAATCGTCATTGTCACTGCTACCCATGCAATTACCACCGCGACGCCCAGAAGCTGTGTTCCGAGGAACTGGAAGCCGCCGCCGTAAAATACGCCAAGCTTTTCACCGGATCCAAAATCATAACAGGCAAACAGTCCGGTCAGAATGGTCCCGGTCGCACCACAGATACCGTGAACACCAACTGCACCTACCGGGTCGTCAATTTTCAGCTTCTGGTCTACGAATTCAATTCCAAATACAACTGCAAATCCCGCAATCATACCGATCAGCGCCGAACCAACCGGCGTTACGGTATCACAGCCTGCCGTGATCGCCACCAATCCGGCCAATGACCCATTGAGTGTCATCGAGACATCTGGCTTTTTGTAGCGGATCCAGGTGATAATCAGCACTGTCACCGTCGCGACTGCCGCTGCCAGATTCGTCGTATAGAAGATCCTCGCTGCATTTGCCGCGCTGTCACCGGAAAGCGCCAGCGTCGAACAGCCATTGAAGCCGAACCAGCAGAACCAGAGAATAAATACGCCAAGTGCTGCCAGAGTCATGCTGTGCCCAAGAATCGCATTCGGCTTCCCGTCCTTGTTGTATTTTCCAATCCGTGGCCCAAGAATCGCCGCACCGATGAAAGCGGAAACACCGCCTACCATATGTACTGCAGTCGAACCTGCGAAGTCATGAAAGCCCATCTCTGCCAGCCAGCCACCACCCCAGATCCAGTGTCCGGAAATCGGGTATACAAACAGGCTGATCAGTGCGCTGTAAATACAGTAGGCAGAAAACTTCGTCCGCTCTGCCATCGCCCCAGATACGATGGTCGCGGAAGTCGCGCAGAACACAGTCTGAAAAATCATCGTCGCATAATCATCCTGATGCATGCAGAACAAATCAATTTTTCCGAACAGCGGAGCCGTCCCGCCAAACATGATCCCAAAGCCGATGAACCAGTAAATCGGTGTGCCGATACAGAAGTCCATCAGGTTCTTCATCACGATGTTGCCCGCATTCTTCGCGCGCGTCAGGCCGGTTTCCACCATTGCGAACCCCGCCTGCATGAAGAACACCAGCGCTGTCCCCAAAAGGATCCATCCAATGTCAACACTTCTTGCCAATGCAGTCAATTCTTCCATAATCCTTCCTCCTCTTATAACACAAAAGGCGCCGGGGAATCAAATGATTCCTCAGCGCCTTCGCTTGATGTCAGATAGTTTACACCTGCAAATCTTATGTGTCAATAAAATTTCTAAAGAAATTATAAATTTGGAGAAAGCGCAGAAATTTTGGAAAATTTCGGTCAGCTTTTCTCATTTCTGCCTAATTGCACCTTTTTCAGTACACGCCAGCAGCTATCGCTCCTGGTTTCAGTCCATAATGTCTCTCCCTGATTATTTTCTCCTGTGTATCCAGGAATGCCTCATTCATACTCTTATATATATTGTGAACTCTACGCACCATCCCATACCTGGATATACCCAAATGAATCACTGTATAGCCCAGTTTTATATTTTAGCGATATCACTGCAAGTGAACGCAGGCCCTACCTGCGTGAATCAGCTCATTCACTTCGCGGACATTCGCGCAGATCCGCTCCGGGGCTGCCCCGTGGGCAAGAAGAAATTCACGGGACCGAAAGCCCCAGCTCACCGAGATGACATCCATCCCGGCATTCTTTGCTGTCTCCAGATCGACATCAGAGTCCCCGATATAGACCGCCCGTGCCCGGTCTGCCCCAAGCTCAGCCAGCGCCTGCAGCACAGTATCCGGCGCTGGCTTTTTCCGGATGCCCTCCCTCTCCCCGATGGCGACATCAATCAGGCTCCCAAAATAAACCTTGCTGAGCTTTTTGACCGCGAAATCCGCTTTATTAGACACAATTGCCATCCGATAGCCCTTCTTTTGCAGTCCTTCCAGCAGAGAAAGGATGCCGGGGTAAGGCTCCGTCTCCTCCATGCAATGGTCCCCGTAATGCTTCAGAAATGTCTCGTAGGCTGCCTCATACTGCGGGTTTTCATTCCCGCCAGGCACACATTGATCCATCAGACGGCGGATGCCGTTCCCGACAAACGCACACACTTCATCCACTGTGCGTTCCGGCATCTGAAACAGCCGCATTGTCGCGTTCACGCTGTTCGCCAGATCCAAAAGCGTATCCAACAAGGTCCCATCCAGATCGAAAATGACTGCGTCGTATCTCCTGTCTTCTGTCTCCTGTACCTTTCTGTGTCCCTGACACAACTGCTGGCTGCGAGCCGTTCTGCTTACTCCGCTTTCCATCAGCTCCATATCTATCACTCCCACCTACTCTGTTCCAACTCCAGACCTCTGCCACACAAGCAGCGCCATATCTGAATATTACCGCTACTCTAACACACGCTTTTCCGTTCCACTCCGGTCGGTGCTA